>JAZSPF010000161.1:0-4156 GCA_045537315.1 Acutalibacteraceae bacterium
CTATAATAATCTTAAACTTTTTATTCATCACTCTGCACCTCCTCCGTTATTTCGGCTACAGGTGTTTTTTGCTTGGCGCGTGAAAGTTTAAAGTTAATAGCGAGTAACACGCCGCCGAAAACAAGAAGCATAATGCCGTTACCCATCATTGAAAGACCTGACTGTGACACCGCAAGCACCGTAAGACCTGCAACAGAAATAAATCCGAGATTTATGGGAAGGAGTTTCTTTTCTCTGCCACCTGAAATCATCAAAAGAATGTTTGCCGCAAGAGCAATTATTCTCAGCTCGGTAATGAATGCTCTTTCTAAATCTGCATCATATATTTCGGGCATAGCATAAAGACTCACGGTGTAAACAATAAGTGATACCATGGCAACTGCAAGATAGGCTGTGAGAAACTTATCCGTTTTTTTCGGTCTGACATAAGCAATAATCGCAGGTATTGCAAAGAAGCACACCGCTGTAAAAATAACATTATATTTGTCAGCATCAATATAATCAATGTAGAAAGCACCGTAAAGAAAAATCATAAAGCTTGTCAGCACAAGACCGGGAATTTTATAAGGCATAGCCATATCTCCGTCTTTGAGTGAGAGTATAAGAAGGCATATACCAGTTGCGCCTATACTCATAAATGGCAGCACTAAACCGCCTTCTATACCTATACCTATAAAAATCGGGAAAAGAAGCACTGCAAGCACACTCAGCCAATGCGCAAAAAGACTTCTGTGACTCTTGTTTTCATTCTTCAGCATAATGGATGAAAAAACACATCCGCCTGCTATGAGTGCAATTACGGCAAGCAGAGCGAAATATGACTTCTGCTCATCAAGCAGAGCAACCGCCCATGTGATTGAACAACCGTAATAAACAGCAAGAGGTGAAACACATTTAAGCAGTGTCATTACGGGCAGAATTGACAGACAGACAAATACCAGCACGGTGTACCAGTATATCCGCAGGTCGAAAATATTATAAATCAGCGTCAGTGTTGCGGCTATGCCCGCTGTCCACAGCACACCTGCACCCTCGCACCAAGGAATTTTGTCTTTCTTTTTACACAGCACAAACACACCCGATGCCTGACCTGCAAGAAGTGGCAGGAAGGAAAGTATTCCTTTTGAGAAAAGTGGCATATCTTTCCAGAAAGTGACAAAAATAAGTACCACACCAACACCCACAAGAAGGGCCCCTAGAATTGAAAAAACAATAGTAAGAGTGTTGTTGTAGTTTGGCTTTTCAATTTCGAGATTTGTATTTCTTTTTTTGCCGTAAATAAGTTCCTCTATGGAAATCTCAAAAACTTCCGAGAGCTTTTCCAGCATTTCAATATCAGGCTGAGTTCTGTCATTTTCCCAGTTGGAAACAGCCTGACGGGATATATAAAGCAATTTTGCAAGTCCTTCTTGTGTAATGCCCTTTTCTGTTCTGAGCTTCTTAATGTTTTTTGAAATTTTAGCCATATAATCATCCTTTCCGCAGGGCAGTTTATTTCGTCCCTGTCAAGTACATAATACTACTCATATACCTGAAAGTCACTAAAAAAGCCTCTAAAACCAACGACACGATTTGTTGCGCAGGTGTTTTCATTCCATCAAAGAAATAATACTGTCAATTTCACGGGCGGTCTGAGTCAGAAAGTCACGGCAAGCCTCATCCGCGTACAAAAGACGGCCCACCTTTTTAACACGCCACAAAAAGCCTCTGTCAAACTTAACCTTGCTGAAATGGGACACGAGAGGACACACATTGACTCCTCTGATATCGGGAATGACCTTGATTTTGCCATCATCGGTGACATAGGGGAAGAAGGGAAAAATACGGCAGGAAAGAGGTCTTTCCTCTCTTTTGCAGTTTCCTTCACATACAGCAAGGCGTACTGTGTCTTTTTCCTTAACGGTGAGATTTGTCTCTTCAAAAGGAAAAAGAAGCATACCCGTGTCGCTGTCACCTTTGCAGCATGCGCCGCCGCAGACAGTGCCGCAGTCTTTCTTCAAAGGTGTCTTATCTCCTATAATTCTATTTACTTTTTTGTAAAGTTCACTGTAATACTTTTCTTTGTCGGTCATTTTTTGCACTCCACTGAAACTTATTTGTGCAAATATTATACAATAATTCCTATAAGAATGTACAGTTTTATTATTGAAAAAATTATCAATTTATGTTATATTTATTTTTGTAGTTTTCAAAAGGGGTGTATTAAAATGAAAAAGATTGGATTTGACAATAATCAGTACATCACTACCCAGTCCGAACAGATAAGAAACCGTCTGTCTCAGTTCGGCGGCAAGCTCTATCTTGAATTCGGAGGCAAGCTCTTTGACGACCACCACGCCGCAAGGGTACTGCCCGGCTTTGAGCCTGACAGTAAGCTTAAGATGCTTTTACAGCTCAAGGACGAGGCTGAAATTGTTATTGCCGTGAGCGCAAAGGCAATCGAAGAAAAGAAGCTTCGCCGTGACCTTAACATCTCCTATGACAAAGAAGTTCTTCGCCTTATTGACCTTTTCAGAAGTGTGGGACTTTATGTAGGCTCTGTTGTTATAACTCAATATGACGGTCAGGGTGCCGCAGATGCTTTCAAAAAGAATCTGAAGGGACTCGGCATAAAGGTTTTCACTCACTATAAAATTGCGGGATACCCCTCCAATGTACCTCTTATCGTTTCCGATGACGGTTACGGCAAAAATGAATATGTAGAAACTGAAAGAAAAATCGTTGTTGTCACCGCCCCCGGACCCGGAAGCGGCAAAATGGCAGTGTGTCTGTCACAGCTTTATCACGAGCACCTCAAGGGCATTGAGGCAGGCTATGCAAAGTTTGAGACCTTCCCCATATGGAACTTACCCCTTAACCACCCTGTAAATCTTGCTTATGAAGCCGCCACTGCCGACCTTAACGATATGAATATGATTGACCCCTTCCATCTTGAGGCTTACGGCAAACCTACAGTCAACTACAACCGTGATGTGGAAATTTTCCCTGTGCTCAAAGCAATATTCACCCGTATTTACGGCTCCTCACCCTATAAGTCACCTACAGATATGGGCGTAAATATGGCAGGAAACTGCATTATAGACCCCGAGGTTGTCTGCAATGCCGCAAATCAGGAAATTATCAGAAGATATTATAACGCTCTTTGCGATGCAAGACACGGTGCAGACACTGCAAAAGAAACAGAAAAAATCCTGCTTCTTATGAACAAAGCGGGAATAACCGTTAAAGACAGAGCTATTATAAAAGTTGCAAATGACCTTGAAAAAGAAACAGGCGCACCTGCCGCCGCAATTGAGCTCCATGACGGCAGAATTGTCATTGGCAAGACAAAGGAGCTTTTGGGCTGCGCTTCCGCATGCGTACTCAACGCACTAAAGGCAATTGCAGGTCTTGATGACAAGCTGCTTTTGCTCCCGTCGAGCCTTATTGAACCGGTGCAAAATCTTAAGGTCAGCTATCTTGGTTCTAAAAACCCCCGACTTCATGTTGATGAGGTACTTGTTGCACTTTCGGTAAGTGCTGCCACAAATGAAGATGCAGCTAAGGTGCTCGCCTGTCTGCCGCATCTGAAGGACTGCGAGGCTCACATTTCCGTTATCCCCTCAAGCACTGACAATGCCATGTTCCGCAAGCTGGGCATTCACCTTACTTGCGAACCGGAATATGAAAACGACAATCTTTATCACCTGTAATTCAATTATGAGTGAGGAATTATGAATTAAACCGACAGAGTTTTACCCTGTCGGTTTTTTGGTGTCCTCGCCGGACAGGCATTCTTTTCTTGTAAGAAAAGAATCAAAAGAACTTTACTTGTTATAATTCAACAGACTTTTAAACTCATAACCCTGCGCTCTCGCCTTGTCTATTATATCTCCCAGAGCCTCGGCGTTATCCTTTGACACACTGTGAAGCAGTATAATCGCTCCCGGGTGCAGGCGGGACATAACTTTATCAATGGCATAGTCTTTACCGCGTACATTATCTGTAGCCCAGTCATCATAAGCAACAGACCAGAAAACACTCACATAGCCAAGACTCTGCACCAGCTGGAGGGCACTGTCGTTATATTCACCTGCAGGGAAACGGAAATATTTTGCCGCATAGCCGAAGGTTTCACGAAGATAATTTTCTGTTTCTTCTATTTCTTTTGCCATTT
>JAZSPF010000184.1:0-17478 GCA_045537315.1 Acutalibacteraceae bacterium
TATGACTTTTGTGTGATCTTGTGCCTTTATCGACAGTCTGACAGCCCTGCATTTCTGCAGGGCTGTTTTAACTTTTAAAAGATTACATCCGCACAAATCGGATAATGGTCTGAAACATATTTGCCGTCATAGGTGTCCCTAATAATTTTATATGTTTTCACAGTGCTTATCTGTTCATTTACACAGATAAAATCAATGGGCGCGCCCTCTGTTCTTCCTGTATAGTCGTGTATCGTACAGCCGCTGTCTGCATTTTCAGCAAGCTTTGCAACATCGGAAAGCACACCGCTTGTAAGGAGCTTATAATAATTGCTTGTTGAATTGAAATTGAAATCTCCTGTTACAACAACAGGCATATTAAAGGATGCCACCTTCTCTAAAATCATTTCAATTCCTTTTTCCCTTGCAACTACACCCACATTATCAAGATGTGTGTTGATGTGCGCATACTGCTTTCCCGTATCGCGATTTTCGAGAATTACCCATGTGCAGGTTCTGCGATACTTAGCATCCCAGCCGATTGAAACCTTGTCGGGAGTTTCCGAAATCCAGAATGTGCCCCAATCTATCAGCTTATATTTATCCTTGCGGAACATAATTGCAGTTGATTCGCCGAGAAGCTTAAAACCTGTATCTCTGCCCACTCCAACTATTTCATAGTCGGGCAGATAAGCTTTCAATGTGAGGTACCATGTGCCTTCGCACTCCTGAAAGCCAATTGAATCAGGCAAGTAATCCGCAACAACCTGCGGAACGATTTTTCCTCTGTCAAACTCAGCACATCTGACATTGAAAGACATTACTCTCACAATTTCACTGTCAGCATTTGCTTTTGCACCAAGTTCAGGTATACCTATACCTAAAAACGGTAAAATCAGAGCCAGAATTGCACACAGCATCTGTTTTGCAGTAGTTAATGTTTCCTTGATTTGCATATTTTTCTCTCCTTTCAATTTGATTTCAGTATATATTCTAAACTGTAAAAACGCAACAGCCATTGTTTCAATTAATAATTTTTAATATTCTGCTAAAAGCGTAAAAAAAGCGGAGAGAAAAAAGATAGCTCCCATTCGATGATACGAATGGGAGTTTGAAGACTAACCCTAATTTTAATATAAATGCACCCCCCCTTTGAGCAAGGTTAGTGCAAACCGGGTTTAGGGGGTGCATTATGTTTTATTTTACCCGGCTAAAATATTCCTTTTTAACTAATTGAAAAATATATGGATTTGTTTTATAATATAAAAAAGGAGGAATCCAAATGAAAAAAATCATATCTCTTATCTTAAGTTTGATTATGCTCACAGGCTATTTTTCTTTATCAGTATACGCCGAAAATAACGGCACTGAAAAAACTTTGCAGTTTAACAAAGACGGAAAGTTTACTATTTTAAATCTGAGTGACATTCAGGACGGATATCCTATTAATCCTCTTACCAAAAAATATATCGAAGATACCGTTGATATGGTAAAACCCGACTTGATTGTACTTACGGGTGATAACATTTCAGGCTACGATGTTCCCGAGAAAAAGGATGCCGAGCTTGCCATAAGTGAGTATATGGATATTTTCCAAAAAAGAAACATCAAAGTTGCCGCTGTTTTTGGAAATCATGACGATGAAGAAACAAAATCAACCAAGGAGCATCAGCTTTCCGTTTATGAAAGCTACGACTGTTATGTGGGAGAGAGAGGCTTCTGTGTAAAAGACAGAGTAGGCACTTATAATCTTCCCATTATGAAAAGCGATAACAGTTCATACGGCTTCAATCTCTGGCTCACCGATTCAGGTACATATAACACCGAAAATGAATATGGCGGTTATGCCTGCGTATATAAGGAGCAGATAGATTGGTACAAAAAAACAGCTGCAGAGCTTAAGAAGGAAAACGGCGGAAAGGTTGTTCCGTCAATAAATTTCCAGCATATTATAGTGCCCGAGATTTACGATGCGTTAAAACAGGTTAAATTTTTATGGTTCGGCCGTATTATAAGAAAAAAGAATCCGCTTTCCGACAAAACAAAATTTTATGTTCTGCCAAAAGACGCAAAAGGTCAGCTCAGAGAATATCCCTGTCCGCCTTATTACAACAACGGTCAGTATGATGCGATGCTTGAAATGGGCGATATTCTTGCTACAGTAAGCGGCCACGACCACGAAAACAGCTTTGAAATCGATTACAAGGGTATAAAGATTATCAACACACCTACCGTAGGATTTAACGCTTATAATGATATAAATATAGGTTCAAGAGTTTTTGTTATTGATGAAAACAAGCCTGAAAGCTTTGAAACCTACTGTCTTACATATTCGGATGTATATCCTGATATAGATGAGCTTTACAAAGCACGCATTCTTTTTAACATAGATACAGTAAATGTCTTCACAAGATTTTTTAGTCTCATTAAAATTGCAAGAGCAGATGATATGAGCTTCAAAGAGTTTCTTAGCAACACGAAAAAAATTATCAGTGAAATACAGATATTTTAAAAATCAAACCGCAAGCTGTGATATTCTCGGCTTGCGTTTTTTTAACCCGTCGCAAAAGTTAAGAAGAAACAAATGATTATCGGGCATAACATACACGCTACGCGTGATTACATGCGCCTGACGGCGATTACATACCAATCTTTCGGATTGGATAAAAAAAGACAACCTTCTGTCGAAGATTGTCGATTTTTTGTGTTTACAGCTTAATTTAGCAACAAGAATCAAGCCCTGATCTAATCCGAAGCTTGTATTCTCAGTTATTCACGGTGAATCAGTTAAAAATACCACCTAAATCAATATTGCCTTTAAAAAGACTTGTTATTAAATTGATAATCATTGTAAAGAATCGCATCAAAGAAGCGAGTATTGTTTGAGTTGTAGGTTTTTCTTCCGGAAGTGAAATCCATTCGTAATCCGCACTATTCTCTGTCGTCATAGGTTCAAGTCTTCCCTCGGTTTCAAAAAATACGCTGAACTGAGGATATGCACCTTCAGAGTGAATTGAATAATTTGTTCCCTGCAGGAAAGACAGCGTTATGTCATCACTCACATTGATAAAGCTATGGTGAGCATTCTTAACAACCCATGTTCTGTCGGGATAAAGAGCCGTTGATAAATCCACCTGTCGGTCAGGAGAAATATAATTGCCCTTACCCTCTTCTACTCTCTGTGCAATATAATCTTCGGAAAGAGTGCTGCCGATTTTCGCACAGGTAGCACCCATAGTTGCAGCATCAAGGCTTACAAGGAAGTCGGAGAGTTTATCTGCACCCTTAGTTATAGGCGGATTCATATATCCGTATCTTGCGACAAAACCGATGTGAATGTTATACTCGTTTTCACATTTATCGTAAAGCTCATCAAGCTTTAAAGTGCAGTGATCTCTGTAATACACAATCTTTTCGATGAGGCCTGCATACTTTGTTCTCAGTTCCGAACCCTCTTCACCGTAAAGAAGATTAAGAGCTGCATCAAAATCTTCCGCGCTTACGCAAGTCCAGTAATTGACCACAGTAGCAATACCTGTTGCGTGGCAAAGAGCAGGAATAAGCGCTTTATAAAGTCTGTCGTACAAATCCTCAACACTATCAAGGACTTTATCTGTTACTGTTATCTGATTGAAAAGATCCATTGTTTTAAAAACAATTTCATTGAGCAAGTCGCTGAGGCCAAATCCTCCGGGCATACCGATCTCAGAACAATAAGTCATTTGAGCAAGATATCTTTCAACCTGTTTTGCATCAAATTCAATCTGACCACTGAAGGTCTCGCTGATAATTGTTGCACCGTTGGAAAGAACCTCATTCAACATAACATTTTTTACAAGACCCTCATGACCGTATCTTTCAAGAAATGCCATAAGAAGTCCGCCACCCAGACAAGCTACATGGATGTTAACCTGATCTTTTTTGGTTTTATCAAGCACCTTGAGAATATAATCATGAAGTCTGTCAACATGGTCATAGGGAGAAAGTCTCCAGTCATACATAAAATTGTAATCGTAAAGACCGTAATTTACAGTATCACGTTCTGCTTCAGCCTCTGACGCATCAATACGCGACTGAGCAATACCGCTTCCGTTGATGGGATTTCCGTTTTCGTCAATCTCAGAGCCCTTAAATATAGGCTTAAGTTCTTCGTAAACTGCTTTACCGTATCTGTCCCATTCGTCAAAAAGGAGACCTTCAGTAAGCAGAGGAAGCATAATGTTGGCGCAGGTTTCAACCACTGTATCCATGTCAAAATCGCCACCGGTCACACTTGAGAAAAGATCTGAAATTCCCAGAGCAAGCGGATTGCCGTCACCATCGTAAATAGTCTCTCCGTTGCCACGGATGTAAATTATAGGAAGATTTTCTTCATCAACTGCCGAAGCAATGGGTGTCATCACCGCAAAAATGAGTAAAAGAGAAAGAAATAATGATATTGCTTTTTTCATTTATTACACAACCTTTCAATGTATTATTAAGAATATGGTAACATATAACATTTCATATGTCAATGCTGAACAAATAAAAATGATGAACAATGCATGCAAAAAACCACCCAATTTAAAGCTATACACTAAAAATATTCATTACAATCGGGTGCGGGTGTCCCGCCCATAATTATTCATTATTCATCAGCGAAGCGACTTCAATATTCATTATTCATTTGAAAATCCGTTCTTGCTAAAATGAATAATGAATGATGAGTATTGAATGATGAATAATACAAACGAAAATCCGCCCACTTTCGTGAACGGATTTTCGTTTGTGTTTACAGCTCAAATTAGCAACAACTACATTATTAAATTGATTTATCACCTTACTTATTGCTCTTTTTTTCTAAAATTACTGCTATTAAATAAATCAGTAAAAAAAGAATAAAATAAGCTGGAAGCACTACAAATAAAACTGAAGCACCGATGTTAAAAAGAAACTCACTACCTGTTACAATTCCTGAAAAAAACACAAACAAACTTACCACTAAAATTATAAAACCAATAATTTGTGTAATCTTAAGAATTGTATTCATTTTCTTATTCATACGAATCCATTTTTCTTTAGTTTGATTTTCTTCTTTCATATAATCACCTCTTATATAATTATATCAACTTAAAATGAAAAAATCAAGGCGTAGCCTTGTATGTAATCCGTCGCAGACGGAATGTAATCATCACGAAGTGATGTATGTAATCCTTTCGAAGAAAGGTATGTAATCAATACTAAGGAGAATACACCTACGTTGATGCCATACGCCTACGGCGATTACATACATGCTACGCGTGATTACATACCAATCCTTCGGATTGGATAAAAAAATCGACAACCTTCTGTCGAAGATTGTCGATTTTTGGCAGGGATGGCAGGATTCGAACCTACGAATGCAACAGTCAAAGTGTTGTGTCTTACCGCTTGACGACATCCCTATGTTTAATTTTAGGTATAAAAAAATGGGGTGGATAATCGGATTCGAACCGACGACCTCCAGGGCCACAACCTGGCACTCTAACCAACTGAGCTATATCCACCACATAATGGCGCGCTTTGAGGGACTCGAACCCCCGACCTACTGCTTAGAAGGCAGTTGCTCTATCCAGCTGAGCTAAAAGCGCATATTAAATTATTGGAGCGGGTGATGGGAATCGAACCCACACGACCAGCTTGGAAGGCTGGGATTCTACCATTGAACTACACCCGCATCTTCACTGCAACGCTGATTATTATACACAATCAGCGTTGCAATGTCAAGTGTTTTTCGCAATTTATTTATAATTTTTACAGGTGAGAAAAGACTAATTTTTCTTCCTTGACTTCGGCAGCAATTGCAGAAACAACCGAGTCGGCATTGTCAATTATAATGTTGGCAATTTCGTCCTCAATTTCCTTGCGTATAAGGTTTCTGAGGTCTCTCGCTCCCCTTGCACCGCCATGGCCCTTATTGGCAAGGTACCCAGGAACATCTGCGGTATATTTAAAGTCAATATCCTTCTCTTTAAGCGAAGCTACCAACTCATCAAGCAGCAGTGCAGAAATCTTTTCATAGTCCTCAACGGTGAGATTATTGAACACGGCAATCTCGTCAACTCTGCCGAGGAATTCAGGCCTGAGGAAATCGGAAAGTGCCTTCATAACCTTTTCTTTGGTAGCATCGCCTTTTTCCTTGCCGAAGCCCAGTGCTCCGCCCTTGCGTTCACTGCCGGCATTTGAGGTCATAACGATTACGGTATTCTCAAAGTTAACTGTTCTGCCCTGAGCGTCGGTGATTCTGCCCTCGTCAAGAATCTGAAGTAGAATATTCATAACATCAGGATGAGCTTTTTCAATCTCGTCAAAAAGGATAACGCTGTAAGGCTTTCTTCTCACCTTTTCAGTGAGCTGACCTGCCTCGTCATAGCCAACATAGCCCGGAGGCGAACCGATAATTCTCGACACGCTGTGCTTTTCCATAAACTCGCTCATATCAAGTCTTATGAGAGTTTCCGGAGTAGAGAACAGTTCAGTTGAAAGCTGCTTTACAAGCTCTGTTTTACCAACACCTGTGGGACCGACAAATATAAATGAAGCGGGTCTTCTTCTGGGGCTGACCTGCACACGGCTGCGCTTAATTGCGCCTGCGATTGCACTGATAGCCTCATCCTGACCGATAACCTTTTTCTTGAGGGACTCCTCAAGTCCTGCAAGCTTTTTGAGATCGCTTTCAATAATCTTACTTGAGGGAATACCTGTCCAAAGCTCGATAACCTTGGCAATGTCCGCCTCAGTAACGCCGTTGTCAAGTGCCGCCTGTGTAAGTGACTCCACATCAGCTTCCGCTTTCACAATATCACTCTTAAGCTTTGCAATTGCTTCATAGTCCATATTGTCAGTGGCATTCATAAGAGCTTCTTCCTCAGCCTTAAATTCGCTGAGCTTTCTCTCTGCAATTTCAAGGTCGCTTATTGCCTTGTTGCGAAGATTTGCACAGGTGCAGGCTTCGTCAAGCAGGTCAATTGCCTTGTCAGGCAAAAAGCGGTCTGTGATATATCTCTCTGAGAGAACAACGGTCTTTTTAACAAGCTCGTCGCTTATTCTCACTCTGTGATAGGTTTCATAGTACCCCTTAATGCCAAGAAGAATTTCAGTTGCATCTTCAATTGAAGGCTCCTCAATTTTAACGGGCTGGAAACGTCTTTCAAGAGCAGCATCCTTTTCGATATGCTTTCTGTACTCGGTAAATGTGGTGGCACCAACAACCTGAATTTCGCCGCGGGAAAGTGCAGGCTTGAGGATATTTGCAGCATTCATTGAGCCTTCCGCATCACCTGTTCCCACAAGATTGTGGACTTCATCGATAAACAGTATGATGTTGCCGTTATCCTTAACCTCGTCAATGAGTGTCTTTATTCTTGACTCAAACTGACCTCTGAACTGAGTACCTGCAACAAGAGCAGTCAGGTCAAGAAGATGAATTTCCTTATCGGCAAGCTTTGCAGGCACCTCACCTCTGACAATTTTCAAAGCAAGTCCCTCAGCAATAGCTGTTTTACCTACACCGGGCTCACCTATGAGACAAGGGTTATTCTTTGAGCGTCTGCAGAGAATCTGAATAGTTCTTGCAAGTTCCTTGTCTCTGCCGATAATGTTGTCTATTTTGCCTTCGCGTGCCTTAGCTGTCAGGTCGTTGCAGTAAAGAGTGAGGAACTTTCTTTTCTTTTCAGGCTTTTTAGGCTGGGGACGCTTGCCGCCCTGTGATGAAGAAGATGTGTGCTGAACGGGTGACGGCATATTGTCTGCCTTCTCGCCCTTGACTGTCAGTCCGTTTCTCAAATCGCCTAAAAGCCCCTGTAAAAATGGCAGTGTGGGTGAGCCGCCGCTTTCAAATGAGCCTTCCTCATCGTCATCGGGGAACATCTGTGTGAACTGCTCACTGAGAGCTTCAACATCATCCTCTGTTATACCCATACTGTCCATCATCTGCTTGATGGGTCCTATGTTCATTTCCATAGCGCAGTTAAGACATAAGCCCTCGGGTACGGTTTTGCCGTCGATAATCTTCGAGATAAATATGACCGCAGGGCGTTGTTTACATCTGCTGCAAATTACTTTTTTCATTGTTTACTCCTTGGGGATAAATTATTTGCTCTGAGCCTTTTTCTTATTGTCGAAATATTCCTTGAACTGTCTGAAGGTTTCGGGCATATAGCTAAGGAATGCGGCAATTGTCATAATAGCTGAAACAACAACGATAATACCTGTCACCACTGTGGGAAGCTCAAAGCCTGTGAGAGCATTGAGTGCACCTACTTCAGGACCGAATGCAATAATGAGAACCATACCCACATAGAAAACGAGTGTTGCTGCCTTACCCCAGAATTCAGCCGCACCGGGACGGATATTGAGAAGAAGCATAATAAGTCCGCCGATAATCATAACAGCCTCTTTGATGAGGAACACAAGGAAAACCCAACTGAAAGCCTGAATCATTGCGTTTTCAGCACTTCTGAAATCGATTAAAAGCATAACTGCAATTGTTATCTGTGTAAGTTTGTCGGCAACAGGGTCAAGTACCTTGCCAAGGGCACTGACCTGATTAAACTTTCTTGCTATCTGACCGTCAAAAGTATCGGAAAGACCTGAAAGTGCAAGCACAACAACTGCCCATATTTTTTCATCATTATAGAAAAGATATGCGAAAACAGGGATAAGTAAAATTCTGATAAATGATAATAAGTTGGGAATGGTCCAACAGCCTTTAAATAAATCTTTCATAATATAGTCCTTTCTTTATTTAACACAAATCTTTATCGGTTTATGCAGCGGAGCCGATAACAACTGAAACAATATTTTCTGCCGTGGCTATAATAACCGAATTGCTGACAGCTTCATTGAAGGCTTCGTTGCCGATAAATGAAGCAATAATGCCGATAAGAGTTGAAATGATAACAACCACTATAAGACCCTCTACAGCACCTAAAACTGCGCCGAGGACACGGTTAAACTGCTTTACAGCGGGAAGCTTTTTGATAATTGAGTTGAGGAATCTGACAACTATCTTAAGCACAAAGCCCAATGCAATTGCAAGAAGCACAAAGAGGATAAACTGCACCACTGCAGTACCCACAGGCTCAACAACATTTGTCATTATACTCTCAAGCAGATTATCTCCGCCTAAGTTAACCCCGCTGACCTTATCAATAATTGCCTGTTTGTCAATACCCATAAGGCTCATAATTCCGTTCAGTGCCTCAGGGATTGAATTTATAATTTCCTCAGCCTGCAAAGCGTAATCCTTTGTGCCTACTTCACCCAGTGCGGAGCCGAGATACGCCTCAGCCGCTTTCTTAACGAAAATATTGTAGCCCTGAGTAGCAAAGCCCTCTGAAAGGAATCTTGCAAAAATGATTGAAATTACTGTTCCGCACAGATCAAACAGACTCTTGAAAAAGCCTTTTTTAAGTGCGGTTATTATAACCGTACCGAAAACAAGGATTAAAAATATATCAACTATATATTCCATGAATTACCTCCTGTGAAAAATATGTTACTGATTATATCACATATTTTCTTAATATACAAGTTTTATTTGCTGTCCGTTGCTTTTTCAACACCTCCTAAACTGTAACAGTAGATTTTTTCACCTGCTGTAACAACACCTGTGCATTTACCGGTGAAATACAGCTGCCGACCTGCCTTTCCGCCTGATGTAACGGTTTTTATGCCGTCTTCATAAAGCAGAGAGACTTCCTTCCCCTCAAGAGAAAGGTCGAGTATATTTTCATCGACACTGACACTGTAAACAATGTCGGCATCGCTGTCAAACACGCTTAAAAGCTCCTTTGAGAAATTCTCTGTATCTTCAAAAATCATTGCAGTGTTACCCTGTGAATCATTGCTGAAAAACAGCATTTTAGCATCGAAGGTAACTTTTTTAGTAACAGTTTCTTCCTCTTTAGCTTTGCAGATATAGAGGGCGTCATCGCACAGCACGCTGAATTTATCGCCCGAAATATGTCTGAGCGCTATGCAGGCTGAGCCGTGAAGAGTGTACTCCAATACGGGTTCCTCCTGACCCAGTTTCAAAGCATAAAGCTTAGTGTAAATCTCACCGCCGAAAGCGCCGAGAGCTGCACAGTATATCATATTCCCTGACATATCAAAGGAAACAATATATTCCTCACCGCAGGACCATATAAGCACGTCTTTGCCTTTTTTATCCACAATATGAAGCACGCTGGACGAGGAGTTGCTGCTCAGTGAAAGCATCAACTCACCTTTTTGTGTTACGGCAGCATCAAGAATCTGACTGCCGTTTTCGTCCTGTCTTTGCTGAAAATTGCCTTTTTTATCAATAAGAGTGTATTTGTTTGAAAGTCGGTCAAAGACTATGGCATAATCGCCCCTTGTTTTAATGGCAGGCTCAGCGTAGGAAATCTGCTGAACCTCACCTGTTTCACCCTTTTTATTAACAGGAGTTATGAATTTCTTTGTCAGCACATAAAGGTCACTGCCCTTTGCACTGACGTCAATTATATCGTTTGTGGAAAACGAAACGGGAAAGCCAGTTTTTTCTGTTTTAATTCCTACAAACTCGGCAAACTCCTTTGAAATATTTTCTGTGTCTGCCATTTTTTCTACGGCACCCGTTGCTATGAGAATAACAACAAGTACTGCAAATATTATCAGTGTGGCGGCGGAAAATCTGACCTTTTTACGCCTGTTTTCTTCGCGTACCGTGTTGCCCACATATTTTTCCTTTTCTTTCATCTTTCCGCCTCTTTTCTATGCGTTAATAATAAACTTCGTTGAGATAAAGACCGTGGGCCTTGGCTGTTATGCCTGCACGAAGGCGGTCTTTGCTGTCAATTATATCGGGGATGGTGTCTTTTTCGATTTTGCCGGAGTTGATATCCAGCAGGGTGCCAACCATTATGCGCACCATATTATAGAGAAAGCCGTCCCCCTTGACCCTGAAGGTCACAAGCTCGCCCTCTCGCTCAACCGAGCAGTCAAATATAGTTCTGATGTTGCTCGCCGTAGTACCACCTGCGGCGCAAAATGCCGAAAAATCGTGAGTGCCGATATAGTCCTTCGCCTGAATGTTCAGCATTTCACTGTCAATAGGATATGGATGATGCAGCGCTTTGTCGAGCATAAAGGGGTTTCTTCGTCTGCTGTTCCATATTTTATAGATGTACTCCTTCCCCTTTGCATCAAATCGGGCATTGAAGCTTTCAGAAGCAATCTCGCAAGAAAGCACACATATTGTTTCAGGTAAAACAGCATTGAGTCCGTAGGCGATTTTTTCACAGTCACGCTCTTTTTCGCTTTTGAAGTTGCAACAAAAACCTATTGCATGAACTCCCTTATCTGTTCTGCTGCTGCCGTATATTGTGCATTTTTCGCCGAATATTCTTTCTATTGCATCACTCAGACACTGCTGAACACTTATTGCATTTTCCTGCATCTGCCAGCCGTGATAAGGTGTGCCGTCATAGCTCATAATAAGCTTATAGTTAAACATATCAAATAATCGCTCCGAAATAATGGTTGAGAAGCACTACACCTGTGATGCCGAGAGCAAATATAATAAATGCCACGCCGTCTTTGAGGCTGTATTTCATCTGTTTCATTCTTGTTCTGCCCTCTCCGCCTGTATAACAGCGACAGCTCATGGCAAATGCGAGTTCATAAGCACGCCTGAAAGCTGACACAAAAAGAGGGATAAGAATGGGTATAAGTGCTTTTATTTTATCCATAAAACTGCCGCTTTCAAAATCGGCACCTCTCGCCTTTTGTGCATTGGTGATACGCTCAATTTCCTCAATAAGCGTAGGGATAAATCTGAGAGCAAGAGTCATCATCATGGCAAGCGTATGCACGGGTATATGCAAAACCTTAAGAGGTGAGAGCAGTCTTTCAATGGCATCCGTCAGCTGTGTGGGCACAGTAGTATAGGTGAGAATTGAGCTGCTGATTATAAGGCAGACAATTCTTATTGACATGAACGCTGCCGTGATAAGACCCTTTGTGGTTATCTTAAGAGGGCCGAAGACAAGAAGCTCTGTACCGCCGCCTATATAAAAGATATTTATTACCGATGTGAAAAGTACAATTGGAATAATAGGCTTCAGGGATTTCAGGAACATTTTCACAGGCACCTGTGACATAAGCACGCTGAAAACAACAAACAAAAACATAAAGCCTAAAGCGAGGAAGTTTTTGCACATAAAAATCATAACAATGAAAAGTGCAGTGAGAATGATTTTCATTCTTGCGTCCAGTCTGTGCACAAGGGAATCGCCCTTGTAATACTGACCTATGGTAATATCGCTTATCATTGACATTATGCCCTGCCCCCTTTCATCAGCCTCATTATTTCTGCTTTAGCTTTCTCGAGGGTGTAAACATTTGTGGGCACATCATAGCCTTTACTGCGAAGCTTTATAAAAAGCTCTGTGAGCTGAGGAATGTTAAGTCCCATATTTTTAAGCTCGTCAGCGTGAGAAAAAACATTGTCAACGCTGTCATAATAGGCAAGGCGTGAGGAATTCATAACGAGCACCTTGGTAGCAATTTTTGAGATATCCTCCATTGAGTGTGAAACCACTAAAAGTGTGCTTCCTGTCTTCTTCTGATATTCCCTTATAAGCGAAAGAATTGTGTCTCTGCCCTTGGGGTCAAGGCCTGCACAGGGCTCATCGAGGATGAGCACCTGAGGCTCCATAGCCATAACACCTGCAATTGCCACCCTTCTCTTTTCACCGCCGGAAAGGTCAAAGGGCGACTTTTCAAGATAGCTTTCATCAAGACCAACAAACTTAATGACACTTCTGACTCTCTTGTCGATTTCTTCGTCTGAAAGCTTCATATTTTTAGGGCCGTAGGCTATATCTTTATAGACAGTCTCTTCAAAGAGCTGATATTCGGGGTACTGGAAGCAGATGCCCACCTTGAAGCGAACCTGCTTGATTTCCTTCTTATTTTCCCATATATCCTTGCCCTCGAGCAAAACTGTGCCGCTTGTGGCCTTTAAAAGACCGTTGAAGTGCTGTATGAGGGTGCTTTTGCCTGAGCCTGTATGACCGATAATGCCAACAAGCTCACCTTCTTCTATTTTAAGGCACACATCCCTTATGGCATCAACCTGTGAGGAAGTGCCTTTGGAATAAATATAGCTTAAGTCTTTTGTTTCAAGTACTATGCTCAATTTAAAGCCTCCACAGTGCGTGCTATTTCCGCACAAAGTTCGTCAATTGTTAGTATATCTTTAGGCAGGTCAATGCCTTCTTTGATAAGTTCGTGGCTGAGAAGTGTTGCTTCAGGCACATCAAGACCTACTCTTTTTAATGTTTCTATATGCTGAAATACTTCTTTGGGTTTGCCGTCAAGTATGATTTTGCCCTCATCCATAACTATAACTCTGTTTGCCCTTGCAGCTTCATCCATATAGTGAGTGATGAAAACAACAGTGATGCCGAAATCCTCATTCAGCATTTTAACTGTTTCCATAACCTCTCGTCTGCCTCTCGGGTCAAGCATTGATGTGGGCTCGTCAAGAACTATGCACTGAGGCTTCATTGCAATTATGCCTGCAATTGCCACTCTCTGCTTCTGACCGCCTGAGAGCTTGTGAGGCTCTGAGAGACGAAAATCATACATACCAACATTTTTAAGTGCTTCGTCAACTCTTTTTCTTATCTCTCCCGGCTCAACGCCTAAGTTTTCAGGGCCGAAAGCCACATCATCCTCAACAATAGTTGCAACTATCTGATTGTCGGGATTCTGAAAAACCATTCCCACTCTCTGACGGATATCGTTTATTCTGTCTTCATCCTTAGTGTCAATGCCGTCCACGAGTACACTGCCGTATTTAGGTATGTTTATGCCGTTACACAGCTTTGCAAGAGTACTCTTGCCGCAACCGTTATGACCGAGTACGGCAACAAAATCACCTTTTTCAATTGAGAGGTTTAAGTTTTCCAGCACATATTCGTCTTTTTTTATATCCTCGTCATCTTCGCCGTAACCGAAGGTAACATCTTTGAATTCAATATAGTTCATTATAAAGTCAACTACCTTATATAAAGTTTAAAACTTATTCTTTTTCCCATATTGCACTTGCACCGCAGGGAAGAATCATACCGCTGTCAGTTACAGGAAGTCCGATCTCAGATGAGGACACCTTGCCGCCTAACTTCTTTTTAACAACGGCACCTAAGATATATTCCATAACCGACGAGGAAAGACCTGTTGTATATGAGTTAATGAGCATCATAAGTGAATCTTCATATAAAAGCTCACTGCAAAGCTCAACAAAGGAATAAACCTCATCTTCAAGCTTCCACACTTCACCGCCGGGACCTCTGCCGTATGATGGCGGGTCCATAATTATAATATCATACTTATTTCCTCTGCGGATTTCACGCTGCACGAACTTTATGCAGTCGTCAACTATCCAGCGAACACTTCTGTCAGCAACACCTGAGGAAACTGCGTTTTCCTTCGCCCAGGCTGTCATACCCTTTGAAGCGTCAACGTGTACCACATGGGCATTTTCCATAAGAGGCGCCACACTTGCACCGCCTGTGTATGCGAAAAGGTTAAGCACTTTAACGGGTCTGCCTGCCTTGCGGATAACCTCTCTTGTGTAATCCCAGTTAACTGCCTGCTCAGGAAAAAGGCCTGTGTGCTTGAAGCCCATTGTCTTTATGTTGAAGGTCATGTCCTTATACTTTATGCTCCAAAAAGGCGGCATCTTGCTTCTTACTTCCCATTCGCCGCCGCCTGATTTTGAGCGGTGATAATAAGCATTTGCCTTTTTCCAAAGAGGATTGGTCTTGGGAGTTTTCCATATAACCTGAGGGTCGGGGCGTACTAAAATAATATCTCCCCAACGCTCTAATTTTTCACCGTCTGAGCAATCTATAAGCTCATAGTCTTTCCAGTCTTTTGTATATCTCATAATTTACCTCTTAAATCAATCTGACTTAAAACAGCTGTTGTTGACCCGGCATAGCTATGCCTAAGTGCTCATACCCTGCCGCTGTAACAACTCTGCCTCTTGGTGTTCTGCCGAGGAAGCCTATCTGCATAAGGTAAGGCTCATAAACATCTTCGATTGTAACAGCTTCTTCACCTATTGCCGCCGCAATGGTTTCAAGACCCACGGGGCCGCCGCCGTAAGATTTTATCATGGTTGAAAGCAGAAGTCTGTCAATTGAGTCAAGACCCATATTGTCTATTTCCATTCTGTCGAGAGCATGGTCTGCACTTTCTTCATCAATAACACCGTTACCCATAATCTGAGCGAAGTCTCTTGCTCTTTTGAGAAGTCTGTTTGCAATTCTCGGAGTACCTCTTGAGCGTGATGCAATTTCGAGAGCACCGTATTTTTCAATATCTATGCCGAGAATTCCTGCGCTTCTTGTTACAATCTGAGCAAGCTCCTCGGGAGTATAAAGCTCAAGGCGAAGTATAACACCGAAACGGTCGCGAAGAGGAGCAGAGAGCTGACCTGCTCTGGTTGTAGCACCTACAAGAGTAAATTTAGGCAGATCGAGTCTTATTGACCTTGCAGAGGGACCTTTGCCTATGATAATATCAAGGGCATTGTCTTCCATTGCAGGATAGAGAACTTCTTCTACACTTCTGTTAAGACGGTGAATTTCGTCTATGAAAAGCACATCACCTTCGTTGAGATTGGTCAGCAGCGCCGCAAGGTCACCCTGCTTTTCAATTGCGGGGCCTGATGTGACGCGGAAGTTGACATTCATCTCGTTGGCAATAATGCCTGCAAGAGTTGTCTTACCCAGACCCGGAGGGCCGTAAAGCAGCACATGGTCAAGGCTTTCGCCTCTTGCCTTTGCCGCTTTTATATAAACCTCAAGGTTTTCCTTTGCCTTTTCCTGACCGATATAATCTGTCAGCACCTTAGGGCGAAGTGAGGTTTCAATGTCACTGTCAAAGCTCGTTAAGTCGGGAGCTATTATTCTTTCTTCAAAATCCATATCTTTCACCTTAGGGAGGCGAGTATAATCCTAACCCGTTTTTTACGGGCGGATTTCCGCCAATACTTCGTTAAAATACTCGTAAATCCGCGAGGATTTACTGCGTTTTGTGTCTTGTCTTGCCAAAAATCCGCTCCGCAAAAAATCGCAGACCCAAAAGTGCGAATTTTTGCAGGATTTTTGGATGGTGAGGATGCCGACAGGCTCACGCCTTTCAAGTCCGAAACGCCGAAAAACCGCGAAAATTCACGCTTTTGGGCGGGTTCGGATTATACTCGTCACCCTACATACTGCTTAAATATTTAAGAGCCTGTTTGATAATTGCTTCAGTTGTGAGAGCGGGGTCAATTTTGCTCACTGCCGTTGCCGCTTCACTTTGTGAGTAGCCAAGCATTGTCAGTGCTGCAACAGCCTCTGATGTGTGAGGCATTTCAACAGCAGCGCCCACTCTGTCGTTACCGCCGAAGAAGTCGCCGTCGGGAACAATGCTCTTCACCTTATCTTTCAGGTCAAGGATAACTCTCTGGGCAATTTTAGGGCCAATACCACTCGCTCTTGTTATGGACTTGACATCCTTAGCTGAGATTGCAAGAGCCAATTCATCAACGGTAAGCTCTGAGAGAATTGCAAGTGCCGCCTTGGGGCCAACACCGTTAACGGTGATGAGCATTTTGAACCACTCAAGCTCATACTCTGTTGAAAAGCCGAAAAGATCAAGTGCATCCTCACGGACATTGAGATGAGTATAAACTGTAGCCGTTGATTTATCGTCAGGCAAATCATAGAGTGTAAATCGTGAAGTGTAGCAAAGAAAGCCTACTCCGCCGCAATCTATAACTGCGTGGCTTACTCCTTTATTGATAACTTTTCCTGTAAGCGAATAAAACATAGTTAAATTCCCTGCCTTATACGAAGATTATTTGTCATAAGTGAACCGCTTGCGTGGGCATGGCATATTGCCATAGCAAGGGCGTCAGCTGTGTCATCGGGCTTGGGCACTCTCTCAAGAGCGAGGATTCGTCTTGTCATTTCCTGCACCTGCTTTTTATCTGCTCTACCGTAGCCAACAACGCTCTGCTTGACCTGCAAGGGTGTGTATTCAAATGCCTGAACACCGTTTTTCTGAGCCGCAAGCATTATGACTCCTCTTGCCTGACTGACATCTATAACAGTTTTGGCATTGTTGTTATAAAAGAGCTTTTCAATCGCCATAGCTTCGGGATGATGAAGCTCGATTATTCGGCAGAGTCCGTCATAAATCTTTTCAAGTCTTATGTTAAAAGGTGTGTGAGCGTCAGTCAGAATTGCACCGTAATCTATAACGGTGAAGTGATTATTTTTATATTCAATAACTCCATAGCCTACAATTGCATAGCCCGGGTCGATACCCAATACGCGCATACTTCCCCCATTTTGATAAATTTTAACATCTTATTTTATCATAAAATACATGGGCTTTTCAATAACATCACACAAAAAATCCCAATTTCTTTATTATATTACACAAAAAGACAAA
>JAZSPF010000165.1:0-4023 GCA_045537315.1 Acutalibacteraceae bacterium
AAGCCGACCACAACAAAGCCGACTACCACAAAGCCGACAACAACAAAACCGACAACAACTAAGCCGACAACAACAAAACCGACCACAACTATAAATCCTGATTACGAGCTTAAGGCTTTCAGAATCGAGAAGTATAAGCAAATCCTTGAGAGTGATACACTTTACTTCAAAATCTCAAGTGACAACGGCTCAGGCGGTCTTGCAAATATGGAATATGCACAGAAGAACGGCAACATCTATGTCAACGCAACTGATGACGGTATAAATGCAAAGATGTACTATGAAAAGAAAACTGATAAGATGTTTGCATACTTCCTGCTGTTCTATTATGAAGTACCCAAAGATGAGTGGGACGAAATGGATATAACAGAGCCTCTGGATGAAATGAAAATTCAGAATGTGGGCAACTTTATTACTGTTACGGAAACTACTTTCAACGGCAAAAATGTAATCTGCGAAGGCTACATCGACGCCAAGTACGGATATATCGTGAAGTATTATTTTGACGGCGCAACGCTGGTGGGTCTTGAAAAAGTTTATAAGAACGAAACAAAGCAGATTATTTATGTTGACGAGATTAGAACTGCCGTTGACGATAAGCTGCTCCAGAGACCTACTTTAGGCTATATTGACGCATCAACTATGATGTAAATAAGAATAATACGGGGGTGTTTCACTCCCGTATTTTTTGTCAATTTGAAGGTTATGTGAAAGTCATATTAAGCTACCGTTAACATAAACAGGTAAATATTAACAATGTACCGTTTGCCGTTGACAAAGAAAAATGCCTTTGCTATACTGAGATTATTAAAATGAATTAAGACAGGTGAAAATAATGAACAGACTCAGAAAAACATTCATGCTTATAATCAGCGTGATAATGATAGTGTCCTTGCTGGGTACGGGGAGCACGGTTATGGCGTTAAGCGTTGCGGCACCGTCAAAAATCACTGCAACCTCCACATCTGACAGTGTAACGCTTAAGTGGTCAAAGGTCAGCAAAGCAAGCGGCTACAGGGTTTATCTTAAGATAGACGGCAAATGGAAAAAACTGAAAAGTCAGAGTTCTGTTACCTACACTGCCAAAGACCTTACAGCATCAACTACATACAGCTTTGGCATAAAGACATACCGCAAATCCGGCGGCAAAACCTATTGGGCAAAGCTTAAGACAGTCAAAGTTAAAACGAAGGCAATGCCCGATATAAAAACTCCCACTGCAACGGCAACCAAAGACAGCGTTACAATCAAATGGGATAAGGTTGCAGGTGCCACAGGCTACAGAGTATATCAGTACAAAAACAAAAAGTGGGTTAAGATTAAGTCCACAACTGCCAATAAATACACGGTGAAATCACTGAAAAATGCCACCACATATAAGTTCAAAATAAAGCCCTATGCCAAAACAGATACGGGTACCGTGTGGGGTGACACCTCTAAGGCAATATCGGTAAAAACTCTCGACCCGACTAAGACGAAAATCACCTCGGCCACAGCCACGTCTACAACTGTTACACTCAAGTGGAGCAAGGTTTCAGGTGCTACGGGCTACAGAGTCAGTATCCTCGAAAAAGGCGAGTGGAAGAGAGTGAAATCCACCTCGGCACTGAGCTACAAGATAACGGGTCTTAGCAGCAATAAAGAGCATTCCTTTATGGTCAGAGCATATAAAAAGGTGGGCACCAAGGTCACATGGTACACACCAAGCGATACTCTCAAGATTGTGACCAAAGTAAGTGAAAGCGACCTTAAGGCTTACAGAATAGAAAAATATCAGAAGATATTTGAATCTGATTCCTTGCTTATCAAAATGTCAACAAATGATCCTGATATGGGAAGTCTGCCTGTTGAGATTGCAAGAAAAAACGGTAATCTTTCCATGAAGGCAACTCTTGAGGGCATGGAGGTAAGAGTGGTCTATAATAAAAAGGAAAATAAAGCTTATATGATTATGGATTCCCTTAATATGTATGCCGAAATGTCGAAGGAGGATATGGAAGGTATGGATATGCAAGGAATAATGAACGGTATGGCTATTACCAATGTAGGTGAGATAACCGTAACCCAGACAACCTATGACGGAAAAAATGCAATCTGTGAGAGCTACACAGACGCGGTGACAGGGGATAAGGTCAGCTATTATTTTATAGCCGACGAGCTGAAAGGCTGTCAGAGGGAGCTGAAAAACGGTCAGAAAGAAAAAATGGAGTTTCAGAAAATAAGCACAAGCGTTGATAGCTCCACATTTGATTCACCGCCGTGGTACTACATCAATATAGGCAGTGCAATGGAATAAGTTTAGAAAATGCAAATTGTCTTCGGGCTTTTTGCATTTTTATTTTTTAGCTATTGATTATTTACTTTACAGCAGGTATAATGATAAGGTCAGAATTTTATGAAGAAGGTGTTATTTTGATTTTTACAGACAAGATTAAAGATGTTAAAACAACAGTAAGTGATTGCGCTGACTATGCTGTTAAGGGTATCACAAGAATTTGCGAGATGTACGGCCCCAGACCCTGCGGTGAGCATACAGAGCAATTCGCACAGGAAACTATGATGGAAGAGCTCCAGCAGTTCTCAGACGAAGTGCGCCGTGAAACCTTCAAGGTGCATCCCGAGGCATTTATGTCCTTTGTACCTCATGCAGGTGCATGCCTCATGGGTGCAAGTGCTTTCAATGCAGCAGCTGCCTTCAAAAAGCAGCCTAAGAAGGCTCTGGGCAGTGTGGCTCTTATGGGCGGCGCTCTTGCAGGTATTGTAGGTGAGTTCCTTCTCTACAAGAAAATGTTTGACCCTCTTTTCAAAGAGAAGCAGTCAGGCAATGTTATCGCCGTAAGAAAAGCAACAGGCGAAACAAAGAGAAGAATTATCCTTTCAGGTCACACAGACTCAGCACCCGAGTGGACATATACATATAAGCTTGGCTCACACGGTGTTCTCGGTGTTGCAGGCTATGCCGTTGCAGGTCTCGCATACACAGGTGCAACTGCCGCTGTGGCTCTTAGCGGTAAGAATTCCTCACTTGCAAAGAAAATGGCAGCCGGTCAGGCAGCATTCCTTCCTGCTTATGCGGCTCTGTTTAAGTTTGCCGACCATAAAAACTATGTTGAGGGTGCAAACGACGACCTTTCAGGCTGCTATGTTTCATCAGCAGTTATGAAGTATCTCAGCGACAATGATATCCGTTTTGAAAACACTGAAGTTATCTGCATGCTTGCAGGCGGTGAAGAAGCAGGTCTTCGTGGCTCAAAGGCATTCTTTGAGGCTCATCCCGAGCTTAAGAATGACGGAGTTGAAACTATATTCGTAGGCTTTGACACAATCCGTGACGAAGAGTATATGATGATTTATGAAAAAGATATGACAGGCATGGTCAAGAACGACAAGCGTGTTTGCGCTCTGCTTAAAAATGCAGGTGAAAAGCTCGGCAAGGATATACCCGTTGGCGCTATTCCTCTCGGTTCAACTGACGCTGCTGCTGCATCACAGGCAGGCATCGCTGCTGCGTCTCTTGTTGCTATGGATCCCACACCTGCAAGATATTATCACACAAGACTTGACACTGCAGATATTCTCGTTCCCGAATGCATTGAAAAGGTAATCAATATTGCCCTTCAGACAGTCTTTGATTTCGACGAAAAAGGACTCAACTGAATTTAAACTGCGGAAAAACTCAAAACAGCCATCTGTTACCCTTAGGTTTCAGGTGGCTTTTAGTTTGCGGCGGCTCCACCAAAATCACCTTTGGTGATTTTGAGCGACGGTGTCGCTGCGCCGAAGTCGCCGGACTTCGGCAGTGGAGCCGCCACCCGCTTGCTGCTAATGGGAATCAAATTAAAACCACAATTCATCAACGCATCCTCGTGTTTGTTTAGTTGAAATTGACTGAAAACCCATGTTTAATACTTCCTATTAAAATTTAAAGAGCAGGGTAGTACCTGCTCTTTTTGCTGTTTATATATGTCAAAAAAGAATAAAAACTTTTAAATATACAGAAAAACACCTGTTTTAAAGGAAAAA
>JAZSPF010000087.1:0-4230 GCA_045537315.1 Acutalibacteraceae bacterium
CTTCAAATCCTGATGTGTTATGTAGTTTGCCGCTATATGTGAACGAAGGTGATGTACCGGCACAAGAGGCAGACCCTTGGCATAAGACAGACCCTTTGCATAATTTACACCTACAAGAAGTGCGCCAATGAGCCCGGGAGCATATGTAACGGCAACGGCATCTATGCTGTCAAGGGTGCAGTCTGCATCCTCAAGAGCCTTATCTACCACTCCGCTTATTGCTTCGGCATGACGGCGTGATGCTATCTCAGGCACAACGCCACCGTAAATCTTATGCTCGGCGACCTGAGAAGCCACCACATTTGAAAGGACTTTTCTTCCGTCTTCAACTACACTTGCTGCAGTTTCGTCACAGGATGATTCTATAGCTAAAATTTTCATCTTATTTTTCCTCACTCAATTTTTTTGTCATAATAAGAGCATTTTCTACAGGGTCACGGTAGAAGTTCTTTCTTTCACCCTGAGATATATAGCCGCGTTTCTCATAAAGCCTGATTGCAGGAGTATTGCTCACTCTCACCTCAAGCGAAATAAAGGCACAGCCTTCTTTTTTTGCAGTTTCTTCGGCACAGGTCAGCAGCGCATCGGCAATTCCCTTTCGCCTGAAAGCCTTTTTGACTGCAACATTTGCAATATAGCACTCGTCAAGAACTGTGTGCATACCCATGTATCCTGCCTTTTCGCCCATGAAATTCGCCGTAAAAAATCTTGCAGATGGATTCCCGAGTTCGCTTCTTACACCGTCTTCGCTCCAAGGCTCACTGAAGCACTCCTTTTCAATTTCAGCAATTGCTGACACATCCTCTTCGCTCATAGATGATATTCTTATTGTGAAAAGTTCTCCGAGAGCACGGTCAATTTCATCTCTGCATATTCTGTACGCGTCAAGGTCTCCGCCGTAAGGGTCAGCTATTCCTCCGCCAAGGACCCTTATCTTTTCATCAGGCACAATCTCAGACAGTGCCGCTCTATGAGAGTTGCTCATAACTATGAAGGTATCATATTCCTCTGCCATATAGGCGATGAACTTCCTTGCTCTGTGAGAAGATATGTCAATACCTTTTTCCGCCATAGCCACAACTGCATTTTCACTTGCACTGTCACCGCTGAAAGCACAAAGTCCACAGCTCGACATTTCTGTTGGCAGATTCAATTTTTCGCATTTGCTTTTCATAAGAGCCTCTGCCATAACACTCCGGCAGGTGTTCCCGGTACAAAGGAATAAAATCTTCATCATTACAATCCTATCTGTTTTTCTTCTCTATATATAGTAATTCTTTTTCTCTCAAAAGTAAAGTTTTTTCTTTGGTATTTTTATTGTTCTTGCGTGTTAATTTGTTAACATTGGCGCTTTTTGTAAGTTTTTTCATAATATTTCCAAAAAGTAAATATTATGTTCATACGTTGATATATAATAATTTTATCTGTATAATACTCGGAGGTATTAGTTATGAAAAAAATTATAGCACTTCTGATGTCGGCAATATGCCTCATCACTTGTATGAGTCTCCCCGTTTCAGCTCTTGACGATGTAATTGGCAACTTAGGTGAAAACGCAGGTCTTGCACCGGATGAACCCATCATTTACGGTATTACATATGAAATAGACTCTCTTGACGGCGTTTCTGTTATGTATAAGCCCAGTCCTACATTCTCCTTCTCATCACCCGGTACATACACCGTAACAAACGACACTCCCCTTTCAGTTGACTACGAGTTCGTTTGTTGGGAACACAAAGACACAGGCAAGCTCTACTATGCAGGTGACAAGCTCTATATCGACGGTCAGGAAACTCTTATTGCAGTATGGACTCCCAAAACCGATAATCACATCCGTCCCATAAGAGTTTTCCTCACAGCTATTGAAACCTTGAGAAGAACAATCGGTGCTTTCTTCGGATTCTACAAGGTTATTGACGATTTCAAAGCTGACCTTGTCGCTCCCAAGCCTACTTATCAGTATTCATCACTTGAGGCACTCGGCACAGAAATCATCAATGTAAATAATGATGACACCTATGCTGAAAATCCCAGAAAGTATACTCTGGTAATAAAGTCAGACAAGACCTTTGATTCAGCTTATGACTCTTATGACATCAACTTCTACGGAGACATGTATCAGAATATCACAGGCACAAATTACCCTGCATACTTCTCACTTTCAGCTGAGACAATAGAGTATGACGGCGAACAGTGTCAGTTCATCACACTTTCATTACTTGACGGTGTA
This sequence comes from Acutalibacteraceae bacterium, assembly GCA_045537315.1. Classification (GTDB taxonomy): domain Bacteria; phylum Bacillota; class Clostridia; order Oscillospirales; family Acutalibacteraceae; genus UBA6857. The sequence goes on from JAZSPF010000087.1 coordinate 2,231, forward strand.
CCCTCTCCCGCAACAGGCACAAGACTTACTATCACTATTCCCAAGGGCTTCCTCAAATATGACACAGGCGCAGTGAACGGTCAGGATATGCCTGTTTATGCAGCAAACGAAGCTTATACACTTGACTTCCTCGTAACAAGTTACGTGTAAACAATTAAAACGGCGAAAGCCTCTGCAAAATGCAGAGGCTTTCTTTTTTTGCATGATGAATTATACTATCAAGTGCAACACTTTGATAAAATAAAACAACCCATATAAATCCATGGTATAATGTAATTACCACAAAACAAAAACCAAGGAGGATTTATATGAGTTATACACATCTTACCATAGAAGAACGCTGTTGTCTACGGGAATATTACTTAAAAGGATATAGTTATCGAAAAATTGCAAAATTGATAGGTAGAAGTGTCAGTACGGTTTCAAGGGAATTAAGGCGGAATTGTACGCACATGTATGATATACCAACATATTATCCATATACAGCTCAGAAGAAATATTTGTTAAGAAGATCATATTGTCACAGGGGTATGTTTCAAGATCCAGCCAAGATAGAATATATTAAAGAAAAACTATTGCTTACTTGGTCGCCGGAACAAATATCAAATACGCCTTGCGAATTAGAAATGCCTTCAACAAGAACAATTTACCGTTGGATATATGAAAAATATATCGATGTTAACCTAAAAGTGCTTCGTAGAAAGGGCAAGAGCCGAGGCAAGAAAGAAACAAGAGGTAAGTTTAATTTAGGCAAATCAATAAGAAAAAGAGACAAAAGTGTATACAAAAGGCAAGAATTTGGCCATTGGGAAGCTGATACAGTTGTGTCAGGAAGAGGTAAATCAAAAGCTTGTTTTGCGACATTGGCGGAGCGAAAAACTCGATATTACATAGCAATTAAGATGCCGAATAAAACAGCAGAAGAAATGACAAAAGCCATAATAGCAGCTTTATCAGAGTTGCCTGATGAAGCAGTTAAATCAATTACCTGCGATAGAGGAACTGAATTTGCAGGTTGGCAGAAAGTAGAAGAAGCCCTTAATTGTGATGTTTTCTTTGCCGACCCTTATTGTGCTTGGCAAAAGGGAACAAACGAAAATCTCAATGGGCTTTTAAGAGAGTTTTATCCTAAAGGAAGAAACCTTTCAAGAGTTAGTCCTTCTACATTAAAAAAGAACCTGGCGTTGATTAACGCCAGGCCCAAGAAAGTTTTAAATTACCAAAAACCTTTGGATTTATTTGAGGTTTCGCTTAAAAAGTGTTGCACTTAGTTTGACAAATCATTATGAATGATTATAACGTATTCACTTTTAATGAAATATTTTCCTGGCGGAAAATATGAAATAATCCTAACGGATTATGAAATTTTCTGCTAAAGCAGAAAGTGAAATAAAATTCGCCTTTAACATTTGCGAAGCAAATATTTCATTGCGAAGTTATTTCATATTACGAAGTAATATTTCACTAGCCGAAGGCGAATTTCATTAAAAAAAGCACCGACAAAGTCGATGCTTTTTTCTGGTTGCGGAGGCCGGATTTGAACCAACGACCTTCGGGTTATGAGTTGCAAGTGAGCTGTGTTTTTTAGAATTGTAATACATTATGTAAAATCATTCTAAACCCTTGTGTATCAACGATTTCAAGCAAATTTATGCTGTTTTTTATGATAAATCTATATGTATCAACAAAACTGTTAACAAACCAAAATGTTAGAAAAGTGTTAGAAATACTACCAATGATAAAGCGAAGGAGTCACAATTTTGTGGCTCTTTTTTCGTGGCAGTATATCAAGTGGGTACAGGGTGCAAAATCCAAAGTCGTGGCTGAAGCTTCCCCCCTGTATTCAGCAATAAAAAAAGCCCTCGCAAGAGGGCTGACCGTTTTTGCTTTGTCGTAGATACTGTAAAACAGAATAATATAAAGATGCACAGAAAAGCTTCCCTATTGCAGTATATCACCATTATCAGAGTAACCGCCTTGCAGTAGCTACTGACGAAGTC
>JAZSPF010000112.1:0-3320 GCA_045537315.1 Acutalibacteraceae bacterium
GTAATCATAGCGGTAAACTCTGTAGCCCGTTGCGCCGTAAACCTCGCCCCAACTCAGCTTTATTGATGAGGTAGTATGTGTGAGCTTTATTTCCTTCGTCTCACCGGGGAGGATTTTGTATGTATAGGTAGCGTCAAATTCGTAAGCGTCGCTCTCAAGGCTTTTTACGCTGAAGGTGTACTCGCCGTAGTCTGTGCTTGTCTCATCATTATAGGTGAGAATATAGTCCTTGCCCTCGGTGAGTATGTTTTTGCCCGACTTGAGCACTACCGTCGGCAGATTAATCTCACCCGTGTAGGCAATAACCTCGGCAAATTCTGCCTCAACCTTATAGATTTCAGTGGCTTCTGAATAGGAGCACACTTCGCATTTGCTCACAGCAAGACCGTCTTTCCCCGTTGTTGCCTTTGAGGGGTACACCGTGGTGTAGCTGTGACCCTTTGCAGGGATGCTGCCGTAATAGCTCACGCCGCAGGGGCACTCATATAAGCCGTAGCCGGTGCCTGTGCAGGTAGGCTCGGAATAAGTAGGTGTAACCTTAAACTCGTGAACGAAATCTTCATAGTTAAAATGCACTGCATTGGGAATTAAATAGCCGATAGTATATTTGCTTGTTGCGGCTTTCCATTCAGCTTCACTGCCCATGAAATAAACTCTCTTAAGAGCCTCCATTGTGCCGAGTGCATAATAGCCTATTGATTTGACATTGGGGATAACTATTTCTTCAATTGCAAAGCACTCATAGAAAACCTTTGAGCTGATAGTTTCAAGTCCCTTGGGCAGTGTGACATCCTTAAGTCTTGTGCAATATGCAAAGGTATAGGTGGGAAGTCTCTTTACCTTTTCGCCCACAACTATGCTCAAAAGCTTTGTGCAGGCTCTGAATGCACATTGACCTATAGTTTCAAGGCTCTGCGGCAGGCTGAGACTTGTCATGCCCTTGCAGCAGTGGAATGCGTACTCGCCTATCTCTGTCACACCCTCATTTACAGTTACACTCTTAAGGGTGCTGTTATATGCGAAGGCATAGCTCCATATCTTTGTCACTGTTTCGGGGAGAGTATATTCCTTCACGCTGCTCTTTGCAGGGAAGAGGATAAGCTCAGTTTTATCCTTGTTATAAAGCACTCCGCTTTCGTCAAGAGTAAGGGCGGGATTTTTATTGCTGAGGACTACACTTTTGAGCTGCTTGCAATATTGGAAAGCGTTTTCGTCTATATCCGTGAGGGTTGCGGGAAGGGTAATTTTTGTTATGCCTGAATCTTTAAAAGCGGCCTTACCGATAAAATTCACGCCCTCGGGGATTACAACCGCTGTGAGCTTTGAAAGACCGTCAAAGGCATAACTGAGAATTCCCGTAACCTTTTTGCCGCCCAGCTTTGAGGGGATAGTCACATTTCCCTTCACATCGGCTTTGACGATAGTTGCCTCATCACCTAAAAGGAAGTATGTATATGTGCCTTCTGTGGCTTTATAGGTTTTCTGCTCGGGGGTAAATTTCACATCCTGTCTTGTCTGCAGACCTTCCATTACAGTGCCGTCTGAAAGCTTTGTAACTGCCGTAACGGTGAAGATGCAGTATTTATCTACTTCAAGCTCACCGCCGCCGTAAACTGAGGGAACAACCCATTTGAGAGTATCGGCAGAAGCATCGTAGTATTTATATTCTCCGTTATCTATGCTCACACCTATTTTATAACCGGTTGCCTCTTTATTTTTATCCCATGTGAAGGTAATGCCCTTGGTGCTTAAGGTTGACTTAAGATTTTTTACCGCCGAGGGATAAATATTGTAGTTGTATTCGTGAGTGCCTTCAAACCTGCCGCTGAACTTAACTGTCAGCTTATAGGTGCCTACATCAACTGCCTTTTCGGGATATATAATTTCATATTCATTTTTGCTGATGTCTGCTCTTGTGCTTATGTCAACATTCGGCTTTATCTCTTTGCCTGTGTAATTGTGATCTTCTCTGACATATATGCTTCTGATTTCAGGAATATTGCCGCTGTCAACCACACCGCAGACCTTGCAGACAATTTCTTTTTTGCCGTTTTTGTTAAGCTTTGCGGGAGTAACAACTCTCTCACTGTATTTGCCGCTGTGGTTTTCGCTTAGTATGTCAATATCTTTACTGTAAGCAACACCGCAGGTGCAGGTGTAGGTCTTTTTGCCCATCTGCTTGCAGGTTGGAGCCTTGGTTATTTCTTCGCTGTATTCGTGAGGCTGGGTGCCGTATAAGAAGTGAATCATCTCTTCATCTGCGTAAAAATGGTCGCAGATTTCATTCCACTGCTCCTTGGTGCCCTCATAATAAACCTCGTGAGTGATATCACCGTAAAGAGGAGTTGCACCAATCTTTTCCAGTGTTATCGGGAAAACAAGTCTTTCAAGAGTTGAATTAAAACCGAAGGCATGGTCTTCTATTATCCTAACACTTTCGGGGATAACAATTTCCTCTAAGCACCGTGTGTAATGAAAGCAGTAGGGAGCTATAGTCACAACTGTATCCGGAATTTCAAATGTGCTGTTTTCTGCCTCATAGGTGCCGTTAGGATATTGAATAAGCACCGTCTTATCTTTATTGTATAAGGCACCCACATCATCACAGGAAAAATACTTATTGTTTTCGTCAACTCTGTATTTTATAAAGCCGTTATCAATGAATGCGCCTGTGCCTATATGCTCAACATTTTTCGGAATAAACAGCTCTTTGTTATAAACCCTTGTGCGGTTAAAAGCATAATTGTCAACATACTGAAGACTTTCGGGAAGAACAAGCTCACCGTTTAAATTGAGATAGAAAAAGGCACTGTATCCGATTTTCTTAAGGGTATCAGGCAAGGTCAGACTCTTGACAGAAATGCGGACATCATCATCTCTGTCATCGTCTGAAGCAAATGCTTCTCTGCCTATTTCTTCTATGCCGTTCTGAATAAAGATACTTTTAATTTTGTATTCGTCGTTGAAGGCTTTATCACCAATTTTTTTAACGGGATAGCCACCAAGCTCAGAAGGTATAATCATATCGCCCTTTTCGATAGTGGCACCAACAATTGTTGCCTCACCGTTTTCAACGGTGTACTCGAATATATTGCCGAAGGCCGCCTTGGAATAAACCTTCTGCTGCTCGTCTTCTGCGGCAGCACTCACCGTAAAAAGAGTAGCCGTTAAAAGGGTACACATAATAAAAGTAAATAGAAGTCTTGTTTTTTTCATAACATCCTCCGTTTATTTGGAAACAAATTCCTTTAATGTGCGGTCATTGTAGCACCCTTATGTGTAATCTGTATGAAAAAAGGTGCCTTTTTTTAAAAAAGCAC
>JAZSPF010000134.1:0-6056 GCA_045537315.1 Acutalibacteraceae bacterium
TGCCAGCTCTTCGGGAGAAAGTCGCCAGTCATAGTTAAAGAAGTATGCATGCTCGTCACCTGCGATTTCAGCGGCAGTGTGTGCCATACCGTTTTCTGTTACATAAGCAAATTCTTCTGCAAGATTATAGTTTGCAAGAGACTTTGTGTAATATTCGGCTGTAACATCTTTATTAAGGCTTGTGCCGTCTTTGTCACTTGCAAGATTGCCCATAAGATCCCACACGAAATCAATAACGCTGTCAATAAAGAAGTCTTCGTTTTTGTCTATTACGGCACCCTTGAGTATATTGCCAAGCAGCGAGAAGATATCCTCTGCCTTAAACTGCATAGCTAAAGAGCCATCTTTTTCATTGATGAGACCGCCAAAATTGATGCCCCTGACAACTATAATGGGATAGCCGTCATAGTCGGGCTTATAATATGAGTCGCCGTTGACTCTCTCTGATGCAAAAGCAGGCATTGCCAGAGAGAAAACCATAACAAGTGTGAGTAATAAGCTGATAATCTTTTTCATAATGTACTCCCCTTTTTTAATAATTGTAAATAATGTTGTCTTTATATTTTTCTGCCATTTCAAGCAGTTCTTTTTCAGTGAAGTAAGCAGTGGTACAGCCCACAGCCGTGACGCACTTGCCGCCTGTTATGTTGCCGTAAAGCACACATTTTTCTATAGGCTCGTCTTTCATTATGCCGTACATAAAGCCAGCAAAGAAAGCATCACCTGCACCTGTGGAGTCTACACGTGTGAACTCGTCAATGCTTCTGACATAGGTGTAGCTCTCGCCGTCATAGATAAGACAGCCGTCTGCGTCAAGCTTGACTATTGCCGTGCCGAGATATTTTTTCAGTACCGCTGCCGCCTTTTTCGGGTCGGTTTCGCCGGTTAGTCTTATTGCTTCATTTCTGTTAGGCAGATAGTAGTCGGCAATTTCAAGATGCTTTTCGAAGGTTTCAAGGCTCATTCCTTCAATAAAGCCCGTGTCGAGAATGATGACCGTGCCCTCGCCTTTGAGCTTGCGGTAAACCTCGGGGAAGCCTTCGTGCATAGCCGCTGCCTTTGCACCTTTGAGTGCCTCGTAGATTTTGTTTTCGTCAACTTCATTTTCACTGTTGCCGTATGACCAGAAGGTGCGGTCGTTTTTTGTTATTGCCGCCGCAGTGATGTTGACGGCAACCTTGTTTCCTTCATAGACGTTTATTGGCTCACAGCCTGCTTTTCTGAATTCACTCAGAGCAAAATCCGAAAACATATCGTCGGAAAGCTCGGTAACATTTTTAACCTCTACTCCGAGGCGCGAAAGCGTTACCATTGACCCCGGCACACCGCCGCCCAGACACAGTGAAAACTTGTCTGTAAAAATTTCTTCACCCTCCTGTGGGAGACGGGGCATATCGGCAAAAAGCATATCAACATTTGTTTTGCCGTAACCTGCAGCAAAGCTCATAGTTATTTCTCCTTTTAACAAATATATCCATATAATTTTATACCAGCAAAGAAAGAATGTCAAGACAGTAAACCTTTTTCCGACATAAAAGCTGTAATGAAGTAATTATAATATTTAAGTAATTAAAATATTACAGGTGATGTAATTGACTCAAGTAATTTATGCTGACGTGCTGTTTATTCTCAATACATATATAACTTATATTCTCATGCTCATTACAGGCCTTATCTGCGGTGTAAACGTCAAAAGACTGCGTCTTGCATTAACGGCTTTTCTCGGCGGACTTTACAGTCTTGTTATTCTCATACCCGACATCAGTGACACACTTATCACTTCTTCAAGAGTACCGGCAGCACTGCTGTTTATTTTCGTAACCTTCCAAAAGGTCAATCTGCGTGTTTTTGTCAGAATTTTCTCGGCTTTCTTTCTGGTCAATTTTATTTTTGCCGGCATTATGCTCGCCTTATGGTATTTTATTCATCCTGATAATATGTATCTCAGCGGATTCATTATTTACTTTGATATTGAGCCTTTAACTCTGATTATACTTACGGCAGTTTCTTATTTCATCATTAAAGCCATGAACTCCGTTATTAAAATCAGGCAACCGAAAAACACAATTTTTGATATGACACTGCATATAAATAATAAACAGACATCTATGAAAGCCTTTTACGACACGGGGAACAATCTCACAGACCCCTTCACAGGAAAGCAGGTCATAATAGTCAGCCGCAGTGCATTAAGCCACTTTTTCCCTGAGGGTACTGTCATATACGACCAGGCCTTAAAACTTGGTTTAACTGTGAGATTTCTGCCCTTTGACAGCCTTGGCGGCAGCTCGCTTCTGCCCTGCTTCAAGGTTGAGCGCGTACAAATAAAAGGCTTGGCTCTGAGCGTGAGTCTGACAGAGCCTCTGATAGCTTTAACCGATGAAAAAATTAAAGGCGGCGCCTTTGCCGCACTTTTGCCCTCGGGCATATTTGACAACATTACCAGTGAAAAGGGAGAAGATTATGATGAAGATTTTAACAAGCTTATTTCTTATTTTAAGAAATAAATTACGTTCTTTTTTTGCAGAGGATAACTCTGTCTGTTATGTCAACGGCGCACAGAATCTCCCCCCACCGCTGACAAAAGAGGAAGAGGAGATAATTCTGGACGAAATCGACAAGGAAAACTTCGAACACCGGGAACTGCTTGTGGTACATAATCTCAGACTCGTTGTATATATCGCAAGAAAATTTGAAAACACGGGAGTAGGAATAGAGGATTTGGTTTCCATAGGCACCATCGGACTTATAAAAGCAGTGAACACCTTCCGTCCGTCAAAGAAAATCAAGCTCGCAACCTATGCCTCACGGTGCATCGAAAACGAAATACTTATGTATCTGAGAAAAACTGCCAAGAATAAAAATGAGCTGTCCTTCGACGAGCCGCTCAATGTGGATTGGGACGGCAACGAACTGCTTTTAAGCGACGTTCTCGGCTCAGACAGTGACAGCGTAAACCGCAACATTGAATATCAGGATGAAAAAAGACAACTTCTTCGCTGTGTGAAAAATCTCTCGGACAGAGAAAGGCAGATTATGACTATGCGTTTCGGTCTTTTCGGCTCAAAGGAATACACTCAGAAGCAGGTGGCGGATATGCTGGGCATATCACAGAGCTATATCTCACGCCTTGAAAAACGTATTGTGGAGAAGCTGAAAAGAGAGATTGAAAAAGCATAATAATATATCGATGATATGATATAAGGTCCTGCCCGAAGACAGGACCTTGTATATTATGATTTACAGTATAAACAGGAACACAAATGAACCCAGGCCTATTGAGAACATTGCCCCAAGAATAAAGCCGATTAAGTTAATTGCAAAAAGTGAACCGGCGGCAATCTTGATACCCATTGTGGACTCAGCCTCAGAAATATTCTGCCACTGAAGATAAACATCTCTGCCCTGATGATAATATGTGTCAAGACCTACTGTGTCTTTACTGCTTGCCTCGGAGAAATTACATTCTTTAAGTCCTTGTGCAAAAAGTGTTGCCATTTCTTTGTCCGTAAAGGTTATTCTTGCAACAATTCTTAATTCATCTGCAGGCTCAACCTGTCTTAAGTGACCCGGTTTAAAGCCTGTACACCACCAATAATAGTCATAGTCACGGGTAAATTCTCTTTCCCATTTACCGTTTATCTGCTGATGATAAAGTGTCATTTCCATTTTTGGCCAATACTTCTGGTCTGCTGTATTAAAATAGGTGAAATAGCCTGTTTCTTTTCCGTCAGCTTCTTTATGATATATACCTATTTCACCGCCGTAGAAAATATAGCCGTACTGACCCTTCCAGAGCTGAACCATAAAATCCTGATTATCATACTCAAAGAAAACTCTTGTGTAGTCGTATTCGAGAGCTATATAAGGTGAAACTATGTCATAAATTCTCGTAAATCCGAAATTATCCTGCCAGCAGTCTTTATCATTGGTATAATAATAATCATCCTGATAGCTGTACTGATAGCTGAGAACCTGGTTTTTCATGAGGAAGTTTTTAATTACATTGTCGCTTGTAACAACATTTACCGAATAAACACTTTCAAGTTCTTTGCCTGCAACAGTAGCCTTTGCAGTGATAAAAGCTCTGCCTACGCTGACACCCTTGACCTTACCGCTGCCACTGACGGTTGCAACTTCTTTGTCTGATGATGACCATGTAATCTGAGGCTGAACTTCAACGCCTGTTACTTCGGCCTCAAGCTGCAAATTGCCGCGTACCTTCACATTGAAATCCTCGGCAGAAATAACTATTTTGTACTTCTGTGCATTGATGAAATCCTCAGGTATGCCCGTTGTTATGCCTGCAGCCGATGCAGAAACTGTGAAAGCCAGCACAGTGAGCATTGACACGATTAAGAGTAAACCGATCTTCTTAAGAGTATTTTTCATAAAATTCCTCTCCTGTTATATTTTTTCAACTGAAATATAATATCATACATTTTTAATTTTTGCAATAGTGAAAAAACAAAACTGCCCTGTACGGTAAAAACTGTACAGGGCCGAAATAATTAACTTAGAAAATAATGCTGAACACAAGACCGAATAATCCCCATCTGAGAAGGAGTCTTATTATACCCAGCATAAGAGTTGCACCGAGTCCGAACTTAATACCCATGGTGTTTTCAGCCTCTGAAATGCCCTGCCATGAAACAGAAACATCTTTGCCGCCGCCATAGTAGTAGCAGTCAATACCCATACCCTGCTTTGAAGCCGCCTGAGTAAAGCCGCAATCCTTGATACCCTTAGCAAAGAGTGATGCCATCTGTGCATCTCTGAAGGTAATTGTTACTTCAATTCTCAGCTCATCGGCAGGCTCATACTGTCTGAGTGTGCCCGTAACAAAGCCTGTGCACCACCAATATTTATCAACGGGACGCTTGAAGAGAAGCTTATACTGATCGGGTCTGTCACCCTCTTTTTCCTGATGATAAACTGCCATATCCATTGTAGGCCAATATTTCTGGCTTGCAGCTGCATAGAAGGTGAAGGGGCTTGAATCTTTACCGGCTTCATCTCTGTTGTATATGCCTACTTCACCGCCGTATGTAACGCCGTACTGACCCTTCCAGAGCTGCACCAAAAAGTCCTCTTCGTCATATGTAAAGAACACACGGATGTAGTCATACTCCATGCCTACATAGGGAGCAACATAGTCATAAACTCTTGCAAAACCGAAGTTTCTCTGCCATGACTTTTTATCGTTTGCATAATAATAGCCGTAATCATAATCGTACTGGTATGAAAGAACATTGTGTTCTTCAAGATATGAATGGACTATATTCTCATTTTTGACAACCTGAATGGGATAGGTTGCTTCAAGAGTCTGACCTGCAACAACTGCAGAAGCGGTAATTGTGGTATAACCCTCTTTTTTGCCTGTTACCCTACCTCTTGAATTAACCACTGCAATGCTTTCATCAAGTGAGCCCCATGTTATTACGGGCTGCACCTCAACACCTGAAACTGCCGCAGTAAACTGTGAGCTCTGATTAACACCCACATACATATAATTGGCACTGATTGTCAGCTCGTAACCATCAGAGAAAGCAGCAATGCCGTCATCTGCCGCACTTACGCCCACTGCACAAAGGCACATAATCACTGCCACAACAAAAACCAAGGCTGTCTTTTTAAATGCTTTTTTCATATTCATCCTCCATTTCAGTATCTTCGTAGCCATTTTATGGTATCATAAAATAAAAACAAATTCAATAGTTTTTGACGCATTTATTAACTTTTTTAACAACAATGTTGCATTTGATACTAATTTCATTTCCGTGTGAATCTACGGTCTTTTTTCTTTAAATGTTTTATTGACAAAAACGGAAGAAAGATATAAAATATAGTAGTTATATTTTGTTAAGAAAGGGTGTTTAAATGGCAAGCAAATGTCCTAACTGCGGCAGGGTACTCAAATGGTATAATGTCAAGGCTGAATGTCCTGACTGCGGTATAAGTATTCCTAATTTCAACTGGGAGGCCCGTCTTGAAGAAGACAACAAAAAAGCGGAAGAAAAGTTTGGCAAGTTTTACAAAACACTGAATATGCTCCA
>JAZSPF010000080.1:0-24414 GCA_045537315.1 Acutalibacteraceae bacterium
TATAACCGTTGGTCTGGGGTAGAAATTGCCCGTAACATAGTACTGACTTTTTCTTTCAACAAAGGCATAGCAGTTGGCATCAATTGTGCCCTCACCGCTTATAACTGCACCGTGAGCACCGTAGCCGTAGATAAAGGCAAAAGAGGGTTTGCCCGTAACGGGATTACCTACAAGAGCAGTTTTCGGGTCGTTTATTGTTTCGCAGGGTCTGATATATGAGTCAATATCACTGCTTGCTTTAAGTGTGGCGCCCTTTTGCAGATGAAGCTCCACATTTTCTTTCAGTGCAATTGAGTGGCTGTAATAACTGCCGCTTTCAAGCACTACCCTGCCGCCACCGTTTGCGGCACAGTCATCAATTGCTTTCTGTATTGCTTCGCCGTCATCGGTTATGCCGTCAGCTACAGCACCGTAGCTTTTTACATTATAAAGTTTCATTGGATTCCCTCCGTAAATTACTTCAGACCGAAAAGAAGTCTGATATTTATGTAAAGGTTTCTCAAAATTTCAACAATTCTTATAAAGAAGCCTGCTTTACCGCTTGCTATATCTGCTTTGATTTTGTCACCTGTGAGGCTGGTCAGCTTGCCTGTGTTTTTATTATAGGATGTAAACTGAGGGAAGTTTTCATCGGAATGAACATTTACATAGCTGTCACTTGTAACAAGATATGTCATAAGCTTATGACAGTCTGTGTTATAGGGAATTCCCACATGCTTGTTATATTTGATAAACCATGTGTTTTCAGGGAAGAAGCAGGTTGAGGCATCAATTATGCCGTCTGTTGACACGTGATTATGAGTCTTATCGCTGCAGACAGTGCCGAGTGCTTCATAGTCCTTACCGAAACTCTCACCGTAAACGGCAGTTGTTGCCCAGAGACTCTGGTTTGCAGTTTCAATAAGACAGTCTGACTGATTCATAGCCTTGTTTGTGTAGGGGCCACCCACATAGCCGTAGGAAGCCAGCACATAAACCTCTGTACCGCTGTCAATGGCTGACTGCATAATTTCATCGGCTTTTGCCTGAACATTGTTGTGGTAGTTATCGATAACTGCCTCAAAGATTTTGTTTATCTTACCTGCAAAGAAAATTTCCTTTGCTTCATCATAATAGCTGTCAGGTACCAGTGACCAGAAGCCCGGCAGAGTACCGAAAGAAATAACCATGAGTTCATCATACACTCTGTCATTGAGTTCGTCGAGAGACTCATCAATAAACTTATCAACAAACTTTGTTATGGTAGGAGTGATTTCTGTTACGCTTGCAATTGCCGACATGAGAATCTGCATAGCAAGGTCGTCTCTCTGCATCGAGAAAAGATAAGCCATAAGCACATCAACATCAACGTCAATGTTTCTGTGGAAAACCTCGCCAACTGCATCAAGACCCTGAATAGCTGTCATAGCATAGATAACTTTATTGACACTGCCACTGCCGTATTTATAAAGATATGAGTTGGTTACAGTGCCGCCCATACTGCAGGGAATAAGCGTAACCTTGTCACTACGCTTTTCTTTCTTGACATTCTCAACAAAAGCATTGAGATCATCAGCATGCTTCATGGGGTCAAGACGCCAGTCATAGTTGAAGAAGTAAACATTCTCACCACCGATATCATCAATAAGACCTTTGACTATGCCTATTTCGTCTTCGGTTTCTTCGCCGTTCTCAAACACATCGGGATAGTTGTCAACACTCATGGGGAAAGTTGAAGTTTTGATTTCACTTACGGAATTTCCGTTTTCATCACAGATTATCTCAGTAAAAAGATCAGCATAAACATCATATATGATCTCGTCGCCGAGCTTCTGCCAATTGCCTGTGACAAGGAAGCCTAAAAGCGGTTTGATGTTATTCATTACGAGGCTTGTTATCTTGTCACCTGAAGGCGGATAAACTGTCTCGCCGATTTCGTTTGTCAGAGGAAATGAATTCATACCGCTGACAACAATTACGGGCGTAACATCTTCTTTTGCAGCTGCAACCGAAACGGTACCTAAAACAAAAATAACAGTCAGAATAAGAGAAATCACCGATTTAAATGTCTTTTTCATAAATACTCTCTCCTTTATTTCTTTTCAAGCTTGGCGTAATTTGCCATAAGCTTTTTAGTGCCTGCTTTCTCGAAGGCTATTTCAAGCATAGAGTCGTTGCCCATAGGCTTGCTTGAGAGGATAACACCCTGACCGAAAACCTTGTGAGTGACAGTGTCGCCCACACTGTAGCTGACCTTGGGTGCTTCCTGCTTTTGAGCGCCTGACTGCTGCTTGATTTTTGAAAGGTAGCCTGTGCCCATATATCTTGAGTAGCCCTGTGAACGCTCGAAGTCGGAGTCTGCTCTTGTGGGCCGTGAATAGTTATTCATCTGTGAGGTGTCACGTCTGCCCGTACGCTCGATAAGTGCTTCGGGTACCTCAACCAAAAATCTTGAGGGCAGATTTCTTGAGGTGGTACCGAAAAGCATACGAAGATTAGCATGAGATATATAAAGGTTACGTTTTGCTCTTGTAATGCCGACATAAGCAAGTCGTCTTTCTTCCTCTATATCATCGGGGCTGTACATACTCTGTATGCCGGGGAAGATGCCCTCTTCCATGCCCGGCAGGAAAACAACAGGGAACTCAAGACCCTTAGCCGAGTGAATTGTCATAAGTACAACAGCATCAGTCTGAGCGTTATAGTTGTCGATATCCGTCATAAGAGCAACTTCCTCGAGGAAGCCTGAAAGGGTGCCTTCCTCATTTTCCTGCTCATAGGTCTTAAGGTTTGAAATAAGCTCGTAGATGTTCTCTTCTCTCTCCTCGCCCTTTTCTTTGTCAAGACGAAGATGTGAGAGATACTGGGTCTTGTGGATAATCTGAGTAAACAGCTCGTCAAGAGGCACCTTGTCAAGACTCTCACGAAGCTCCTCAATCATATCACAGAAAGCTATAAGCTTTTTGGCACTTCTTCTGAGAGCATCGAACTCCTCAGACTGCTTAAAGACCTCAAACATGCTTATGCCGAGACCTGTGGAAATCTCTGCAGCTTTGTTGAGTGTAGCCTCGCCTATACCTCTTTTGGGTACATTGACAATACGGCGAAGTCTTATGTTATCACTTGGGTTATTGACAACAGTGAGGTATGCAATTGCATCTCTGATTTCCTGTCTTTCATAGAAGCGGTAACCGCCGATAATACGGTAAGGAATACCTGCTCTGACAAGAACCTTTTCAATAAAGTTTGACTGTGCATTCATTCTGTAAAGCACTGCGTGGTCACTGAAAGAGAATTTGCCTGAGGCTACATTTTCCTCGATGATTTCGGCAATAAATTTCGCTTCGTCACTCTCATCGTAGGCAGTGTTTACAACCACCTTATCTCCGCCCGGATTAGACGTCCACAGACTCTTGCCCTTACGCTTGTGGTTGTTTGAGATAACCTCATTAGCCACATCAAGTATAGTCTGTGTAGAACGGTAGTTCTGCTCAAGGCGGATAATCTGACTCTCAGCATAGCGGTGCTCGAAAGACAGAATATTCTCAATTGTGGCACCTCTGAATCGGTAAATACTCTGGTCATCGTCACCCACAACGCAGATGTTTCTGTGGGCACCTGCAAGCAGCTCCGTCAGTTTATACTGTGCATGGTTGGTGTCCTGATATTCATCGACCATTATATATTTAAACTTTTTCTGATAGTATTCTCTTACATCCGAGTACTTTTCAAGCAGAGTAACAGCATTAACAATAATATCGTCAAAGTCCATAGCATCAGCCTTTTTAAGCTCGCTCTGGTACATCTTATAGCAGGCAGCAATTTTCAGCATTCGTGAATCTTTTTCGTTTGCCGCTTTTTTCTCGTACTCCTCAGGTGAGATAAGATTATCTTTTGCTCTGCTTATTTCACCTATAATCGCTTTGTAGGAAATAGTGTTATCGGAAATATTAAGCTGTCTTTGGCACTCTTTGATAAGACGCTTTGAGTCATCGGTGTCATAAATAGTGAAGTGCTTTGTATAGCCTAAAACCTCACCGTCACGGCGGAGTATTCTCACACAGCTTGAGTGAAAGGTTGATGCCCATATATCCTTTGCTTCTTCACCAAGCATTTTTTCGAGTCTTTCTTTAAGCTCGTTTGCAGCCTTGTTTGTAAATGTAATGGCAAGTATCTGCCAGGGACGTGCAGGCTCAACGCTGAGTAAATCCTCAATGTCAAACAGTACACTCTCGTCACCGTCAAGATATGCTCTCATACTGCGAAGGTCGCGAACAGACGGCTCGAATGCACACTCCTTGCTGTTATATGCATCGCCGTATTTAACTATATTTGCAATTCTGTTAACGATAACCGTTGTCTTTCCGCTGCCTGCACCTGCCAATATAAGCACGGGGCCCTTAACCTGAAAGATAGCCTGCTTCTGCTTATCGTTCATATGCTGAAAGTCTTTTTCGATTATCTTACGTCTTAATTCCAAAAATTCTTTGTCTGCCATTTTTTACCTCAATCAATTCATAGTTATACAGTTTGAATTGTACTATAAAACTAAATAAAATACAATAGCTTTTGATAAATTGAGAGATAACAAACTCTATATCTGAAACTGACATATGATAAATTATTAAATATTCTATATTCAGTTGACAATCAGATAAAAAAGAGTTATCATATAATCAAATAATACTTTAACGGAGGTAAACACAATGGATTTTATTGTTGAACTTTATAACACAATTGTTAAGTTTGTTCTTGATGTTCTCAAATTCTTCGGTCTTAATACCGACAGAGTTCCCGGTGAGATCGTTATTCCTGAGAAAGACGGCGAATAATCGTGCTTTATTTATATAAACCTTGCCCTACGGCAGGGTTTATTTTTTGTTTAAAATTGTTAACAATGCAGAATAATTATAAAATATATTGACTTTTAATGGATTTTATGTAGAATAAAAGTGTGGGCAACCACAAGAATTTTAGATTTATGGAGGACAATAAAATGGATTTCATCAAGAACCTTCTTGAAAGCATCTACGACATGGTTCTTAGCATCCTCAAGGCTGCTGGTGTTAATGTTGACGCTTTTGCTCCCGACCTTTTCCCCGCTGAATAATTAAAGCAAAGATAAACTCCGCTTTCGGGCGGAGTTTGTTTTTTTATGGAGACATTTTAATTAAAAAATATTAAGTTTTTTTGACAGATATATTGACTTTTAATTTATGGAAAGGTACAATTGAATTACAAGAGTAATCCTGTAGATTTATGATACGGAGGAAAATTAAATGCTGCTTACAATATTCAGAAACCTTGTCAATAACATTTACAGACTTGTTGTTGCAATTCTCAAAAACGAGGGCGAAAACACAGAAGGTTGGCCCACAGAACTCATCTGAGTACATAAAACTGAACTCCTCACTTTACCTGAATGTAAGGTGAGGAGTTTTTTATTGTGAAACAACAAGGTTCCGGGGTGGGTTCTTATTCTTTTATGACACTGCAATGGGTTATGCCGTAATATAAAAAGGCATCTTTGTCGCTTTCGCTTATTCTTTCACCGCACATGACTATAGGCACTGCCGGTGGGCAACCTACCGATGTTTCAGCAAGAATTTTACCTGCACACTTTTCAGTGGGCAGTGTTTCACATATACTCATTATAGCTTCTCTGATACTCAACACCCCTTCGTGTTTGTCGCATTTCGGCGGAAACACTGTTATGGGTGTCTTTTTTTCTATAGAGAGCAGTATTTCCTCAATTCTGCCCATACCGTCTTTTAACGAGGGAGTAAACATAAGCACCGCAAAGTCAGGGTCGGAAAATTCAGGTTCAATCCCCTTTTCACGGAGAATATCGGCAAACTCATCACCTGTGTAGCCGTAGCTTTTTGTGCAGATGGTAATTTTGAGTTCTTCATCACCGTAAAGCGTATAGCCGTGATTTGTCAGTTTTTCTTTCAGTGTGCGTACTCTGCCGATAAAGTGAGAAAGCTCACTTTTATAGGAAGCAGCAAGATATTCATTTGCCTTATCAAGTGATTGCAAAATAAGATATGAGGGGCTCGTCGAGCCGAAAAGTGCAAGTGCTTTTTTAACATTATCTTTGAACATCGGCGGTAAATCATCGCTCAGGTGAAGATATGCTCCACCGGTTAAAACGCTGAGGGTCTTGTGTGCCGAGTCACAGCAAATGTGAGCACCCAGATCTATGGGGTGTCTGCTTTCGGGCAGAAGCTTAAGATATGCTCCGTGAGCGTTATCCACTAAAAGCAACACGCCGTATTTTCGACAGACTTCACTCAAAGACTTTATATCGGCAGTTTTACCAAGATAGTCAGGTGATGTCAGATATACTGCAACAGGCTTTTCTTCGGCACTTTCAAGAGTGCTTTCAAGTTTTTGGGCGCTTATGTTACAGGAAAGATAGCTTTCATTTTCACCGTAAAGCCACTGCACATCAAAATCAAGCAAAGCTGCCCCATACAGAAAGGTTTTATGCACATTCCTTGCGGCAAATATAAGAGGCCTTCTGCCGGCAGATTTTGCATATAAACAGCAAAGATAAAGCATCGCACGAATACACTGTGAAGAGCCTTCGGTGCTGTAATATGTTTTGCATCCGAAAATCTCCGACGCATTTTTTTCGCTTTGGGATATTATGCCCTGAGCTTCATAAAGAGCATCGGCACCCTTTATTTCGGTTATGTCTCTGTCTTCACAGCCAAGCACCTTTTTTCCTTTGTGGCCGGGCATATGAAGTCTCAGGGTGTTCTCTCCCGCGTACCGAGACACAAAATCATATATGGGTGTAGTCATATCATTCACCCAGTTCACGGGCAACGGCAACCATTATTGCACATTCCATTCTCTTTCTGAAAAGCTCACAGCCGTATTCATAGATACCTGTTACCGAACCGGTTGAATGATAAGCGTTAGCCGCACAGCCGCCTGAGCAATAAAGCTTCGCCCAGCAGTCGTGGCAGTCGGGTCGTGCATAGACATTGCATGCTGCAAATTCGTCCTGAACTGCAGTGTTTGAAACACCATTCCAGATGTCTCCCAGACGGAATTTTTCATCACCCACAAATTGATGGCAGGGATATAAGTCGCCCCAAGGGGTAACTGCCATATATTCCGTGCCTGAGCCGCAACCGCTTATTCTCTTATAAATGCAAGGGCCGCCCTTAAGATCAATCATATAGTGATAAAATGTGAAAGGCTTGCCTTCCTTGTCTTTTTCGAGCATGAGCTCGGCAAGTTTTTCATATTGCTCAAGAACTACAGCCTTATCTTCCTCTGTGAGTTCTGAAGGGTCACCGCTTGCGCAAACAACAGGCTCCATACTCAGCTCCGTAAAGCCAAGGGAGAGCATCTGCTTGATATCCTCAAGGAAGTCGGGATTAGCGTGAGTAAAGGTACCTCTCATATAATAATTTTTATTGCCACGCTCTTTGACAAACTTCTGAAACTTGGGTACTATCAAATCCCAGCTTCCCTTGCCGCTATAGTCAACTCTGTAGCGGTCGTGGATTTCTTTTCTGCCGTCGAGGCTTAAAACAACGTTGCTCATTTCACGGTTTGAAAACTCAATAACATCATCGTCAACATTCACGCCGTTGGTTGTCAGAGTGAAGCGGAAATTCTTTCCCTTTTCTTTTTCGATGGTTCTTGCGTACTCAACCAGTTTTTTGACAACATCCCAGTTCATAAGGGGTTCTCCGCCAAAAAAATCTACTTCAAGATTGCGGCGTGTGCCTGAGTTTTCTATAAGAAAATCAAGAGCTCTTTTGCCCGTTTCAAAGCTCATGAGGGCTCTTTCGCCCTGATATTTACCCTGAGCTGCAAAGCAATAGGCACAGTTGAGATTGCAGGAGTGTGCAACATGCAGGCAGAGTGCCTTTATAACACCCGATGTCTTTCTCTTGAGCTGACCTGCCATAGGCTTAAAGGTGTCGGGAGTAAACAGCTTGCCGCTTTCTTTAAGTGACACTATCTGCTCATAACATTCGGCAATATCCTGCTTTGTTATGTCTTCTGCGCCCTCATATTTCAGGGAAAGTGCATTTATTATTTCGTCTTTTTCTTTACTCTCAAAGTCAGCTATAATATCATAGGCAACATCATCCACAATATGCACAGCGCCCGAACAAATGTCAAGCACAATGTTATAGCCGCCTAATTTATACTGATGTATCATAGTTTTAGCTCCAATCATAAGAATTGCCGCCTTTTATAGGCGGCATCTTATTACCTTAATTATTTGCTTTCCTTATTTTCGCATTCCTGGTTAGCAATACCGCAGCTTGTCTTGCAAGCGCTCTGGCATGATGTCTGGCATTCGCCGCAACCGCCGTTCTTTGCGCTTTCGCAAAGGTTGCGAGTCTCAATTGTTTTGATGTGCTTCATTTTATTATCCTCCCTTCGGAATCTCATAATAACTTTAGTCTATTATATACGCTTTTAAAATTAAAATCAATAGTAATATAAAAGTTTTTTCCTTTTTATTTGCAGACATCAACCCACTGCACAAATTCCGAATACTTTTCAAGTTCCGGAATTGTCAGCTCAATTGCACTGTTTGAACTTCCGCAGGCAGGGAAAACCGTGTCAAAACGCTTCAGGTTTTCGTCAAGATAAACCTTTACGCCCTCATTGACGGCAAAGGGGCACACTCCACCAACTGCGTGACCTATCATTTCGGCAGCCTGCTCGTGAGTGAGCATTTTTGCCTTTGCACCAAAAGTAGCTTTATACTTTTTATTGTCAACTCTGCCGTCACCTGCAGTGACAATGAGTATAGGCTCCTCATGCACGATAAAAGAGAGTGTCTTGGCAATTCTTGCGCCTTCAACACCAACAGCTAAAGCCGCAAGCTCAACAGTTGCACTTGAGACCTCAAACTCCATTATCCTGTCTGCAATACCTAAGGTTTTAAAGTGTTCTCTTACTTTTTCAATTGACATAATATTTCTCCCTTACAGCGGCATTGGAAAATGAATACCGAAAAGGCCGAGTATTCTGCCGAAAAACATTTTTATACTCCAGATAATTTCACGAATAGACATATCAATACACCTCCGCTAAATCGTAAATAAGTCTTTCTGTCTTTGCCCAACCGAGACAGGGATCTGTAATGCTCTTGCCGTAAATTCCGTCGCCTATCTTCTGTGTACCGTCTTCGATATAGCTTTCAATCATAAAGCCTTTGACAATCTTGTCAATATCACCGTTGTGGCGGCAGGAGTGAAGCACCTCTTTGGCTATTCTCGGCTGTTCAAGATATTTCTTACCTGAGTTTGCATGGTTTGTGTCAACTATAACGGCAGGGTTCTTTAAGCCGCGCTCAGCGTAAAGGTGGCAGAGCTTAAGAAGATCTTCATAATGATAGTTGGGGTAGCTCACGCCCAATTCATCAACATAGCCTCTTAAAATTGCATGAGTGAGGTCATTGCCGTGGCTCTTTACTTCCCAGCCTCTGTAGATAAAATCGTGTGAGTGCTGACCTGCAGTAATTGAGTTCATCATAACACCCAAGTCACCGCCTGTGGGGTTCTTCATACCTACGGGGACATCAATACCGCTGGCTGTGAGTCTGTGTTCCTGATTTTCTGTGCTTCTTGCACCAACTGCAACATAGCCCAGAAGATCTGAAAGATAACGGTAATTATCGGGATAAAGCATTTCATCGGCACACAGAAAGCCTGTTTCATTGATGGCTCTCATATGAAGCTTTCTTATTGCAACGATACCCTTGATAAGGTCTGCGGCGGCATTTGGGTCAGGCTGATGAAGCATACCCTTGTAGCCGTCACCGGTTGTTCTTGGCTTGTTTGTGTAAATTCTCGGAATAATGAGAATCTTATCCTTGACCTTTTCTTGCACGGGAACAAGGCGTGAGATATAGTCCATAACACTGTCTTCATTGTCAGCTGAGCAAGGACCGATAACAAGGATAAGCTTTCTTTCCTTACCCTCAAATATATCTTTAATTTCCTTATCTCTTTTTGCTTTAATTTCGGTTGCTTTTTTGGTTAAGGGATATTGCTCTTTAATATCCTTCGGAATAGGCAGTTTACATACGAAATCCATATTCATAATTTTTACCTCCTGAAAGTTATTTATCGAACTGTTTTCTTCGTTCGGTTGAAATTCTCATCATTTTCTTCATGCCTTCACGGTCATCGTTTTTAAGGTACTCGTGAAGCTGTGCAAAGTTTTTTTCAAAAAGCTCTATCTGCTCTAAAAGCGCCTTTTTATTAAGCAGGAAAAGCTCACTCCACATTACTTCGTTGATATTGGCAATTCTCGTCAGATCTCTGAAAGAGTCGGCGGTGTATCTTTCAAGTCTCTCATGCTCATAGCAGTTCATAAGGCTGATGGCTATAAAGTGAGTGAGCTGTGAAACGAAGCCAATCATTTCATCGTGACCCTCGGGGGAAATTTCACTTATTCTGCCGAAACCGAGTATTTCGCCTATTCTCTTGCAAGCTTCAATGCCCTCCGGAGTGTTACGCTTTGTGGGTACAACAAGATAGTTTGCGCCGTAAAATATTCTCTCGTCACTGTTTTTGATGCCGTAAACCTCACGGCCTGCCATTGGGTGAGCCGATATAAACTCCACCATAGGCGGCAGCATAGTCTGTATCTTATCAACTATGCACTCCTTGACACCCGTTACGTCAGTTATTACCGTACCCGGTTTAATTTTTTCGCCGTGTTCTTCAATCCACTTAATGAAGGTGTCGGGATAAAGTGCGAAGATAATAACATCGGCGTTTTTTATCATCTCATCATCAACTTCAGTAGTACACCTTTTTACCATCTCGTGCAGAAGTGCATAATTGCAATCCTCCTGATTTTTTGTTATAGCCTCAACATAGTAGCCTTTTTCCGTAAGACCTCTGGCGTATGAGCCGCCTAAAAGTCCCAGACCCACTATGAGGAATCTTGTATTTTTATTTATCGTCATAAATTTCTGTCTCCAATCCGAGGGAATTAACTTTACTGAAAAAGTCGGGATAGCTTTTTTTCACCGCTTCTGCTCCTTCGAGAATGCCGCCGTAAGCGCTTGCAAGCACTGCGAGCGACATTACCACTCTGTGGTCATTGTGGCAGTAAAGGTCGTCTTTCGGTGTGTAAAGCACTGCTTTTTTTACAACAATTTCATTGTCATAAACCTTTATATCGGCTCCGAATTTCGAAAGCTCCTGAGCCATAACTGCTCCCCTGTCACTCTCTTTTATTTTAAGCCTTGCCGTGTTTATGAGTCTGCAGCCGTTTTTTGCTGCACCGAGGGTCATAAGTATAGGCGCAAGGTCAGGGCAGTTTTTTATATCTAATGTGGGGGTACCCTGCCGAAGGAGCGAAAAATATTCCCTATATATCATATCACCCTGCAAGGTGCTGTCACTGAGTCCTTCAACACTCACATCACCGCCAAGAAGATTAAACGCATCGAGAAATGCCCCATTTGAACAGTCACCCTCTACGGCGAGATTGTTGGCTTTATATTGCTGACTGCCTTTGATATAAAGGATGCTTTCACTTTGCC
Source organism: Acutalibacteraceae bacterium (assembly GCA_045537315.1). Taxonomy (GTDB): domain Bacteria; phylum Bacillota; class Clostridia; order Oscillospirales; family Acutalibacteraceae; genus UBA6857. The sequence continues at coordinate 11,525 of JAZSPF010000080.1, forward strand.
ACACTGCGCTGACACCGAATAAAGCCATAGCACTAATAGTCATATCAATATAGCTTCTGCTTTCGATATTTCCCGTGAGGGTTATTGTGCTGTCACCCTCACATAAAGGAAGTGCGAACAAAAGACCGGATATAAACTGACTGCTTACATTGGCGGGTACGGTGAAATTTCCCTGGGAAAGTACACCGCGTACCCTTATGCCCTCGCTGTTTTTCATATAAGTGAGGTTTTTGTCTTTTGCTATGCTCTCGTATATTTCCATAGGCCTTTCCATAAGTCTGCCATAGCCTGTGAAAAGGCTTTCACTTTCACTGAGCATTGCAAGAGGAATAAAAAACCTTAAGGTACTGCCGCTTTCACGGCAATTATAAGTGGCACCTTTTGATTTTTCAGGCGAAGCACCCCTCACTTTTACGAAGTTTTCACCCTTTTCGATTTCGGCACCCATAGCACTAAGACAATCAAGAGTGGCAAGGATATCCTCGCTGTAGCTGACATTTGAAATCAGGCTTTCACCCTCTGAAAAACCTGCACAGATAAGAAGTCTGTGACACATACTCTTTGAGGGCGGTGCCGTAACTTTGCCCTTGAGTTTTGAAGGGCTGATTTTAACTTTCATATTATCACATCAATTATTAACTAAAAAATCTATTGCCTGCAGATATCCGTCGGTTCCCTGACCTGTTATTGTCTTAACACAGGCAAGTCTTATATAGCTGACCTGTCGGAAATCTTCTCTTTCCTCTACATTTGAGATGTGCACCTCAACAGTGGGAATTGATACGCTTTTCACCGCATCGAGAAGAACAATGCTTGTGTGGGTATAAGCACCGGGGTTAATGACAATACCATCAAACTTGCCGTAGGCCTCTTGTATTTTATCAACAAGACAGCCCTCGTGATTGGACTGATAGCACTCGCATTCTATACCCTTGCTCTCGCAGTAAGCTTCAATCTTTCCGACTAAGTCTGCATAGGTTTCTCTGCCGTAATGCGACGGCTCTCTTATGCCGAGCATATTAAGATTTGGGCCGTTGATTATAAGAATTTTCATTTCATTATCTCCAGAATTTTCTTTGCCGCATTTTCGGGATTTCCGTCAACAAATATTTCATAATCCCCTGCCGCTTTATATTTGTTATAGCGCTCATCATAGCGTTTTTTCAGAGCCTCAAAGTCACTTGAAAGCGGTCTGTCGGAAGTAGGTATTATATCCTCAAGGGGTCTGTTGAGAAAGAATATAACGCCGTTTTGCTTTAAGACATCAACGTTTTCTTTTCTTAGAATTGCTCCGCCGCCTGTTGCTATTATCATACCGCTTTTTTTTGCTGCTTCTTTAACGGCTTCACTTTCTTTGTCACGGAAGTAGTCTTCGCCGTACTGAGCAAATATCTCACTTATAACGCCGTGTTTTTCGCTTATGATATCATCGGTGTCAACAAAAGCCTTGCCTGATATTTCACCAAGAAGTCTGCCTATTGTGCTTTTGCCTGAACCGGGCATTCCTATAAGCACAATATTCTGCTTTTCTCTCAGCATTTTTGCAAAAACTTTATCTGTTACACTTTTCACATCAAGAGTCTTTCCTACAAAAATCTCACAGGCTAAAACAGCTTGAGCAACAAGCATATAAAGTCCCGTTACACCCTTTACGCCTTTTTCTCTGCCGAGTCTGACAAGAGTTGTTTCAAGCGGGTTATAAACTGCGTCAACTATGCCCTTGAGGCAAGGAAAGTGCTTCGGGTCAATGGCAAAAGTGTCATTATTCGGATACATTCCGCAAGGCGTTGTGTTGATTATGTAGTCACAGTCCTTATGAAGAATGTGTACATTTTCATAATTTACTTCACCGCTTCTGCTGACAGTAATTATCTCTTTTGCACCGAGGGACTCTGCCACTGCATTGGCGGTTTTTGATGTGCCGCCTGAGCCGAGAATGAGAACCTTACTGTCAGTTAAATCAAATTCTGCTTTTTCTATAAGAGCTTTCATTCCGCCAAAATCAGTGTTATAGCCGTAAAGCTTTCCGTTACGATTAACAACAGTATTGACCGCACCGATTTTTTTCGCGTTATCGTCCATATAATCGAGATAAGGGATAACTGCCGTCTTATAGGGAATGGTCACATTTATGCCGAGAAAATCTTTTGCTTTAATAAAAGCATCAAGATCATTTTTGGCTATTTCTTTTATTTCGTATGTGTAGTCGGCTATGCTTTCGTGAATGCCTTTTGAGAAGCTGTGTCCTAATTTTTCGCCGATAAGTCCGTATTTCATATCATTCACCAAGCCAGTTTGTGCCGTAACGTGTGGAGAGTAAATCGCAAAGAGTAATTGCCGTTATACTGTCCACAACCACTCTCGCTCTGTGGATAATTGCAGGGTCGTGTCTGCCTTTGATTTCAAGCTCTGCATTTTCCTTTGTCTTGAAATTGACCGTTTCCTGCTTTTTGAATATTGAGGGAGTAGGCTTAACGGCGCAGGAGAAAATTATAGGCATACCGTTTGTGATACCGCCGTTAATGCCGCCGTTATTGTTTGTTTTCGTCTGTACTCTGCCGTCCTCAATAAAAAACGGGTCATTAGCCTGACTGCCTTTCATTTCTGAGAAAGCGAAGCCTGCACCAAACTGAACGCCTTTAACCCCGGGTATAGAGAATAGTGCGTGCGAGAGCATACCCTCTGCAGTGTCAAACCAAGGCTCACCCACACCTGCGGGCATACCTGTAACCGCTGTTGTAAGCACACCTCCAAGGCTGTCGCCCTCGTTTCTTGCTTTTTCAATTGCGGATATCATTTCTTTTTCTGCCTTCTCACAAAGTACGGGCATATCTTTTTCTTTAAGCAAAACAATATCATCACTTAAACGGTCAAAAGCCCTGTCATCTATGCCGCCGCAGGATGAAATGTGAGTGCCGATTTCTATACCTTTTTTGCTCAGCGCCTTAAGGCAAACGGCACCTGCGGCAACTATGGGTGCAGTTATTCTGCCCGAGAAGTGTCCGCCGCCTCTGTAATCCTGAAAGCCGCCGTATTTGCAATGGGCGGTATAGTCTGCGTGAGAGGGTCTTGCCAAATCCTTAGTGGCTGAATAATCCTTGCTGTGCTGAGACTGATTTTCTATCATAATTGCAATTGGTGTACCTGTGGTTTTACCCTCAAAGACACCGCTTAATATTCTCACTTTATCAGATTCTCTGCGAGGTGTGGATATTGAATTTATCCCCTTGCGCTTTTCCATTTGTGAGGCGATAAATTCTTCATCGACCTCAATTCCCGGTGCAATGCCGTCAAGCACACAGCCTATTGCTTCACCGTGACTTTCACCGAAAAGAGTTATGCTGATGTTATTTCCGAATGTGTTTTTCATATCAGTTACCTCACAGAAGCTCTTTAAGCTCACTGCTTGTCATTTCTTCAAACTTAAATGTTCCGATTTGGTCACATTTAACTGCGGTTATGCTTTCGCCGCCCGACTTTTTATCGTGGCAGAGAGCTTCATAAACCTTTTCTTTATCGTATTTATATTCAGTGGGAAGTCCAACATTTTGGAGTGCCTTTATCATCTGCTCTTTTACATTTTCACCGCACATAGGAATCATGCCTAAAGCAACACATTCACCGTGATAAAGCTCGCCGTACCCTGCCGAGGCTTCAATTCCGTGGCCTATTGTGTGGCCGAAGTTAAGCACCTTGCGAAGTCCTTGCTCTTTTTCGTCCTGCTGAACTACATATCTTTTTACTTTCAGTGAGCGTTCAATGATTTCCTCAATGTGCTGCATATAGTCGTCCTTAAGGAAGATTTCAAACAAATCCTTATCAAAGTTTGCGCCCATTTTGATGCTCTCTGCAAGACCGTTTGCCACTTGCCTTTTCGGCAGAGTACTGAGAACATCGGGGTCAATAATAACCTTTTTCGGCTGATGAAAAGCTCCGATGATGTTTTTTATTTTGCCAAGGTCAATGGCTGTTTTTCCACCTATTGAGGAATCAACCTGAGAAAGAAGCGTTGTGGGGATATTATAAAAGGCAATGCCCCTCATATAGGTTGCCGCCGCAAAGCCTGCCATATCACCTGCAACACCGCCGCCGACAGCTATAACTGCATCCTTTCTTGTGAAAGATGCATCCATAAGGGTCTGGCAGATTTGTCGGTAGGTGTCAAAGTTTTTGCTCTTTTCACCCTGAGGGAAAATAAAAATGTGACTGTCCTTGAAGCACGAAGCCACCGTATCCGCATACTCACGGGGTACGCCCGTATCTGTGACAACGAGAACTTTTCTGTCCTTTGCTATTCCGAGAAGCTCACCTGCTTTTTTAAGCGCTCCCCTTTCGAGGATTATATCGTAGGAATCCTTACCTAAATCAAGGGGTATAATCATAATCTGTCACCTCAGATTTTGCTGTTTTCGTTAAAGGTACCAATCATCTTGAGCCTGTCACAGCACTCAGCCAATTCTTCCATCATATACTTACCTCGGCGTGAGGACTGCAAGTCACCCTTAAGCTCAACGTAGAAATAATATGTCCAGATAAGGTCTTTCATAGCACGGCTCTTGATGTGTCTCATAGAATAGCCGTGGTGACCGATAATATTTATAGCGTGTGCCAATGCACCTGCTTCATCGGGCACTGTGAAAACGATAATAGAGTGGTCTTTCTTCTCTTTTGAGAGGGTGCGGCTGACAACCACAAAGCGTGTTGTGTTGTCGCTTGCCTCATTGATGTTTTCTCTTATAACATCAAGAGAATAAAGCTCTGCTGTTTCTCTTGAAGCTATAGCGGCTTTAGTTATGTCGCCTGTTTCTGCCACAAACTGGGCAGCCTTTGCAGTGTTGACACAGGATGTCGCTTTATAGCCCTGATTTCTTATATACAAGGCGCACTGGTCAAGTGCCTGCTGATGTGACACAACCTCGGTAATATCACTTTCTTTTGCACCCTTAATGCCAATGAGGTTATGTCTTATATCAAGAGAATACACACCGTTGACATAAAGTGAGCCTGAGAAAAGCAAATCTATAACCTGACCGACTTCGCCTGCTCTGCTGTTTTCAATTGGGATAACGGCACATTCGCACTCACCCTTTTCAACGGCTTCATAAGCCGCCTTGAAATCGGGATAGGATATTCTGTTGCCGTCTGGGAAAATCCTGCCTGCGGCTATATGGGCAAAGGCACCTTCAACACCGCTGTAGGCTATATTTGCACCTGTAAGTATGCGGTGCTGATAGCGTTTGGAAATATCCATGGTGCTTCTGATAAAAGGCACATAATATTCCTTTATTTCTTCATCCTCAACATTGTCTATATTATTTCTTATGAGCTGATCTTCTCTTGCCGCATCAAAAACGGGAAGTCCTCTTTCCATTTTATATTCGGCTATTTCTTTTACCGCCTTCATTCTCTTTTCAAAGAGTGCGGCAATTTCCTTATCAGCTTCGTTTATTATTTTTCTTGCTTCAAGCAGTTTGTCCATTGCCTTAACCTCAAATCAAACCGTATTCCTCTGCCAATTTTTTAAACGCAGGCAGTGAGCGTTTTATCATATCCTCACTGACACAATAGGATATCCTCACATAACCGGGGAAGCCGAAGGAGTCGCTGGGTACTAAAAGCAAATCGTACTTCTTTGCACTCTCGCAGAAATCGGTTGCCGATTCTATGGGTGACTTCATAAACAGATAAAAAGCTCCGTCCGGCTTTGCTGTTTTAAAGCCGTATTCGCTGAATGCTTCAAGAAGAATATCTCTGTTTCTCTTATAGGCATTTATGTCACCTGTGTGACCGACACACTTTCTTATAACAAACTGCATCATTGAGGGTGCGCATACATAGCCGAGACTTCTGCCTGCACCGCAGACTGCTTTATAAATAAGCTCAAAGTTTTCCACCTCTGAAGGCACAAGGATATAGCCTATTCTGTCACCGGGCAGTGAAAGTGATTTGCTGAAGGAGTAGCACACAATGGTGTTAGCATAATACTTTGTGAGATACGGCACCTGAACATCACCGTAAACAAGCTCACGGTAAGGCTCATCACTTATAAGAAAGATACTCTTGCCGTATTCCTGCTGTTTCTTTTCGAGTATTGCGCACATAGCCTTTACAATCTCTTCACTTGCAACAACACCACTGGGGTTATTGGGAGAATTGAACACAACTGCCTTTGTGTTGGGAGTGATTGCCTTTTCAAAAGCCTCAAGGTCAATTGTCAGGTCCTCTGCTTTGCATTTGACTTCAACGGGATTTGCTCCCTGAGAAGTGATAAACACTTTATATTCGGGGAAGTAGGGTGCAAAAATTATAATCTCGTCATCCTTTTCAGTGAGTGCTCTGAAAGTGATGCAAAGAGATGCAGCAGCTCCGCAGGTCATATAAAGGTTGTTCATTGTAAAGTGAGTGCCGAATCGCTCGTTGAGATTATCGGCAATAGCCTGCCTTGTAGCATTGTCACCCACTGCAGATGTATAGCCGTGAAGCTCACAGGTAGGCATATTCAGTGTGAGTTCTCTTATTGTTTCATTTACTATTTCGGGAGCCGGCACACTGGGGTTGCCGAGACTGTAGTCATAGACATTTTCTCTGCCGATTTCTGCTGCTCTCTTTTTGCCGAACTCGAATATTTCTCTTATAACGGAGCTTTTTGCACCAAGCTCATACATTTCATTTGATACCATAATAATCACCGTCTTTTTCTTTTTTTGCAGTCGCCATGAATAATAATACCAAATATTATACACCTGCTTAACATTAAGTGTCAATTAAATTTGAATATTTTTAGCTGTTTTTCTGCATAAATATTTATTCGCTTTATGCATTTAAAGTTTTAAATCTTTAAATTGAAGTGATTATATCACAGAGAAAATCAAAATGCAAGTATTTTTATATATTTTCTTCGATTTTACATATAAAAAAAGCGGCAGGAAAACCTACCGCTTAGTTATTTTATTTTGCTCTTTCGGCAGAGTACACAATGCCGACTGACTTTTTAAAGAGCATAAAGTCATACTGAGGTCTCCACTGATCGCCAAGCTCTGCATTGCTGAAGCTGTCTTTGTCAGCGGCAACATTTATCTCAGTTACACCTTTGAGCTCGCCGCCCTCTTTATAGACGGTGTCCCAGAAAGCGTGGTGACCGATGTAGTTTACACTCTCGGGAATATAAAGATATGCGAGAACCTGATTATAGCTGAAAGCATCTGAGCCGATATACTCAAGACCTTCGGGAAGTGACAGGTAGATTTCACCAAGGGTTTCTTTTTCTGCAAGTGCCGTGTCGGTGATATCCTCTGACTTGTAGGTGTAGATGTTATCAAGTGAAGGTGTGTTACTCCACTCACCCGGCTCATGCAGCTTGAAGAAGCCGAGAGTTTCAACTCTCTTTAATCCCTCGGGGAGATAGATTTCTCTGAGGTTGGTATATGCAAATGCAAGCTCACCTATTACCTCAACTGTGGAAGGTACAACATAGGTCTGAATCTTCTGTATGTATTCTTCTGTTGAAGTCACACGGTTAGGTTCTTCATCATAGCCGTATTTCTCACGCAGATACTGGTCGTGGTTGCAAGGATAATTCATAACAACCGTCTTATCCTTATTATAAAGAACACCGTCAACATCGCAGTAATAGGGATTATTGTCGTCAACCTCAATTCTTTCAAGTGACCAGCAGGAATAAAATGCTTTGGAATCAATGAATTCAACATCGGGGCCGATATTTATAACCTTGACAGTACCGTCGCAGTTAAGTGCATAGGGGCCGACAGTTGTGACCTTGATTGATGTATCCTTGTCAATATTGAAGTTTGTTTCAGGGTCAGAGTTGCCCTCATCATAGCTGATGTCGGAAGCAAAATCAATATCAAGCTCCTTGATAAAGCCTGTATTGCTGAATTTGGTGAGAGTATAACCCGTATCGTTCTTTTCGTACTCGAAGGTTTCGTTCTGAACTGTTCTGATACTGAAATACATGGAAAGAGAAACAGCGACAAGAATTACAAGGGTAAGAATAATCTTTTTAGCCGTAAAGTTTTTAAAAGGCTTATTGATGTGAGGAGCAGCGAGTCCTTCAACCTGATAAGTCCATATTTCATTTTCAGGAATATCAAGCTTGATTTCTTCAACAGTTGAAGCTGCTGCCGTCTTTTCTTTTTTCTTAATTAAACTCATACTGTCGCCTCCTTTAACCTAAATATCCGCCGGAAGCTGATGTACCTGCCTGCTGAGCCTGCTTTTCGGTAACCTCAGCGCGGCGCTTAAGCACTTCCATAACCATATTCTGCTTCTTGCTGTCGTAGTCCCAGAAAAGATAGGGAATTGTCATAAGAGCAAAACCAATTACGTCAACGATAAGAGGTATAACGATGATGTTTCTTCTTGACGCGTCAATGAAGAGTACCTCCCAGTTACTGTTGAAGCCGTATTTGAGAAGGAAAATGGGAATAAGAAGACCGACAAAGGATGTAATGGGGCCTGTGAACCAACCGAAGATACCTGCAAAGGATTCCAGACGCTCACCTGAAAGATACATCTGATAGTCGCCGATTCTTACATTCATATCGTGGCCTGCTGTTGTAGGAATTGTCTTTGTCATTTCCATAAAGAAGAGAACAACAACGCAGATAGTACCGCAAATCATCAGATTATCACCGCAGAACCACATTGCAGCAGCGATAGTTGCGTTACCGATAGCACGGGACATCTGATAGAATATCATAATCTGCTTATATGAGAATCTCTTGAGGAAATATGGAGCAAAGAAATCGGGCGGAGTACCCGCAAAGGAAACAAGAGCAACAATAAGGCTGTAGGGAAGACCGCTCAGACGGAATGTATACAGATAGAGAATTGTAACAAGAGGAAGCATACCGTTACCAAGCGAGTCGATAAGACCTACAATTGTGTTGATAAGAAGATATTTGTTTCTGAGAACGCCGAACATACCGTCCCAGAATTTAATCTGAGGCTTCTGCTCAATAGGCGGCTGAGGAATTCTTTCCTTGATTCTGCCGGCAAAGAGCATTGTAAGTGAAGCAAAGATTATAAATGTTATGGGGATAACATATCTGTAAAGGTTTATATCCGCCCACTCGTGACGAAGTGAACCCACAACTGCGGGAAGGATAATTGCAAGGATGGAGTGGAAAACGTGAGAAATCTTTACAGGATAGCTTCTGACATAAATTCTTTCCTGAAGATTTGGGCTGATGCTCTTTGTGCAGGTTTCCAGATTGTTTGCAAAACCGAAAACATTATATGTGGCAAAGAGAAGGTTTGCAACCCATACTCTTGTTGCAACATCGGGAATGTTATAAACGGGAAGCCAGCCGATAAGTACAACCATTACACACTTGGGAACAACATCGCAGTAAAGTGAATATTTATATCTGCCGTATTTGGGAAGCAGCTTCTTACGCCAGAAAATATTTCTTGCTCCGACCCAGCCGGTATAAAGGAAGTGCGTACCGAAGGTTTTAAAGCAAGCAGTAGCACTCATGCCCTCAAGACCGTTGAGATATGTAATAAATGTGCCTGACTGATTAAACAGCAGCGAATAGTCAAATAGTATGGTCGATATGCCGAACAGCATCATTCCGATATAAACGGCATAAAACTTCTTTTCCGTTTTCTTTGGCAGGAAGCCGAGGTTATCACAAACAACCCACCACATAAGTGCCGATATATATCCGAGAGGCATATTAAGGATACCGATAACGGAGAATGTGAGATAAGGCAACTTATAATGATGCATGATAAGATAACATGCTGACCAGAAGCCGATGTATTCAAGCACCTTTGAGCCTGCATAGTTACTGCCAACGGCAACAACTACGTCTTTATACTCCTTGTAGGGAACATATTTACCCTCAGCAGGAGTATTCCAATGAGTTTTGATTTCGGTAAAAAGAGACTTTACCTTACCGACAAGGCCGTCGGTTTTGTTTTCGTCCATAGTGTATTCCTCCTTTATAATAGATATATTTTATCATAAATATCTGTAAAGGTCAACTAAAAAGCGAGCAGTTTCAACAAAAAAGAGAAAACAGATTTCACATATATAGAGAAACTGAACATATGCAGAATTCTTTATTGATAAAGAAGCGTTAATGTCGTTGTATTGTCATCACAGTAAAATTAAAAATATTTAATCGCCTTGATTTTTCATTGTCCAGGTGATATAATCAAAAAAGCAATCTAAATGAAAGGTGAAGTTTAAAATGGCAGACTGTCTTGTAATTTCTCACAGAGGTGCAAACAAATACGCTCCTCAGAATACTCTCCCTGCTTTTAAAAAAGCTGTTGAAATCGGCTGTGACGGTTTTGAAACAGACGTACATATCACAAAAGACGGCAAAATCGTACTTTGTCACAACTACACAATAGATGAAACCTCAAACGGCAAAGGCCTTATTGCAGACAAAACTCTTGCAGAGCTTAAAAGCTATGACTTCGGCTCATATTTCAACAAGAGATTTGAAGGCACTGAAATCCCCACAATCGATGAGTTTCTCTCATTTGTTGAAACAACAGATATTTCCGTACTCAACATTGAAATCAAAAGTCCCAAAGAAAACGAAACTGCAATCGTAAGAGAAACTATCAAAGCAGTTAAGGAACACGGCCTTTTTGACAAGCTCCTGATTTCCTCATTTGACCCGAAGCTTCTTATTGAAGCAAAACAGATAGATAAAAACTGTAAGACAGGCTATCTCTACGCTCCCAACAGAGCTATTACATACCGCATTATGTGGCAACCCTTTAAGTTTGCAAAATCACTGGGCTGTGATGCAATTCATCCCCAGTGTATGTATGTCGGCCCCAAATATGCCGAATCTGCCCGTGAAGCAGGTCTTATGCTCAACCCCTGGACAGTTGACGTTGACATTATGATTAACAGAATGCTTGACTGCAAGGTTGACAGCATCATCACCAACTATCCCGATATGACCGGCGGTCTTATTGAAGCGCGCAGATAAAATTAGCCATTGTGGTCGCGGGCATGAAAATGCAAAATGCAAAATGCAAAAATGTGGACGCGAGTTCACTTACAACTGATAAGTAAGAATTCCCCCGCAAAGAGAGTAAAAATTAGATAGCAACTCTTTACGATTATAAAACATCAGCAGGTCACTTCATTTTTGAAGTGACCTGCATTTTATTTCAGCTAAACACTACCGTTGTGATGCTCTTGGCTCCGATGGTGATTTTTTTGTGTCCTTTTGTCTGGGTTGTCAGCTCAAGGTCACTGTCTGCATCGGTTGTGTAAACGCTCATATCGTAGCCGAGCATATTAAAGGAAACTTCCTTTTCTTCGCCCTCGTTGGCAATAACAACAACATATTCCTTATCGGGTGTTCTGAAAGCGGAAACAGTCATATAGTTTTCTGTAAGATATACATTGTATTCCCTGTTGCCTATCCACTGCTTCCACCATGCTTTTTCGGCTGTGAGATCAGCAACGCTGAGATTAAAGTCAACAGCATGACTGCCCACGGGCACAAACTTAGTGTAGTGTGCCATAGCATAATATCTCTTAGCAATTGTGTATTCGTTATAAGTGTCGCCTACAGCTATCATTGAGTCGGCATGCTCACCGCCCTCATTGACTGCAACCCAGCTTGACCAGGAGTTTACACCTGTGAGTGAAATATCTTCGCCGATAGTGCGTGCCATAATAATTGCGCCGTCGATATCATCTATTGTGTGCTGACAGGGAAGCTCGCACCATTCGCTCATCTCAACCTCAACCTCGGGATACTGTATCTGAAGATATTCACCGAAGGCTTCCTTCAGCAGGAAGTTTCTGTCTGTCCAATAGCTGTGGTACGCGTATGTGCCGAGTACGTCACGGATGTCCTCGTCCGCCCAGAGAAGGTCCATACAGTCCATAGCGTGGTCACCAACCTGACCGCTTTCAAGTACGCTGAGCTTAACGGGCATATTTCTCTCTTTAATAGACAGGGCAAACATACGGATAAGCTCTACGGCCTCGTCAATTTCATAGTGACAGCCTTCCTGACCGACCCAGCCGCCGCCCCAGTCCCACTGAGGCTCATTGATGGGGCTTATGTATTTAACGGGTACGCCCATATCAATAAAGTGCTGAGTTATATCAAGGAAGTAGTCAACATAGTCCTGATAACATTCTTTTTTAAGGTTAGACTGTGCAGGCTCGAGTCCGCCTGAAGCCTGACCTGAAACGCACATTGAATAGTGGGGCGAATTAGCGAACATAACAACCGTGTCAACACAGCCGTAGCTCAGTGCCATATTCAGCACCTTTTGTGCTGCCGCATCCTTATTCCAGTCATAGACCCATTCCCCTGCTTCTTCGTCCCACACAAGGAAGCTTTCCGTGCTTCTTGAGGAGTTGCGGTCAAGACGTGAGTTTGGGTTATCCTTTTCACCGCCGCCGATATTATAGCGGTAAATGTTAAGTCCAAGACCTTCCTCGCTGAAAATGAGCTTTGTCACCTCTTCGGCAGAGTCGCACTCACCTAATTTCTGTGCCCACCAGCAGCCTGAGGTACCCCAGCCTGTGATTTCCTGTTCACAGGAAAGCTTGTTGATTTTGATACGGGTTGAATCTGCAGTAATGCCGAACCAACCGGCGATTGTCGCCATGATATAAAGCATAAGCGACAAATAATAAATATACTTCTGTATAAAGGCTGTTCTGTTTCTAATCATAGGGTTTCTCCTTTTATCTTCTTTTAGGATATTTTAACAGATTGGGTGGTAAAGGTCAATAGGGAATAAAAAAGCCTTAAACCAAAAATAAAAGGTTTAAGGCTTTTTTGTGAAAACAAACAAAGAAACTAAAATGAGACAAAATAAGCCTGTGTTTGCCCTGTTTGACAAATTGGAGGTTATCTTACTTTTTCCGA
>JAZSPF010000026.1:0-4970 GCA_045537315.1 Acutalibacteraceae bacterium
CAAAAATCGCTTTGCGATTTTGGGCGACCTTCGGTCGCTTGCCTGACGCAGTCAGGCAGTGGAGCCGCCCACCGCTATCTGACGGGCAAAGAACACCCTGCAAGGATAGCCCCTGCAGGGTGTAAGTCAATGAGGATGAAATGCACTTCGTGCATGAAATAACCCGACGGTTATGAAATGACCTTTGGTCATAATCAGTCTTTGAGAACCTGCTTATACATCTTGATATACTCGTTTGCACTCTTGCCCCAGCTGTAATCGCATTCAAGGGCGCGGATAACAAGTGTATCCCAGTATTCTTTGTTCCAATAAGCGTCAAGACCTCTTCTGATAGCACCAAGCATATCGTGAGCGTTGTAGGTCTTGAAGGTGAAGCCGTTACCTTCGCCGTCGCCGCTGTCTGTAATAGAGTCACGAAGACCGCCTGTTTCACGAATGATGGGAATGGTGCCGTAGCGAAGAGCAACCATCTGTGAAAGGCCGCAGGGTTCACTCTTTGAGGGCATAAGGAACAGGTCTGCACCTGCATAGATCTTTCTTGCAAGTGAGGGTACGAAACCTACTCTTATGGCAACCTTATCGGGGTACTTGGCAGCCATTTCTTTAAAGAAGTTTTCATACTGCCAGTCACCTGAGCCTAAAACAGCGATCTGAACATCTGTTGTGTATAGAAGCTCGTCAAGGATACCCTTGATAAGGTCAAGACCCTTGTGGGAAACAAGACGGCTTACGATACCGATAAGAGGAACATCTGCTTTCTCGGGAAGCCCCATTTCATTCTGAAGAGCTTTCTTATTGACAGCCTTGCCTTCCTTGGCATTTTTTACTGTGTAGTTCATAGCAATTGCGCTGTCAGTTTCGGGATCATAGTTTTTAACGTCGATACCGTTGAGAATTCCCTGAAGCTTCCACTGTCTCTCGCGAAGGATAGTGTCGAGACCGTGGCTGTACCATGGGTCGAGGATTTCACCTGCATATGAGGGCGAAACGGTTGTAACCTTGTTTGCACACTCAATAGCACCCTTCATAAAGTTCACGTCACCGTCATACTCAACAATTGAGGTGTCGGCAGGGTCAAGACCTATAACATCACTGATAAGCTCCATGCCGTAGGTGCCCTGATACTGAATGTTATGAATTGTGAAAACAGTCTTTATGCCCTGATACCAGGGGTCTTTGCTGTAAAATGCCGAATAGAAAACAGGCGTGAGAGCACTCTGCCAGTCATTACAGTGGATAATGTCAGGCTTGAAGTCAATTACGGGCAGAATTTCCAGAACTGCGCGTGAGAAGAAGGTAAATCTTTCAGCGTCGTCATAGTGACCGTAAATTGTGTCTCTCTTGAAGTAATACTGGTTATCTATGAGATAATAGATAACGCCTTCGTGCTTTGCCTGGAAGATACCGCAATACTGTCTTCTCCAGGCAACGGGAACAGAGATATTTGTGATGAAGGTCATCTTATCCTTGAGTTCCTGTTTGATTGTGTCATATAAGGGCATAACAACCCTGCAGCCTATAAGTCTCTTTCTCAGAGCCTGAGGCAGTGAACCGGCAACATCGCCAAGTCCGCCACTGGCCATAAAGGGAAGAGCTTCGCTTGCTACAAATAAAACTTTCATTGTGTTAATCTCCTGTTGGTTATTTTACCGATATTATACGGTAATATTCTTGCCGATATAAATGGGATAGCTTTCAGCGCCGCTGAGTTCTCTGCCCGGCTTGATAACAACATTCTTATCAAGAATTGCGCAGTTGATTTTTGCGCCGGGGCTGATAAAGGAATCCTGCATAATAATTGAGTTTTTAACTACAGCACCCTCTGCAATCTGTACGCCTCTGAAAAGGATGCAGTTTTCAACGGTACCCTTGATTATGCAGCCGTCGGCAACAAGGCTGTTTTTAGCATCTGCACACACACCGTAGATAGCAGGCATGTCGTCACGTACCTTTGTGTAAACGGGGTGGTCTTTGGTAAAGAGATCTTTATACTCGCCAGTGAGAAGACCCATGCTGATGTCATAGTAGCTCTGGAGGCTTTCGATTGTTTTTGCATAAGCGTCAATCTTGTGACCTCTGATATAAAGTGAGGAAACATTTTTTGCAATAACATCTCTCTCAAAATTATCATAGCCCTGACCCTGAGCTGAAGAAACGAGTCTTTCAAGAAGGATACGGCTCATAACGATAATGTTAAGTGAGTAGTCGCCTGCACTGTCGCCTGACTGACCTACTGTTACGTTAGTAATTCTGTCGCCGTCAAGGCTGAAGGTCATAATATCCTCAAGCTTGGGTACAACACCGCGCTTATATGCAATTGTGATGTCTGCACCGCTTTTGATATGCTCATCAACTATATTGTCGTAATCAAGACTGCAAACTACATTACAGTCTGAAAGAAGAACATAGTCCTTGCCTGAATCTGCGATATATGAAAGCATACCGCCGAGAGCCTCGAGTCTGTTTTTGTAAACTCCGCCGCTGCCTGTAAGATTGAAAGGCGGAAGAAGAGTCATACCGTCACGTTTTCTTGAAAGGTCCCATGCCTTACCTGAGCCGATGTGATCCATAAGTGACTGATAGTTTGCCTTTGTGCTGATGCCTACTTTGCCTATACCGCTGTTAACCATGCTTGAAAGCACAAAGTCAATAAGTCTGTATCTGCCTGCAAAGGGTACTGAACCCATAGTACGAACACTTGTAAGCTCGCTCAGGCAATCATCATAAACATTTGAGTAAATAATACCTAATACGTTAGGAGCTGCCATTTATTCTTCCCCCTTTACATCTGTGTCAACCATTTCCTTGGCTTTAACTGCGGCGCCCTTGCCGATTGTTACCTTTTCACCGATAACGGTTACGCCCCAGTCGTCAAGTGAAGCGATTTCTTCGGGACTTTCGCCTACATGTGCCTTTTCGTCAATAACTGCATTTTCCGCAACGATGGAGTATTCAACAACTGCGCCTGCTTTGATTGTTGTGCCGGGCATAATGATTGAATATCTTACCTTTGCGCCTTCTTCGATATTAACGTTTGAGAAGAGAATTGAATAGTCAACATCGCCTTCAATGAAGCAGCCTTCGCCTACCATTGAGTTTTCAACCTTTGCCTTAGCTGAAATGAAGTGGGGAGGAGCGATGGGGTTTCTTGAGTAAATTCTCCAGCTGTCGTCTGAGAGGTCAAGGTCAACCTTGGGATTGAGCAGGTCAAGGTTAGCTTCCCAGAGGCTGTCGATTGTGCCAACGTCTTTCCAGTAGCCGTCAAACTTGAATGCGAACATTCTCTCACCGTTTTCGTGCATAGCGGGGATAACGTCGTGACCGAAGTCGTTACCTGATTCGGGGTTGTTCTCATCGTCGATAAGATACTGACGCAGCTTTGACCATGTGAAGATGTAAACGCCCATTGAAGCCTTATTGCTCTTGGGATTCTTGGGCTTTTCCTCAAATTCGCTGATAGAGCCGTCATCGTTGACAAACATCAGACCGAAACGTGAAGCCTCTTCCCAGGGTACCTCAAGCATAGCAATTGTGCAGGCAGCATCCTTTGACTTATGGTACTCAAGCATTTTGTTGTAGTCCATCTTATAGATGTGGTCGCCTGAAAGCACTGCAACATATTCGGGGTTATAGCGGTCAATGAAGGTGATGTTCTGATAGATAGCGTTAGCTGTGCCCTTATACCATTCAGTACCCTTGATCTGCTGATAGGGTGAAAGGATGTGCACACCGCCGTAGGAACGGTCAAGATCCCAGGGGCCGCCGTTGCCGATGTAGTCGTTGAGCTCAAGAGGCTGATACTGTGTGAGTACGCCTACTGTTTCGATGCCTGAATTGATGCAGTTTGAAAGGGGAAAGTCGATAATACGATACTTACCGCCGTAGGGAACTGCCGGCTTCGCAATGTTTTTGGTGAGTATACCAAGCCTGCTTCCCTGTCCGCCGGCAAGGAGCATTGCAAGGCACTCAGTTTTCTTTACCATGATGTTTCCTCCGTTCTTTTTATATAATGATTAAATTATTTCTTTTTAGATTTTGTTGCAGGCTTTTTCACTGTTTCTTCTGCTTTGGGAGCAGCTTTCTTTTCTTTAGCCTTATTTTCTTCAATAAGTTTTTCAATTTCTGTGGCTTCCTCTTTTACCTCAGCTGTCTTTTTTGCTTTAGCAGGAGCCTTCCTGGTTTTCTCAGCCTTGGGAGCTTCTGCCTTTTCTTCCTTTGCTTTTTTAGCGGGAGCCTTCTTAGCAGGCTTATCCTTGCGCACAAGAAGAATGCAGGAAAGACCGGGCAGGTCAAGAGTTATGCTGTTATCATAGCCGTGCATGGGCACCTTCTTTGATGTGACCTTTGTTTTTGTACCCTTGCCGTCGCCGCCGAACTCTTTTGCATCGGAATTAAGTATTATCTCATATACGCCTTCATTTTCAACACCGAAGGAATACTTCTCGCGCATAACGGGAGTGAAGTTGCAGACAACTGCGATTTCGCCGCCTTTTTTGTCGCGTCTTGAAAAAGCAATAACACTGTTATCTGTGTCGTCGGGTACGAACCATTTAAAGCCTTCCCAACTGTAATCAACTTCCCAGAAAGCGGGATATTTAAGATAGATGTTGTTGAGCTTTTTAACATAGTTTTTGAGCTGCTGATGCTTCTCGTAACCGAGAAGAAGCCAGTCAAGACCTGCGTCATACTTCCACTCAATAAACTGTCCGAATTCCTGACCCATAAATGTGAGCTTTTTGCCGGGATGAGCCATAAGATATCCGAGGAATGAACGCACGCCGCGGAACTTCTCTTCGTATTCGCCGGGCATTTTGCCTATGAGTGAGCACTTGCCGTGTACAACCTCATCGTGTGAAATGGGAAGAATGAAGTTTTCAGAGAAGGCATAGAAGAAGGAGAAGGTGAGAAGATTATGGTTATACTTTCTCGAAAGGCCGTCCATTGAGAAGTAGCGCAGAGCATCGTTCATC
>JAZSPF010000156.1:0-4616 GCA_045537315.1 Acutalibacteraceae bacterium
CACCAACTCCTTGGCTCACAGAACGACATGGCTACGATCCGACTTATCTTAAGTCAGGCAGAGAAAAATAACCCTAAGCTGTGGCACGCCATGGCAGGGGAGTGTTATCTCAGAACTGAAATGGGCATTACAGATCCTGAAATTCTCGGCAGTGTACGCTATCACACAACAGGCAAGGCTGGAATGAGCCTTATGGAAAAAATTATCTATGTTGCCGACTACATCTCGGCAGAGAGAAATTATCCTGATGTGGGCGTAATGAGGGATTTAGCTTTGAATCATTCACTTGAGGAGGCTTCACTTTATTCTCTTCAATATACTTTTATGAAGCTGACGCCGGAAAAGGGTATAATACACACTGACAGTGTTGATTTTTATAACGAACTTATTATAAATGAAAGGAGTGAAGTTAAATGACTGAACTCGAACTCGCAAGAGAAATTGTAAAGGTACTCGACAACAAAAAGGGTACGGATATAAAGCTTATTGAAATCACCGAACATTCAATAGTTGCAGACTATTTTGTTATTGTTACAGGTACTTCAAACACCCATGTAAAGGCTTTGGCAGACGAAGTTGAATATGAGCTCTCTGAAAAGGGTATAGCACCTCATCATATTGAGGGCAGAGCAACAGGCTGGATACTTCTTGATTACAGCAGTGTCCTCGTTCATGTTTTCACAGGTGAAAGCCGTGAATACTATAACCTTGAAAGACTCTGGCAGGATGCAAAAACTATTGACATCTCTGACATTGTAGAGTAATATTAAGTATTGAAATAAATAAACGGAGTGATAAATTTGAATTACGATTTTAAAGCCAGCGAGAAAAAATGGCAGGATAAATGGGAAGAGGCAGGCGTTTTCCACGCTGAGGACGGCTCAGACAAAAAGAAGTTCTACGCTCTCGTTGAGTTTCCTTATCCCAGCGGTGCAGGCATGCACGTAGGTCACATCAAGGCTTATTCAGGTCTTGAGGTTGTGTCAAGAAAGAGAAGAATGGAAGGCTATAACGTGCTTTTCCCCATCGGCTTTGACGCATACGGTCTGCCCACAGAAAACTATGCTATCAAAACAGGCATCCATCCCCGTCAGGTAACTGACAACAATATTGCTAAGTTCACTTCACAGCTCAAGAGAGTAGGCTTCTCATTTGACTGGAACAGAGTTGTTGACACAACTGAAGAGGGCTACTATAAGTGGACTCAGTGGATTTTCCTCAAGATGTTTGAAAACGGTCTTGCTTTCAGAGATAAGACTCTCGTTAACTACTGCCCCTCATGTAAGGTTGTCCTTTCAAACGAGGATTCACAGGGCGGTAAGTGCGACATCTGCCACAGTGATATCGTCCAGAAGTCAAAGGATGTCTGGTACCTGAGAATTACCGAATATGCAGATAAGCTCCTTGAGGGCCTTAAAGATGTTGACTATCTCCCCAACGTAAAGCTTCAGCAGGAAAACTGGATAGGTAAGTCAACAGGTGCTTTTGTTAACTTCAAGGTTAAGGACACAGAAGAAACCCTTAAGATTTATACAACCCGTCCCGACACACTTTTCGGTGTAACCTTTATGGTTATGGCTCCCGAGCATCCTATGCTTGACAAATATCAGGCTATGATAAAGAATTTCGGCGATGTTGAGGCTTACAGAGCAGAGTGTGCAAAGAAAACAGAGTTTGAGCGTACTCAGCTTGTAAAGGATAAGACAGGCGTTAAGCTTGACGGCTTTACCGCTATCAACCCTGTTAACGGAAAGGAAATCCCCATTTTCATTTCAGACTATGTTATGATGGGCTACGGTACAGGCGCAATTATGGCTGTGCCTGCACACGACCAGAGAGACTACGACTTCGCTAAGAAGTTCAGTATTGACATTATCGAGGTTATCAAGGGCGGCGACATCAGTGTTGAAGCCTACACAGGCGACGGCGAAATGGTCAACTCCGATTATCTCAACGGCTACACAGATAAGAAGTCCTCAATCGCCCGCGTACTCGAAGAACTTGAAAAGCAGGGTATCGGAGAAAAGGGTGTTCAGTATAAGATGAAAGACTGGGCATTCAACCGTCAGCGTTATTGGGGCGAGCCTATTCCTATTGTGCATTGCGACAAGTGCGGTATGGTGGCTGTACCCTACAGTGAGCTTCCCTTAAAGCTGCCTCAGGTTGAAAACTTTGAGCCCGGTCAGGACGGCGAAAGCCCCCTTGCAAAGATTGACGACTTTGTTAACTGCACCTGTCCCAAGTGCGGCGGCGCAGCTAAGAGAGAAACCGACACAATGCCTCAGTGGGCAGGTTCATCATGGTATTTCCTGAGATACATAGACCCCCACAATGACGAGTGCTTTGCCGATATGGAAAAGCTTAAGTACTGGGGCATGGAAGACTGGTATAACGGCGGTATGGAGCACGTAACACGCCACCTTATCTACTCACGCTTCTGGCATAAATTCCTCTATGACATCGGTGCAGTGCCCACAGCAGAGCCTTATGCAAAGAGAACAGCTCAGGGTCTTATCCTCGGACCTGACGGCGTTAAGATGTCAAAGTCAAGAGGCAATGTTATTGACCCCAACGATGTTGTTGACTCTTTCGGTGCTGACGTACTTCGTACCTATGTGCTGTTTATGGGCGACTATGAAAAAGCAGCTCCCTGGTCAGAAGACAGTGTGAAGGGCTGCAAGAGATTTATCGACAGAGTATGGAATCTGCAGACAATTCTCACAGACTCAGACGAGTATTCAAAGAAGCTTGAAGCTCCCTTTAACAGAACAATCAAAAAGGTTACAAGTGATATTGAAGCTCTCAAATACAACACAGCTATTGCGGCTCTTATGACACTTCTCAACGAGATTTACGATGCAGGCGCAGTAACCAAGAAAGAGCTCAAGACCTTTATCACACTGCTTAATCCCTTTGCTCCTCACGTAACAGAAGAAATCAACGAAGCCATGGGCGGTGCAATGCTTGCTTGCGGTCAGTGGCCTACCTATGATGAAGCAAAGTGCGTTGATGCTGAGGTTGAAATTGTAGCTCAGGTTAATGGCAAGGTACGCGCTAAGCTCAGCGTTGCCGCAGATATTGATGCCGCCGATGCTATTGCTTTGGCAAAGGCTAACGACAGAGTAGCAGAAGAAATTGCAGGCAAAACTGTAGTTAAAGAACTCTATGTTAAGGGCAGACTCGTAAATATTGTTGTAAAATAATAAATTTTTAGGGAAATATGTCATTATTGTTATATAAATTCTCTTGACAAGATGGAAAGTATATTGTATAATAGTTGGCGTATCCTTAATGGAAATAAGCCCCTGCTAACAGGTAAGGGAGGGAAATATAAATGAGTCAGGTAAAAGTTAAAGAGAACGAGTCACTCGACAGCGCTCTCAGACGTTTTAAGAGACAGACTTCACGTGATGGCATCATCCAGGAGGTTCGTAAAAGAGAACATTACGAAAAGCCTTCAGTTGCAAGAAAAAAGAAGTCTGAGGCTGCTCGTAAGCGCAAATTTAAGTAATTAACGAAAATCACCCGAGGAGCTTTATCCTTTGGGTGATTTTATCTTTGATGCATATACTAATCCTGAAAGGTTGATATATAATGATTAACAAGCTTAAGGCATATCTTAGTGAGAAAAACGCGGCAGCTCTCATTATGAGCGAAGAGAATATCTGCTATTTCACTTCTTTCCACTCCTCAAACGGCTATCTTGTTGTAACAGGGGAGAAGGCCATATTCTTAACTGATTCACGCTATGTTGAAGCCGCAGGCAATAAAATTAAAACCTGTGATGAGATAATCGAGACCAAGGGCATGGAAAAAAGTCTTAAACCTGTTGTCGAAAGTCTCGGCGTTAAGTCTCTTATGCTTGAAAGTGAAAGAGTAACCGTTTCAAGATATAACGATATTAAAAAGATATTCGGTGATATTCAGGTAATTTGTGACGGTGAGCTTGATAAAGAAATATCCGACATCAGAATGGTAAAGAATAAAGATGAAGTTGCAAAAATCGTCAAGGCTCAGCGTATTTCCGAAAAGGCATTTGAGCATATTTTAGGCTTTATTACTGTCGGTAAAACCGAAAAAGAAATTGCCCTTGAGCTTGAATATTTCATGCTTCGCGGCGGTGCAGATGCCCTCTCTTTTGAGACTATTGCAGTCAGCGGCAAAAACAGCTCACTGCCTCACGGTGTGCCGTCAGACAAAAAAATAGAAAGCGGCGACTTTATTACTATGGACTTCGGTGCGGTTACAGACTTCCATCACAGTGACATGACCCGTACCGTTGCCGTGGGCGAGGTCTCATCAAAGCAGATTGAGGTTTACGAAACTGTACTCGAAGCTCAGTTAAAGGGTCTTGAAGCCATAAAAGCAGGTGTACCCTGCCGAGAAGTTGACGCGGCGGCAAGAGACATAATAAAAGCTAAAGGCTACGGCGATTATTTCGGTCACGGACTCGGTCACGGCGTAGGCGTAGAAATTCACGAGACTCCCTCACTCAATCCATCAAGCAAAGCTGTACTTGAGGAAGGTCACATTGTTACCGTCGAGCCGGGCATTTATCTCCCCGGGCAGTTTGGTGTGAGAATTGAAGATATGGCACTTGTTACGGCGCAGGGCTA
>JAZSPF010000179.1:0-21745 GCA_045537315.1 Acutalibacteraceae bacterium
CCACCTTTTCCTGTTACGGTAAGGTGGGTACGATCTTACAATAATGAAATGGCTTGCGCCATGAAATGCATAAATGCATGAAATGACCTTAGGGTCATGAAATGAAGCGTTGCTTCATTAGTAATACGGTCTGTCGGTAAGATAGCGCCAAGCCGCGATATACTTCGACGGTGAACGGGGAGTCTGTGAGCCGAGGTCAAGGAAAATCTTGTCGTCAACCAAAAGCACGGTGTCTTTATTTGCGAGTGAAACCTGCTTCATTTTTGACATTTCCATTGTGATAGGCTCTTTGCCTTCGCCTGTGACAATCTCAAACTTATCTTTATAAAGTCTGAGAGTGCCGTTTTCTGTGAGGATTTCCTCATTTTCGCCGTCAACGGTCTTTACAATCTGACCGTCCTCGCTTACGATAATTTCGCCGTCTTTTGCAGTGAGAAGCATTTCTTTCCACACATCTCTCTGCCATAAATCCCAGTCAAGCACATTGTCGAAGTGAAGTCCCTTGCCCATATCGTGGAAGAAGCCGTCTGCTTTCATCTCTACCTCATAGCCGCAGTCGCACTTTAAGTTGTTGCCTTTGCTGTGAAGTGCGCCCACCTTTTTACATTCGGGGCAGACATAGAGAACTCTTTCAACGCACTCTGCAAGGTTTTCGCCGCTGTAATCCTGAGGATTCTTCCTCTGCTCCTCATAGGCGTTGACATATGTATCACGGCGGATAATTTCCGTGATTTCCTTGGCGGTGAGCTTGCTCAGTTCTTCAGCACTGTATTCGCCTACAAAATGGCCTGTGATGGGGCCTTTTCTCGGTGTGTTTGCCCAACGGGGCTTTCTCAGGTACCCGCCCACAAATTTATATGTCACAAGCGGTACCCCGGCATCTTTAACAAGCTGACCTGTATGCTCTGAAATGAAGCCTGTCTGACCGTTGGTTGTCATGGCTCCCTCAGCGTGAAGTCCCACGGGAATGCCTGCACGAAGGTTACGCTTGATATCCTCATTTATAAACTCTGAAGGCTTGTCTCTGTATTTGATAATTACGCCGCCGATTTTTGTGAAAAGCCAACTGACCTTCATTCTCAGCACATGGTCGCTTGAAACATAGCGGATGTATCTTTTCATAGCCGCCATTTCATAGCCCGGGTCGAAGCTCTCAGTGTGGTTTGAAATGAGAATGAAAGTTTTATGCTCAGGCTTATGATAATGGAGGTGAACGTTATTGTCGTTAATGACTTTCTTCTTAAGCAGGTTAATCAGGGCCATTGTAACTGTTGCGTTAAAACGGTAACCTTTTCTTGTCTGTCTTATTTCTTTGTTCATGCTGTTACCTCTTTTTCAGCTTCTTCTTCAAGTGAGTGATAAGCGACCTTACCTACGAGTGTTTTGGGAAGCTCGTCTCTGAAAATAATCTCCTTGGGTCTTTCAAATACGTCAAGGTACTCCTTGCAGTGAGCTAAAATGCTCTGCTTGGTTTCCTCGCTCTTTTCAACGCCGGAGTTCAGTACGATATAGGCTCTGACTCTCTGCATCTTGTAAGGGTCTTTTACGCCGATGACACAGCAGTAATCAACGCTCGGGTGCTTGTCAATAATATTTTCGATATGCGAGGGATAAACATTGTAACCGCTTGTGACTATCATTCTCTTCATTCTCTGCTTGAAGTAAACGAAGCCTTCCTCGTCAATATAGCCTGCGTCGCCTGTGAAGAGCCAGCGCTTGCCGTTTTCGTCAATGCGTATTGTTTTTGCATTTTCTTCCTCGGCATCCTTATAGCCAAGCATAAGTGTGGGGCCTGAAATAATGATTTCGCCCATTTCACCTGCCGGCAGATAGTTGAAGGTGCCCGGCTCAACAATGCGGTAATCTGTGTCACGAAGGGGAAGACCGATTGAGCCGACCTTAGCTCTGTCAGCGGGAGTAACACATGAAGCTGTTACGCATTCGGTCAGACCGTAGCCCTCGCGAATCTGCAGATTTGCACCGTGGTCTTTAAAGAACTTGTCAGCTCTCTTTTTCAGTTCGGGACTCAGTGAGTCGCCGCCGCTGAATACACCGACAAGGAATGAAAGGTCTGCACCGTCAAAAATGTCAACCTTAAGCAGTGCCTCAAAGAGGGTAGGTACACCTGCGATAAAGTTGGGCTTGTGCTTGAGTACATCTTTAGCATAGCTTTCCTTTGTAAACTGAGGAATGAGGATGCACATAGCGCCGTTTTCAAGCACGGTGTGAATGCCGATACCCAGACCGAAGCCGTGGAAAATAGGCATAACTGAAAGGAATTTGCAGCCGTAATCAAGGTTGCAGCCTGAAATTTCGGCAACCTGCATGCCAAGGCAGTTAAAGTTCCAGTCGGAAAGATAAATTCCCTTGGGTGTGCCGCTTGTGCCGCCGCTGTAAAGAATAACAGCAGCCTTATCTTTGGAGAATTCAACAGGGGGAAGCTCTACGCCTGCGCCTGTTTTAATGAAGTCTGACCATACCAGACCGTCTTTGCCGGGGAACTTGAGGTTCTGTCTGTTTTTCAGGTACTTGAAGGCAACAGCCTTAACAAAGGGAAGCTCTTCCTGAATTCTTGCAGTGATGATTTTAACATCATTTTTTGCTTCACCTACAGCCTTTTCAACCTTCTCGTAAAACTGGTCGAGAGTGAGAATCATCTTACTCTCGGAATAGTCAAGATAGAAAGTGATGTTTTTGCCTGATGAAAGGGGATGCACCATATTGGCTATTGCGCCTATTCTGTTGAGGGCATAAAGGCAGATAACACCCTGAGGAGTATTGGGCATACAGATGGTTACAACATCATCTTTTTTTATGCCTGCCTTGAGAAATGCGCCTGCTGCAAGCTCGATTTTTTCCACAAAGGTTTTGTAGGATGTGTATTTGCCCATGAAGTTAAGGGCAGGTGCATCGGGTACACGCTTCGCCGAAGCCGCAATAGCGCCGAACATAGTTGTTTCGGGATAGGGGTGGCTTACGGGAGTGAAGTCTATTTTAGGTAAAGTCATTTTTTCCTCCGTATATTTAAACATGAAACTGATATGTCTAAAGATGATTTCACATATCAACCATCTTTTCATTTTAAACGTTAATTTTTATAAATTTATTAACAGCGTATAAATTTACATGATTGAATGAAAGAAAATAACTGACTATGTGACAGTAATTTTATATCATATGCTTAAAAAAACTATAAAAAAGAAAAACAAACCGCAAATAGACATTGTTTGTTTACATTTGCTTGTTAAAATTAGCAAAAGCTCAAATGTAAAAGGAGAGTTAATTATGAAAAAAACTATTGCTTTTATTCTCAGCCTTGTAATGCTTGTTTCCTGCTTCTCGTTTGCAGGCTCGGCAATATTTCTCAACAGGGAAGACACAGACAAAACCCTTCGTTTCGGCGATGACGGCAAATTTAAAATTATGCAGATTGCAGACATTCAGGATACTTTCTTTTTAAAGGCACTCACTGAGGAATTTATAACTGCCATGCTGGATATGGAAAAGCCTGATTTAGTTGTTCTCACAGGTGACAACATCGGTCAGGGTTGGGGTATCACCTACGGTGCCATAAAGATGAATATCAATAACTTCATGTCACTTTTTCAGCAGAGAGATATTCCCGTTGCCGTTGTTTACGGCAACCACGACGATGAAGACAATGTTCTGGGCAAGGAATTGCAGTGGAAAATCTATGAAAGCTACGACTGCTTTGTAGGTGTTGCAGATACTGAAGAAATGGCAGGCTTCGGCACATACAATATCCCCATTTATTCATCAAAGGATGAAACCAAAAAGGCATTTAACCTTTGGTTCTTTGACTCACAGACCTATAACCACGAAAACGATCTTGGCGGTTACGGCTGTGTTGAAAAGGATCAGATTGACTGGTACATAAGAACAGAAAAGGCTCTTGCAGCAGAAAACGGTGGCACTCCCATTCCTTCCTTTGCTTTCCAGCACATTATCATTCCTGAGGTTTACGGCGGTTCATATAAAATGATTTACCGTCACCTCACTGAGGAAGAGCTGGCACAAATTGACAAAGAAAATCTTGATGAAAGCAAATACCATATCACTGAAGACGGCAAAATCTATGAAATCGTAGGCGACGAGTCAATCTATAACGATAAGTATGACGTGCTGTGGAAGGATGACATTTATGTTATGCCTCCCGAGTATATTGATGAAGACACATTTGTCGGCGAGGACGGCGGTGCACCCTTCTATTCAAACGGTCAGGCAGATGCTATGGTTGATAACGGCAACGTACTCGGTCTTGCAGTAGGTCACGACCATGTCAACAGCTTTGTTATGCCCTACAGAGGTATGGATATTGTGCAGACACCCACAGGTGCTTTCGGTTCATACGGGGACGAAAACAGAGGCATCAGAGTCATTGAGCTTGACGAAAAAGATCTCAGCACCTATGAAACAGATGTTGTGTTCTTCAGAGATATTTTTGATGTCAGTGACCCTCTTATGGCGAACCGCATTATTGCAAGCTCCACCAGCTCAACCTTTGGTGAAAAGTTTGTTGCTTTCTTCGCAGTGGGATATTACAAGTTGGCTTATGCATTTGAAAAGTTTATTTCACTTGTGAGATTACCTCTGTAACTTTAAACAGAAAAGGCTTCGCACCTAAACTTGCGGAGTCTTTTATTTGTTTTACTGTATTGACAAGCGGGTGTTTTTTTAATAAAATGTAAACACAAGAATAATACAACTGACCTTAAAGGGTCGAAAGGAGTAATTATGAAAAAGATAACAAAACTTACAGCAATCTTGCTTTCGCTGACACTTATTTTTTCATTTGCCGTTTTGCCTGTTTCGGCTGAGGGTAGTGATGAAGAAATAACAGCTGTGCTCGACAAAGATTTATTCAAGACAGACTATCCGTACATTTTCGTTCACGGCATGGGCGGCTGGGGTACCGCTGACCCTTATTACAGTGAGTCACCTTATTGGGGCGGAAACCTCCTGCCCGGCTCAACAGATGACATAATCAGAATTCTCAACGAAGAGGGTGTAAAGGCCTATGCTCCCTCAGTGGGACCTCTCAGCAGTGCCTGGGACAGAGCCTGCGAGCTTTATGCACAGCTTATGGGTACTGTAGTTGACTACGGTGCGGCTCATGCAGCCTCTCACGGACACGAGAGATACGGTTTCAGCTATGAGGGCAAGGCAACAATGGGTGAGCCCTGGGATATGAAAGAAAAAATCAACCTTGTAGGTCACTCCTTCGGCGGTGCAACTGTAAGATTGTTTGCTTCTCTTATGGCATATGGCAGTGAGGCTGAAATTGCTGCAACAGGCGATGACACAAGTGAATTTTTCAAGGGCGGTCACGATGCCGTTCATTCCTGCATCACTCTTTCAGCTCCTCATAACGGCTCTCAGGTAACAAATTACATCGTAGATACAAAGCTTCCTCTTTTCGCAATTATTTTTGCAATACATGTAATCGGTTGTGCTGTGGGTGACAACTTTAATGTTTTCTCCTTCCAGGCAGGTCATTTTGGTATCACACCGAAACAAAATGAAGAGAAAGCAAGCTTCAGCTTTAAAAAGGTATGGAATTATTTTAAGGCAAATGACAACTGCGGCTATGATATGACACTTAAGGGTGCAAGAGAGCTCAACGAAATTATAAAGGTTGCCCCCAATACTTATTATTATTCCTACACCACAGCGGCTACAGAGCCTACAGGTCTGTTTGGCAGACAGGCTCCTATGGAAAGCGTAAACTCCATTTTCAAGGTTTCATCAACTATGATTGCACTCACAGAGGGCTTCACTATTGACGGTGTTAAAATCGAAGGCGATTGGGCCGTTAACGACGGCATAGTGCCTCTTAAATCTGCTCTTTATCCCCTTTGCGACGAAGAGACAGCTCTGGACTATGAAGACAGCCTTGCACAAGGAAAGAAAATCGAAAGCGGCAGATGGTATTATCTTGACACCATGTATGATATGGACCATTTCGATTTCTGTGCAACCACGGACTATCCCACATCCTTTGAGGATTTCTACTTCACAATGGTTGAAACAGCTAATTCAAGATGATTGCAATAAAAAGGGGCTGTAAAAAAACAGCCTCTTATTTTTATAACGACGGGGATATCAAGGAAGCAAACAGCAAAAAGTAAGTTTCTATACGCACATGCCGCTATGGCACTTGCTTTGTCCGGAGCGACAAAGGAAGCAAAGCGCTCTTGTTTGTTGACGGTAGTTTATCTCTTTTCAGAAAGCCTTAGTCCGCCTTCAACAGCAGACTCCGAAGCGGGCAAGCCTGTAACTTTTTATCAGCTATTCAGATATTTCTTAATTTATCACTTTTGAAAAAAACTCAGCCCGCCTGCGTCTGCAGTTTCCGCAGCGGGTTAGTTTTTTGCCTGATAAATAAAAACCATTGCGTTGCTTGTTCAGCTTTTACAATGGTTTTGTGGGTCGGTTGTTTTTTACAGCCCCTTTATTATGTTTTTTTGATAAACTCTCTGCCACAATGAGGGCAGCTTATTTTTATTTTGCCTCTGCCTTTGGGTACTCTGAGGGTGTTGTGGCATTTGGGACACTGATAATATTTGTGGTCCTTATCCTGAAGCTGTTTGACTTTTTTTATGATGAACTGACGCCACGGTGCGCTGATTTTAAGGAATTTCAGGTTTTCCTGCTGTCTTTTGCCTATGTCCTTTGACAGCATTCTCACTGCGGCAAGAATGTAGGGGATAAGACCTAAGTATCTTATAAAGGGTACATCAAAAAAAGAAAGAAAAAATGTCAGCACACAGCCGAAAATCAAAAGAGCAAGATTAAGCTGGTCGTTACCGTATCTGCCCATCATAAACTGTCTTATTTTATCGAGCATAAAAATTACTCCTCACCTTGTAATAATTTCCAATAATATATACCTGACTTTAATTATAGGTTAAAAAATTTCTTTGTCAACACTCTGCTATTTGTTTATTTTGCAGTTGATTATTCTTTTTTATTGGATTATAATATTAAACAGTACTATTTTAGGATGTGAAAAAATGATTAAGAAGTATCTTAAACGCTATTTTGTTGATGCCATGAGCTTCATGGCTCTGGGACTTTTTTCATCTCTTATTGTGGGGCTTATCATAAGTCAGTTCGCAAAAATCCCCCACCTTGAAATTCTTGCAAGCTTTTCGGGAGTGCTGGCTGCATCGTCGCCTGTTGTGGGCGGTGCTATAGGTGCGGCAATTGCTTACGGACTCAAATCAAAGCCTCTTGTTATTTTCTCCTGCATTGCCGTAGGTGCTTTCGGCTATGAGCTCGGCGGCCCCGTTGGTGCTTATGTTTCGGCAGTGGTTGCAAATGAAATCGCCTCACTTGTTGCAGGCAAAACTAAAATAGACATAGTCGTAACTCCCATAATCGCCATTGTTACAGGCGGCTTTGTCAGCACCTTTGTGGGTCCCTATCTTTCAGATTTTATGACAGGCTTCGGTGAAATTATCAATAAAGCCACTCAGCTTCATCCCTTGCCTATGGGCATCACCGTTTCCGTGCTTATGGGTCTTGCGCTTACTGCGCCCATATCCTCGGCGGCTATTGCAATTATGCTCGGTCTTGACGGCATTGCCGCAGGTGCCGCCGCAGTAGGCTGTGCCGCACAGATGGTGGGCTTTGCCGTTACATCCTTCAAGGCAAACGGAGTAGGCGGCCTCATTTCACAGGGTGTGGGTACGAGTATGCTTCAGTTTTCGAATATAATGAGACACCCACAGATAGTTATTTCCCCCACTCTTGCAGGTGCAATTTTAGGCCCTGTTTCCACCTGTGTGCTGAAAATGACAAACACTCCCACAGGTGCAGGTATGGGTACAAGCGGTCTTGTAGGTCAGTTCGGTGCTTATTCTGCTATGAGCGAGAGCTTCGGCAGTGTAAAATCGGTGCTGCTCATTGCGGTTATGCACTTTATAGCCCCTGCGGTGCTTTCACTCCTGATTCACTTCGCCCTTAAAAAGCTGGGTATAGTGAAAGATGAATATTTAAAACTTGACAAACCCGAATAAACCGAAAGGACAGAAATATGAACGTATACGATTTTGACGATACCATTTATGACGGAGACAGTAACCTTGACTTTTTTAAGGATCTGTTTATGCAGTACCCCTCACTTTTAAAATATGTGCCTGACCTTATAAAGATAATGAAGGATTACAGAGCCACAAATCTCCGCTTTGAAGATCTTATTGCGCAGTACGGTGATGTGCTTCAGGATTTCATTGATAAAAATCATCCCGACCCCGATAAAATGTCAAAGGCGTTCTGGGATAAGCACGAAAAGCAGATAAAGCCTTTCTACAAAGAAATTCAGAAAGAGGACGACCTTATTATTACTGCTTCACCTAAGTTTCAGATGGATGAAATCTGCAAGCGACTGGGCATAAAGCATTATCTTGCCTCGGAGTTTAACCTGAGAACAGGCGAATTCGGCAGACCCTGCTTCAGAGAGAGAAAGATAGAGTTTTTCCGTGAAGCTTACCCCGACGGAGTTATAGACGATTTTTACACTGACTCCCTCAATGATGAGTTCCTTTTCCCTTATGCAAAGCGAGTTTTCTTTGTCAAGGGTCATAAGATAAAGAGAATAAAATAAGCTATGGAAAGACTTGATAAAATAATAGCCTCACAGGGTCAGCACTCAAGAAGTGATGTAAAAAAGCTTGTAAAACAGGGCAGAGTCACTCTTGACGGCACTGTGGTGAAAAGCGGTGACATCAAAGCAGACCCCCAAAAAGCAGTCATTGCAATTGACGGCAGGGTACTGGGCTATAAAAAGCATATTTATATTATGCTCAACAAGCCGAAGGGGGTCATCTCCGCAACAGAGGACCCCACACAGCCTACGGTTATTGACCTTGTGCCGAAAAATATGCGCCGTGACGGACTTTTTCCTGCAGGCAGGCTTGACGGCGACACCACGGGCTTTGTGCTTATAACCGATGACGGCGACTTTGCTCACAGAATTCTCTCGCCGAAAAACCACATAATGAAAACCTACATCGCCACCCTGCAAAGAGAGCTGACGGCAGAGGATATTGCCGCTTTCAAAAAGGGCATTGAGCTCAAAGACGGCACACTTTGCCTTGAGGCAGAGGTTACAGCTATGAGCGGTACTGTGCCCATGGCGCAGGTTAAGATATGCGAGGGTAAGTATCATCAGGTGAAAAGAATGTTCGCCGCACTCGGCAACAAGGTGCTGGAGCTCAGGCGTACCAAAATGGGTGAGCTGAGCCTGGATGAAAGCCTCAAAGAAGGTCAGTGCAGAGAAATAACGGACGAAGAGCTTATGCTTATTGAAAAGAGATAAAAGAGTGTCGCAGAGGATACTCTTTTTTCTTTGTAAAAAATATACAAATTTGCTGATTTGTATTGAAAAAAACATAAAAATTTGTTAAAATGCCTGTATAAAGAAAATGAAAAATCAGGCGGTAGAAAAATGAAACTTTTAGAAGAAAGAATTCTCAAAGACGGACAGGTATTTCCCGGTAATATACTCAAAGTGGACTCTTTTCTCAACCACCAGATAGATGTTGAATTATTAAACAAAATGGGCGAAGAAATGTTGCGCCTTTATAAAGACTGCGGTGTTAACAAAATCCTTACCATAGAAGCGTCAGGTATAGGAATAGCTTGTATAGCGGCGCAGTTTTTTAATTGTCCGGTATTATTTGCAAAAAAGACCAAGACTAAGAATATAGCTAATTCTGTTTATAAGACTCAGGTGCGCTCCTTCACTCACGGCATGGAGTATGATGTAATTGTGTCAAAGGATTTCATCGGCGAAAATGACAAGGTGCTTATCGTTGACGATTTCCTCGCTGAAGGTAATGCTCTTTTAGGTCTCATTGACCTTTGCAGGCAGGCAGGTGCAGAAGTTGCAGGCTGTGCAATTGCAATCGAAAAGGGCTTTCAGCAGGGCAGAGACCGTATAGAAGAAAAAGGAATAAGAGTTGAGTCTCTTGCAATAGTTGAGTCGATGACAGACAGCAATGTCACATTTAAAAATCAGTAACTTACTGCCTGAAGGCGGTTAAGATAAAATTTTAAACGGAGGAAAAACCAATGAAAAAAATTCTTGCAGTTCTCCTTGCAGCACTTATGCTCTTCACACTTGCAGCATGCGGCGGCAACGGAGACGACACACAGACCACAGATCCCAATGCAGGCACAGAAAATTCAGCAGTGTCAGATCTCAAGATCGGTGTAGTTCTTCTTCATAACGAAACAGTAGGTTATGACAAAAACTTCATGCTTGCAGTTGAAGCAGCTTGCGACAACCTGGGCATCGACAAGAGCACAAACCTTCTTTATAAGAAGGACATCCCCGAGGATTCAGCTTGCTATGACGCTTGCGTTGAACTCGTTGAAGACGACTGTGACATCATCTTTGCAGACTCCTTCGGTCACGAAGAATTCGTAATCAAGGCTGCTAAGGAATATCCTGATGTTCAGTTCTTCCATGCAACAGGCACAAACGCTAAGATTGCAGGTGTTGACAACTTCCACAATGCATTTGCTTCAATTTATGAAGGCAGATATCTTGCAGGTGTTGTTGCAGGTCTCAAGCTCAACCAGCTTATCGAAGAAGGCAAAATCACTGCCGAAGAAGCTAAGATGGGTTACATCTCAGCTAAGCCCTATGCAGAGTGCATTTCAGGTTACACATCATATTATCTCGGCGCAAAGAGCGTATGCCCCAGCGCAACAATGACAGTAACCTACACAGACTCATGGGCAGACCTTGCTCTCGAGCAGGAAGCTGCTAAGAAGCTTATCAAGGCAGGCGTTGTTCTTATGAGTGAGCATGCAGATACAGACGGTTCACCCATGGCTTGCGAAGACGAAACAAAGAACGGCAACCCCGTTTATCATGTAGGTTATAACATTAACTTCAACGATATCGCTCCCAATGCTAACCTTGTTTCATCAAAGATCAGCTGGGTTCCCTATTTCGAACACATCTTCACAAAGGTTGCAGCAGGTGAAGAAGTTGAAGCTGACTTCTGCGGAAGCCTTGAAACAGGCTCAGTTATCCTCACAGAGTATAACGATGCAAATGTTACAGAAGATATGAAGGCAAAGGTTGAAGAAGTTAAGGCAGGTCTTCTTGACGGCTCAATCAAGGTCTTTGACACTAAGACATTCACAGTTACTCTTGACAGACCTGAAAACGAGTTTGTTGTAGCTGAAGTTGACGAAGAAGGTCACCTTACATCATACACAGCAGATGCAGTTGCCGATGCAGCTTTCACAGCTGACACAGAAGCAGTTGTTGACGGCGAAGTTGCTGAATCAGTATACAGAAGTGCTCCTTACTTCAGCATCATCATCGACGGTATCGAAATCATCTGATGTAAAATCACTTAAACAATTTCCATAGCGGAGTGTAACCCACTCCGCTAATGGTTGTTTTATATGTTTTATTGTTCCCTGATAAAAGCAATAAGATTTTATTGGTTTTATGAGTGAATAAAGTATTTGAACGGAGGAAGGAAATAATGTCAGAAGCGGCAATTGAACTGAGAAACATTACAAAGCGTTTCGGCAGTGTCACTGCAAACAAAAATATTTCCATGACCGTAAATAAAGGCGAAATCCTCTCAATTCTCGGTGAAAACGGAAGCGGCAAGACCACTCTTATGAATATGCTTTCGGGTATCTATCACCCTGATGAGGGTCAGATTTTTGTCGGCGGTAAGGAAGCGTCTATTCAGTCACCAAAGGATGCCTTTGACTATAAAATAGGCATGATTCATCAGCACTTCAAGCTGGTTGATATTCTCACCGTCACAGAGAATGTTATACTCGGTCTTAAGAATGAGGGCAAGCTGAGCCTTAAAAAGAGTGCGGCTAAGATAAAAGAAATCTGCGATATGTACGGCTTCGAGATTGACCCCATGAAAAAGATATATGAGATGTCCGTTTCTGAGAAGCAGACTGTTGAAATTATCAAGGTTATTTATCGCGGTGCAGAGATTTTAATTCTTGATGAGCCTACAGCGGTACTCACACCTAAAGAGACGGAAAATCTTTTCGCCATTCTTCGCAATATGAGAGATGACGGAAAGTCAATTATTATCATCACCCATAAGCTTAATGAGGTTATGTCACTTTCGGATAAGGTTGCCGTGCTTCGCAAGGGCGAATATATAGGCACGGTTGAAACCAAGGATGCCACAGAGCAGAGCCTGACAGAAATGATGGTGGGCAAAAAAGTCTCTCTCAACATTGAAAGAGCAGAGCCTCACGACTGTGAAAACAGACTGTCTCTTACCAACGTTTCCGTCACCAATAAAGAGGGTGTGCAGATACTCAAAAACGTTTCCTTCACTGCTAAGTCAGGCGAAATCCTGGGCATTGCAGGCATCGCAGGCAGCGGTCAGAAGGAACTTCTTGAGGCAATTGCAGGTCTGCAGCACCTTAAGAGCGGCTCAATTATTTACTATGACCCCAAAACTGGCAAGGAAGAAAATCTCAGAGATAAAACTCCCTTGCAGATAAGAGACTTGGGTGTACGCCTTTCATTCGTACCCGAGGACAGACTCGGCATGGGTCTCGTAGGCTCAATGGGCATAACAGACAACATGATGCTTCGCTCCTACAAGGGCGGCAAGGGCATGTTCCTTCACCGCAAGGACCCGAAGAACTTAGCAGATAATATAATCAAAGACCTCGAGGTTGTCACTCCCGGCACTGACACACCTGTCAGAAAGCTCTCGGGCGGTAACATTCAGAAGGTACTCGTAGGCAGAGAAATTGCGGCTTCACCTACGGTGCTTATGGCGGCATACCCCGTAAGAGGTCTTGACATCAACTCCTCATATACAATATACAATCTTCTCAATGCGCAAAAGGATATAGGTACGGCAGTTATTTTCGTGGGTGAAGACCTTGACGTACTTATAGAGCTTTGCGACAGAATATTGGTTATATGCCACGGTCAGATAAGCGGCATAGTTGACGGCAAGAGTGCCACAAAGGAAGACATCGGCATGATGATGACAAATCTTCCTGAGAGTAAAAAGGCAGAGGAGGATGCACAGTGAAAGCAAAAACAGCAAAAGAACCTCTTGTGAGAATTGCAAAGCGTACCGACATCAGCACGGGACTGTCTTACGGCATAAGAATTGCAAGTGTAGTGTTTGCACTTTTAGCCTGCGGCATTGTGGTTATACTTCTCACAAGCGGCAAAATCTCTTTCTTTGAGGTTTACGGCGAAATGCTCGAGGGTGCTTTCGGCACTGCAAGACGAGTGAAAATAACCGTCAGAGACACCTGCGCGCTTCTTTGTCTGGCCGTTGCTCTTGCGCCTGCCTTTAAGATGCGCTTCTGGAATATCGGCGCAGAGGGACAGGCTCTCATTGGTGCCCTGGCTTCCTGCATTGTGGTAAAGCTTATGCCTGATGTGAACGGCGCTTTACTGATACTTATAATGTTTATTGCAAGTGTTGTGGCAGGTGCTTTATGGGGTATAATTCCCGGCTTCTTTAAAGCCGCAATAAAGGCAAACGAAACTCTCTTTACTCTGATGATGAACTATGTGGCAATACAGCTTGTCAAATTCTTTGCAGTCCTCTGGGAAAAGCAGAAGGGTGCAGGTGTTATGTCAACTCTCACTACAGGCAAGCTGCCTCAGCTTTTCGGCGTTGATTACGGCTGGAGCATAGTTATAATTCTTGTTGTGACGGTGCTGTCATATATCTATATGAAATATTCAAAGCAGGGCTATGAAATTGCAGTTGTTGGTGAAAGCGAAAACACTGCAAGATATATCGGCATAAATGTTAAAAAGGTAATTATCAGAACTATGGCGATTTCGGGTGCCCTTTGCGGTCTCGCAGGCTTCCTTCTCGTCAGCGGTACTCACCACCTTGTAAAGAGTGATATCGTGGGCGGTAACGGTTTCACTGCAATTATAGTTGCGTGGCTCGCTCACCTTAATCCTCTTGTTATGATGCTCACATCCTTCTTTGTTTCATTCCTTGATATCGGTACTGCGAAGATTGCTTCAACCTGCAACCTTAACGATTTCGCTTCTGATGTTGTTGTAGGCATTGCGCTGTTCATTATCCTTGCAAGTGAGTTCTTTATAAATTATAAGGTGATTTTCACGAAGTCACACAAGAAAGTAAAGGAGGGCAAATAATATGGATTTTGCATATATTCTCTCAAGAGCAGTTGCTCAGGGTCTGCCCTTGCTTTACGGCTCAAACGGTGAAATTCTCAACGAAAAAAGCGGTAATCTTAACTTAGGCATCCCCGGTATTATGATAAGCGGCGGTGTTGCAGGTATTGTGGGCGCACTCATTTATGAAAATTCCGTAGCTGAGCCGGTGGGTATTGTGGGACTTTTAGTGTCTCTTCTTTGCAGTGTTGCATGTTCTCTTTTGCTCTCACTTATTTACTGTTTCCTTACGGTTACACTTCGTGCAAATCAGAATGTAACAGGTCTTGCCATTACAATTTTCGGCTCAGGTCTCGGCAACTTTTACGGCGGTGCTATTTCAACAATACTCGGCATATCAAACAACTCCATACCTGCCACTGCGGCAGCGTACAAAATGCCCCTTGTGCCTTTTTATGATAAATTAGGTGCTATTGGTACTATCTTCTTTTCACACGGCTTTATGTTTTATCTTGCACTTATCATAGCTTTTGTGTCATGGTTTGTGCTTAAGAAAACGAGAACGGGACTTTCCCTTCGTGCCGTTGGTGAAAATCCTGCTACGGCTGATGCGGCAGGCATCAATGTAACAAGATATAAATATGTTGCAACCTGCCTCGGCGGTGTAATTGCAGGTCTCGGCGGTCTTTACTATGCTGTTGACTACTCCAACGGTCTGTGGGATACACAGTCCTTCGGTGACAGAGGCTGGCTCGCAGTAGCCTTAGTTATTTTCGTTGTGTGGAAGCCTAATCTTGCCGTGCTTGGCGCCTTCCTTTTCGGCGGACTTTATATTGCGGAGATTTTTGTGCCGGGACTTACAAGTGCAACAAAGGAGCTTTTCAAGATGCTTCCTTATCTTGTAACTATTGTTATTCTTATCTCGACAAGCCTTATGAAGAAAAAGGAAAATCAGCCTCCCGAAAGCTTGGGACTGCCTTATTTCAGAGAAGAGAGATAAGAGAATAACAGCGCGTTTTTGATTCTTCTTGGCTCTCCCTGAAAGGGGAGCTGTCACGAAGTGACTGAGGGGTTCGCGGCAGGAAAAGTAACGCCTGTCCGGCGAGGGCAATAAAAAAATTTTTAGGGGACGCGGGGCGGTTGCTCCGTGTCTTTTAGTTTTATCCCGCCGAGGGAGAAAATTTATGAATTGTAGGGTTAATGTTGATTCTTAAGATGCTGTATGTTACAATGAGTCAGACAAATAAGAATTTGGAAAATCTGTTTTTATTGTTCAAGGAAGGGTTTAATATGAAGTTTACAAAATATCTTTTTTGTTATTTTACAGGTAATTTACCCGAGGAAGAAAGAGTGCATTTTGCTGTCTCCGATGACGGATATAACTTTACTTCCGTCAATTCAGGAAAACCTGTAATCATCCAGACAAAAGGCAAAAAATGTTGCCGTGATCCTTTTATATTCCGTGATGAGGATAATATGTTCCATATCATTGCAACAGATATGAGATCCCAAGACGGTTGGAACAGTAATAATTCAATGATTGTATGGGACAGTGACGATTTAATCAACTGGTACAATGAACGCATAATTGATTTTTCGCGTTTTGAAGAAACAAAGAGTGCAGACAGAGTGTGGGCACCACAGATTATCTATGATAAATTCAGAGAAGAATATATGATATATTGGACTCACCACAACACCGATGACGATTTAGACACAATTATATGGTATGCTTATACAAAGGATTTCTGCCACCTCACAACAACACCAAAAGTTTTGTTCAAACCGAAAAGCGGAATGTGTGCAATTGATGCAGATATAATCGAACATAACGAAAAATATTATCTTTTTCAGGCAGACGGTGAAAAGGAAGCGATTTGTTATTGCATAGCAGACAGACCCGACGGTCCCTATTTTGAGCCTGATAATAATAAGGTTTCCGTTGCTGATACCGCTTTGGAAGGCAACTGTATATACCAAATACTCGGCACAGATAAATTTGTTATGATTGCTGATCAGTTCAAAAAGGGTGGATATTTTATGCAGGAAACAACAGATCTGATTAAGTTCAGCAAGGTCGATGAAAATAAATTTTCGCTTAATCACCTGAGACCTCGTCACGGCTCCGTTATTCATATCACCGAACAGGAGTATGCACTTTTAAGGAATGCAAATATCCGGACTTAATGAATTCAACAAAATCCAATTTACCAACAAAAAGCTGACTCACAAAACCATTGTAAAAGCTGAACAGGCTATACAATGGTTTTTGTTTATCCGGCAAAAAAACCAACCCGCTGCGGAAACTGCAGACGCAGGCGGACAGAGACTTTTTGAAAAGTGATAAATTAAGAAATATCTGAATAGCTGATAAAAAATTACAGATTTACCCGCTTCGGAGTCTGCAGTTGAAGGCGGACTGCGGCTTTCTGAAAAGAGATGAACTACCGTCAACAAAACAGGGCGCTTTTGCTTCCTTTGTCGCTCCGGATAAAGGAAGTGCCATTACTCTTGTGGTTCCCAAAATCGCTTATCGGCTTGGAGCGCCGAGCGATTTTGACCACTGCGCCATCCTCGCCTCGCTTCATCCGCCACCGGCGGCGCTTCAGCGACGATGCAGCTTGAGCGTGTAGAAACTTACTTTTTACAGTTTACTTCCTTGCTATGCGTCGACATAAAAATAAGGGACTGTTTTTTTACAGTCCCTTTGATTTTTATCCTCGCTCGCCGCGTGGCATTCTTTTCTTATAAGAAAAGAATCAAAAGAATTTTACTCATTTTTTTATCTTCTCCCAATATTCCTTTGCCGCCTGCTCATTTTTATTGTCCCCAAACTGATAATAAACCCTGTCTTTCAGCACATCGGGCAGATATTGCTGCTTTACATAATGTCCGGGATAATCGTGGGGGTACTTGTAAAACTGACCCTTGTTATTGTTGTCCTCGCCGTCAAAGTGCTTGTTCTGAAGCTGTCGGGGGATAGGGCCGCTTTTGCCTGCTCTTATATCTGCCGCCGCCGCATCATAGGCGTTATAGGCAGAGGTTGACTTGGGCGAGTTGCACACGAGTACAACTGCATCTGCAAGAGGAATCCTCGCCTCGGGCAGACCCACCATAAGAGCCATATCCACAGCCGCCTTGACAATGGGCAATATCATGGGGTAGGCAAGTCCCACATCCTCGGCGGCACAGACCATAAGCCTTCTCGTTGCCGAGGGCAGGTCGCCTGCCTCAAGGAGCCTTGCAAGATAATGCAGAGCTCCGTTGGGGTCAGAGCCTCGCATACTCTTCTGAAAGGCCGAGAGTATATCATAATGCTCGTCGCCCTCACGGTCATATTTCATGGCGCTTTTCTGTGTCAGCTCATTTGCTTTTTCTTTTGTTATATGTACTCTGCCGTTTTCATCGGGCAGTGTGCTGAGCACGCAAAGCTCGGCAGAGTTCATAGCCTTTCTCACGTCGCCGCCGCAGGAGCGTGCAATGTGTAAAAGAACATCGTTGTCTGCTATAATTTCTATGCTTTTCTCTTCTTCGAGAAAACGGAAGGCTCTGTTCACCGCAGGGATAATATCCTCAGCCTCAACGCTTTTGAACTCGAATACAGTGCAGCGGCTTAAGATTGCTCCGTGAATGTAAAAATAGGGGTTTTCCGTTGTGGAAGCAATGAGGGTGATTTCGCCCCTCTCGATATAGTCAAGGAGTGTCTGCTGTTGCTTTTTGTTGAAATACTGTATTTCGTCTAAATAGAGCAGTATGCCGTTAGGCGCGGCAAGAGTGTCAAGCTCTGAAACGATAGCCTTGATGTCGGCTGTTGATGCAGAGGTACCGTTAAGCTTATGAAACTTTCTGTTGGTGCGAAGTGCAATAATTGAAGCCAGAGTTGTTTTGCCTATGCCTGAGGGGCCGTAAAATATAAGATTAGGCAGCTCGCCGCTTTCTATAATGTTTCTCAGAGCCTTGCCTTCGCCTAAGAGGTGCCTTTGACCGACTATATCTTCAATGCCCTGAGGTCTTATTCTGTCTGCTAAGGGTGCTTTCATTTTTTCACCTTCTTTTTGTGAGTAAGTTGGCGACTATCGCCAACTATCTTTCTATTTTATCACAAAGCAGATATAAAAGCAATGAAAAAATCCGCTTGCAGTGAGCAAACGGATTTTTGTTCTGTTTAGTCTATGTAATCATAGAAATCCAGCGTAACAACATTGTTGCAATTAAAGCCAACATCTGCAGTGTAAGCAAGTCCGCTGTAAGAGATTTTAAGATCGGCGATATCTATATCTATATTCATATCGTATTTCATAAAGCTTACATTGCCGGTAACTTTATTGACAGAGACGGTCAGTGAACAGTCGTGATAACGCTGAGCAAAGGAGTTGTATTTTACTTCCATCTTACCGCTGTTGTTGATTGTGCTCAGCGCACTTGAAAGATATGAGCTTGTGAGGATATCAAAAATCTTGCCGTGGCTTGTGTTGGTTGCTGTGATGGGGAGGTATGTGAAGTTTTCTTCCTCAAGGATGAGCTTGAGGTCATAGGTGTAGGAGCCGCTGTCAAGGAGCACAACACTCTTGACGTCGCTCATGTCCACACCTTCTATAATTGTCATATACTGACCTCTTACAGGTACATTGAGCATATATTCTTCCCATGCGGCAGTTGAGCCTGAGGCAACGGCTTTCTGATGGAAGGTTTTTGGTGCGGAGAAGTCGCTGAAGATGCTCTTAAGATCGTCTGCACTCAGAGCATTGCCTAAAGTGCCTTTGCCCACAAGTGAGAAATCAGTGAAATTAGAAACATCGTTACGCACAAAACCGGGCAGATTGTCGCTTGACTTGATTGCATCGGCTTTTTCTTTGAGAAGGTCGAAAAGCTGCTGTTTGCCGCCTGTGGGCTTTGTGAAGGTGCTTGTTGTGAACCATACTTCTTTATAGTTTACAGAGTCCATGTTTGTCATAACAATGATTTTAGCGCCGCCCTGCTTGTGCATGGTAACAACACCGTTTTGGTTGACAGAAGCTATTGAGTCGTTTGTTGAGGTGTAGGTCACTGTTTCGCCGTCACCGCCCGGCTGAAGAGTAGCCTTAATCTGATAGGTAGAGCCGACTTTGCAGCCCTCAAAATAGTCTTTTTCAACATTAACAGCGCTTCTGCAATAAATCTGGAAGGAGCCGCTGTAGGCGTTGTCTGAGGTGTATGCCGTAATTGTTACAAGGCCTTTGCCTTTGCAGGTTACGGTGCCGTCTGATGAAACGGTGGCAACTGAGGTGTTGCCCGACTTCCACTTAAGAGCTGAAACGGGATATTTCGAGCTTATGGAGGAGTCGACACTGGCTGTAAGCTTTGCACTGTTGCCATAGTACCAGGGAGAGTCGTCGCCAAGGTAGGTGACATTTATCATTTTCTTTATAACGCTGACTCTCATTGAGGCAGTTCTGCCTGAGTCTGATGCTCTGACTGTCAGAGTGAAAGCAAAGGCTTTGTTTGTTTTAGGCTCTATTGTGGCTTTAAGACCTCTGATAACACCGTTTTCCTCTATGGAGATATAATCGCTGAGGTTACAGGTTTCGGTGAGTGTCTGCAGGCCGAGAATGCC
This sequence comes from Acutalibacteraceae bacterium, assembly GCA_045537315.1. Taxonomy (GTDB): domain Bacteria; phylum Bacillota; class Clostridia; order Oscillospirales; family Acutalibacteraceae; genus UBA6857. The sequence continues at coordinate 19,755 of JAZSPF010000179.1, forward strand.
GCCCTTGTAGGAGTATGTGTAATTTGAACCCGTGACAGTGAAGGCTTTGTTGCTTGTGTCTGCTGGTGTGAAAACAGGATTGATAAATGCCGTTTCACCTACAACAAGATTCATTGATGTGGGTACGGAAATGCCCGTTGACACAATGTTTTTTACAGTAAGAGTGTAGGATGCGGTTTTGCCGCCGTCTTCACTTGTGGCGGTGATAACGGTTGTGCCTGACTTAAGGGCGCTGATTTCACCTGTTTTGCTGTCAACAGTGGCGACAGCAGTGTTGCTTGAGGTGTAGGTTATATTCTTGTTTGCGGCATATTCCGGAAGCACCTTTGCCGTGACAGTGCCTTTTTCGCCGGGGGCAATTGATGTAGGCTTAGTGACAAACTCAACTTTGTCAACGCCTGCGTCATCAGTTTTTACGTTTGTTAAAACAGTGGCGTTTTCATCGCACTCAGTGCAGTTTGCTTTTGCGCAGTGTGCAATAACATAGAAGTTATAGGCTGTGTCCGCACTGAGTCCCACGGCAGTGTACGAAAGACTCAGAGGTGAGGGAAGAGTCTGCTCCTTGCCGTTCATAAAGAGCTTATAGCCTGCCGCACCGGGTACGCTGCGCCATGAGAGCGAAATGGTGGAATTTGTTTTCGCTGTGCAGACGAAGTTTTCCACCTTGCCTAAGGGAGCAGTGATTTTTTCGCTTTCGGTATATTCGCTGTAAACATAGCCTGCGGAGGTTTTTACATAGGCTCTGACTCTGAAACCGTAGGATGTGCAGGGCGCAAGACCGTTTACTGTATAGGAGTTGCCCGTAACATTTGAGAGCTTGGTGTAGCTGCTCTTGTTGCCTGCGCTGTCATAAGTGCACATATAAACCTGATAGGTGCGGATATTGTCTGTCTGCTGCCATGAAAGGCTGATGCTCTGTGTGTTTGCCTCGGCGTGAAGAGCTTTGACAGGTGCGGGAGCAGTTTTGAAGGTGAAATAATCGGAGTTGTTGCCGAGAATATCCTTATTTTTGTTGTAGGCTCTTACTCTTACGGTATAGTCTCTGTATGAGGAGAGACTGTCAAGTGAAACAGATGTGGTTTTAACCGTGTAGGTCTTTGTTCTCTCTGTAACCTCATCGACGAGAGAAACTCTGTATTCATCGGCTTTAGCCACCTCATTCCATGACAGTGTGACTGAGGTCTCCTTCAGGTCAGAAACCTTGAATGTGGTAGGCTTGCCGATGGTTGTGGTTGAACTCAGCGATGTATATGAGGGGGAGTAGAGATATTTGCTGCCTGTTTTGGCGTATGCTCTTACTCTGAATTTGAAGGTGGTTGCACTTTCAAGACCTGTTACGGTGTAGCTTGTGCTTGTTGTGTTGTCGAGCTTCACCCACTTGCTGTTTTTGTATTGGTAAACCTGATATGCTCTTGCACCTGTTACCTTGCCCCATGAAAGCTTGATCTTTGTTGAGTAGGGTGTAGCCTTAAGTGAGGAAACAGCCTTCGGTCTTATGTAAAAGCTCTTAGTTGCCGTACCCGTATAGGAGCCTTTGCCTTTGACGGTAATGGTAGCTTTACCTACATCTTTGTTGTTTTTGTAGCTTACGGTGTAGGACTTTGTGGTGAGTTTCTTTTTGCCTACCTTGACCGTAACTGTGGGTTTAATGGTTTTGCCTGTGTAGGTGTAGGTAGAAGCGGAAATTGAGATGGCAGCGTTTTTAATTGATGTTGCCGCACTCGCGGGAAGTGCAAAAACGCTGAACATAAGAACAAAGCTCATCAGGGTAATGACTATACCCGGTAATATTTTCTTACGCATATATTTCATCCTTTCTTAAAAGCCTAAATTGTCATTGACAAGCATGACAATAATTCTTTCTTTTTCTCTGCTGCGGCGGGTAACAACTATCTGATTGCATATGCAGTCGGGGCTCATACAGTCACCGCATCTGCCAAGGGTGCTGCAGGGTGTGTTTTTACCAAGACGGATTGTGTTGGGCGGTGAAG
>JAZSPF010000075.1:0-8250 GCA_045537315.1 Acutalibacteraceae bacterium
CGGTGTTCCCACACCTGCAACAGGCACAAAGCTCACAATCACACTTCCCAAAGGCTTGCTCAAATATGAGACAGGTGCAGTAAACAGCCAGAATATGCCCGTTTATGCTGCAAATGATGTTTATTCACTTAACTTCCTTGTAACAAGCTATGTGTAATTAACACTAAAGGCGAAAGCCCCTGCAAATGCAGAGGCTTTCTTTTTTTGCATTTTAGCAACCGCAACCGTTGTCACAGCCACAGCCGTTGTTGCAACCGCAACCGCCGTTACCGCCGAAAAGACCGCCGTCATTACCGCAGCACATTGATAAGATAAGAAGAATTACAATCCATGAGCAAGCACTGCCACCGAATAAACCGTTATTACAAGACATTATGTGACCTCCTTTAGTCTGAGGGTTTGTCACCCTTCAATTTCATTATACGCAAAGACCGCAGGTGTGTTACTGAATAAATAACGTCACCGTGATAAAAATAAATATAACTAATTCACGGAGGCTCATTATGCACAGATATTCCTTGAAACAACCTGCCTTTTCGCCGACTGACTCAGATGAAGGTCAGATTTTTTCCGACCCGTTTGCTCCTGTATTAAAGTCAAAAACAACTGAGCATGAAAAAAGATTTCAAAATAATCAAAATACTCAAAATTTATTAAAAAACGAAGAAAACGAGAGCTAATTTCTAAAATCGGGCTGAATTCAAATTATTTTGACCTTTTTTGACCTTTGAGTTTGAAGGTGAGAAAGCTATAATAAAGATGATAAAAGTCAAAGATAGTCAAAGTCAAAGGATGTGATGACCATTAACCTTTCAAATGTAATAGCACAGATGATAACAGATATGCTTGAGGATAAGAGCGAAGTTGAAATTCAACGAAACATCTTAGCGCAGAATATCGGATGTGTGCCCAGCCAGATAAACTATGTGCTTTCCTCTCGCTTCACCCCCGAGAGAGGATATATTGTCGAAAGCAAGCGTGGCGGCGGAGGCTGTATAAGAATAACGAGAGTCAGCTATGACGAAAACACACTGCTTTTGCAGGTTGTCAGAAGTATAGGAACCGCCATAGACGAAAGCACGGCAGAAAGTCACATCATAAACCTTATGCGCCACAGGCTTATTTCTCAGCGTGACGGTGCAATTATGACAGCGGCACTAAGCGACTCAAATTATAAGGGGTTACCCGCTGAAATAAGAGATATTATAAGAGCAAGCATATTCAAGCAGATGCTTCTTTCAATAATGCAATAACCGATTTTAAGGAGGATGATAATTATGTTATGTCAGAACTGCAAGAAAAATGAAGCAACCACACACATAAAAAGAGTAATAAACGGCGAAGCTACACAGAGTCACCTTTGCAGCACCTGTGCACGAAGTCTCGGCTACAACAACTTCTTTGACGATTTCTCATTTAATCTTCCCTCTTTGTTCTCAGGATTTTTTGACGACAGTATGCTGGCCCTTAGCGAAAGCAGACTTGAGCGCTGTGAAATCTGCGACAGCAGCTTTGATGATATAATCAAATCGGGAAATGTGGGCTGCGCCAACTGCTACGAGAAATTCTATTCAAAGCTTCTGCCTTCAATACAGAGAATTCACGGTAAAGTAAAGCACGCAGGCACGGTACCCGAAAACGTAAGTGAGCCTGTTTTGCCCAAAGAAAAAACTACCGAAGAAAAAATCAAGGAATTGCAAAACGAAATGACAAAGGCTATCGAAGAACAGAACTTTGAAAGGGCCGCAATTTTAAGAGACGAAATAAAAAAGCTGAAAGGAGAAAACTGATATGAACTGGTACCTCAACAAAGGAAACGAAGGCGATATCTGCCTTAGCACAAGAGTACGCCTTGCAAGAAATATCACACAGTATCCTTTCCCTGCAAGGCTTTCAGCAGAACAGAAAAAAGAGGTAGGCGAAACTGTAAGAGATATACTGACAGACGAGAAGCTGAATTTCATTGACATGTCAACTCTCTCTCCCGCCGAAACCGTTTGCCTTGCAGAAAAACATCTTATAAGTCCCGAGTTTGCCTGCGACACAAAAGGCAGAAGCCTGCTTCTTTCTGAAGAGGAAGATGTCAGCATTATGATTTGTGAAGAGGACCACATAAGAATTCAGACTGTTCTTGCAGGGCTTTCTCTCGACGAGGCTTATTCAAGTGCGCAGAAATACGATAAAATTCTCGGCAACAAGCTGTCCTACGCTTTCAGTGAACAGCTTGGCTATCTCACACAGTGTCCGACAAACATCGGCACTGCTCTTCGTGCAAGCGTTATGCTTCACCTGCCTGCCCTTAAAGAAAAAGGTGCCGTTCAGCGTCTTGGCACCACTGTAGCCAAATTAGGTCTGACTCTTCGCGGCTCCTACGGTGAAGGCTCTGAGGTCAGCGGCGACATTTATCAGCTCAGCAATCAGGTTACTCTCGGCATCAGCGAAGAAGCCGCAATCAAAAACTTAAATTCAATAGCAATACAGATTATCACACAAGAAAAACAGGCACGCGCCGCTCTCGTGAAAGACGAGGATTACCTTGACAACATTTCACGTGCCTGGGGTATACTCAGAAGTGCCTATAAACTTACTTCTGACGAGCTTATGAGGCTTATTTCCTTTGTACGCGTGGGGGTGAGCGAGGGCATAATCTCTATACCCGCCGAGAAGCTCAAGGAGCTGACGGTAACACTTCAGCCTGCCACTCTCAACACCGAGGCTCAGAAAACTCTCAGCAGAAATGAGCGTGACATCTTAAGAGCTCAGAAGGTAAAAGAAGCACTTATTTAGTACCGTAATAAAAATCAGACCGTTTGCAAAAGATACTCTCGTATTGTGAACGGTCTTATTATTATCGATTTTTTTGTCTGAAAATGAAAACCCAATCTGATAACAGGAGGAAAATACAATGTATAAATTCACAGGCTTTACAGAAAAGGCAAACCGCGCCTTAAATTCAGCAGTTGAAATAGCAGAAAATTTAGGCCACACCTATGTGGGCAGTGAGCATCTGCTTGCAGGTCTTATAAGAGACGGCGACAGTGTGGCAACAAGCATACTCACTTCAAAGGGCATAACCCTCAGTGCCGTTGAGCAGGAAATACGCCGCAGTGTAGGTGCAGGTATTCCTACAGTGCTTACCCCTGAGGATTTCACTCCCAGAAGCAAGCATATTATAGAGCTGTCTCTGGCAGTGGCAAGACAGAAAAATGCAGGATACGTCGGCACTGAGCATCTTCTGACAGCACTTCTGAGTGAAGAAGACAGCTGCTGCAGTTTCATTCTCTCACAGCTCGGTGTCAGCTCAGGCGGTATCCTCAGCGAACTTGATTCACCTAAAAATAAAAGTTCTTACTCCTCGCCCTCATCCAGATCCTCACGCTCAGCCGGCAAAAGCACAACACCCTCTCTCGACAAATACGCCACTGACCTGACTACCAAGGCACAAAAGGGTGAAATTGACCCGGTTATCGGCAGAGAAAAGGAAATTGAGCGTGTTATTGAAATTCTATCACGACGCACAAAAAACAACCCCTGTCTCATTGGTGAACCGGGCGTGGGCAAAACTGCAATTGCAGAAGGGCTTGCATCAAAAATAGCCGCTGACGAAGTACCTGAAACACTGAAAGGCAAGCGCATAGTCTCCCTTGACCTGACAAGTATGGTTGCTGGCACAAAGTACCGCGGCGACTTTGAAGAAAGAATAAAGGGCTGCATAGAAGAAACGGTAAAAGCAGGAAATGTTATACTCTTTATTGACGAGGTGCACAACCTTATTGGCACAGGCTCGGCAGAGGGTGCCGTTGATGCAGCAAATATACTCAAGCCCTCCCTTGCAAGAAGTGAACTGCAGGTAATAGGTGCAACCACTATTGAAGAATATCGCAAATATATAGAAAAAGACTCTGCCCTTGAAAGGCGCTTTCAATCCGTCAAAGTTGGCGAACCCACTCAGGAAGAAACATCAGAAATCCTCAAGGGACTTCGCAGTAAATATGAGGCGCATCACAAGGTTAAAATTACCGATGAAGCAATCAATCAGGCTGTGAAAATGTCAGTCAGATATATAAGCGACCGCTTTCTCCCCGACAAAGCAATTGACCTTATTGACGAAGCATGCTCAAAGGTACGCCTCAGCGCCTACACCATGCCACCCGAGGTCAAAGAAATCGAAAAGCAGCTCAAGGAAACTACGGCAGAAAAAGCCGCCGCCATTGACTCTCAGGATTTTGAGCTTGCGGCAAGCCTTCGGGACAAGGAAAAGGAGCTTTTAAGCAATCTGACAGCTGCAAAAACCAACTGGAAGGAAGAATCTGCACGTACTTTTGGTGAAGTGACAGGAAGTGATATTGCAAAGGTTGTGTCCTCATGGACAGGAGTGCCCGTAAACGAGTTGACTCAAGAGGAAAGCGAAAAGCTCCTTAAGCTGGAAGAAATACTTCACGAAAGAATTGTAGGGCAGAAAAAGGCAGTTGAAGCTGTTGCCAAGGTTATAAGACGCGGCAGAAGCGGACTGAAAGACCCGAAGCGACCTATGGGTTCATTTATCTTTCTCGGTCCCACGGGTGTGGGCAAGACAGAACTTTGCAAAGCTCTGGGTGCGGCAATGTTCGGTGATGAGAATGCAGTTATACGCCTTGACATGAGTGAATATATGGAAAAACACAACGCCTCAAGGCTTGTAGGCTCACCTCCGGGTTATGTAGGTTATGACGAGGGCGGTCAGCTCACGGAAAAGGTCAGACGAAAGCCCTACAGTATAATCCTCTTTGACGAAATTGAAAAGGCGCATCCTGATGTTTTCAATATGCTTCTGCAAATTCTCGACGACGGAATTCTTACGGATTCCACAGGCAGAAAAGTCGACTTTAAAAACACCGTTATCATAATGACCTCAAACTTAGGTGCAAAGCATATCGCTTCAGGCGGCAGTTCAATAGGCTTTGGCGAAAATGCAGGCAGGCTCTCTGACGAGCAGATAAAATCAGCTGTCACAAACGAGCTGAAAAAAGCCTTCAGGCCTGAATTTTTAGGGAGAATTGACGAGGTGATTGTATTCAGCCAGCTTCAAAAAGACGAAATACGCCTTATTGCAAAGCGTATGATAAATGAGCTTTCTCAAAGGCTGAAAGCAATGGATATTGAAATGTCTTTCTCTGAGGAAGTGACAGACCTTGTTGCAGATGCAGGCTTTGACACGGTTTACGGTGCAAGACCCCTGAGAAAAGCTCTGCAAAGCAAGGTTGAGGATAAACTCTCGGAAGAATTACTTGCAGGCAAGATCGAAGCTAAAAGCAGATATGAATGCACAGTGACAGACACACAAGTAATTTTCAAAAAGCTGTAATGCTTCTGAGCAAAAAAGCACAGCAGATACCTGTTATCGGTATCTGCTGTGTTTGTTTATCATTTATCCAGTGCTTCTTTGAGCTGATTCATTGCTTTTACAATAATCTCTCTCGGGCAAGCGAGCACCACTCTCTGGAACTGATTTGCAATCTCGCCGAAAATCTTGCCCGCATCAAGCCAGAGCTTTGCCTTATTTATAATCAGGTCATCAAGCTCATCTGATGTCAGCCCCAAGCCACTGCAGTTAAGCCATGCAAAATATGTTCCTTCAGGCTCAACAAGCTTAATCCCGGGAATATTTTCATTAAGGAAGTCTCTTATATAGTCAAGGTTGCCCTTGATGTACTTTTTAAGCTCAAGGCTCCACTCATAGCCGTCTTTATATGCCGCCTTGCAGGCAACAATACCCAGATTATTCATAACGGTGTAGCCTGAACCTGCAATTTCTTTCTGATACTTTTCTCTGATTTCCGCACTCGGAATCCATATGTTTGACAGCTGAAGACCTGCCACATTGAAGGTTTTGCTGGGTGCAGTGCAGATAATAACCATATCCGCCATATCGGGGCAAGCCTGAGTAAACACAGTGTGAGGATGACCCTCCCAAGTGAAATCGCAGTGGATTTCGTCTGCCACAACATACACGCCGTACTTCTTGCAGATTTCGCCTAATTTTTGCAGTTCCTGCTTAGTCCACACTCTGCAGACAGGGTTATGGGGTGAGCAAAGGATAAAGAGCTTCACATCATTTTCAGCTATTTTCTTTTCAAAATCATCGAAGTCAATGCTGTATTTGCCGTCCGCATAAACGAGGGGACTTTCTATGAGCTTTCTGCCGTTGTTATTTATTACATTATAAAACGGATAGTAAACGGGCGGCTGAATAATAACTGCTTCGCCCTCTTTTGTCAAGGCTCTTACCGCCATAGCAAGAGCGTAAACAACACCGGGGGTTTTCACAAGCCACTCTTTCTCGGGTACCCATGAAAAATGCTCACGGAACCATGACACAACTATATCATAATAGTCATCCTTAGTGTCACTGTAGCCGAAAATGCCGTGATTTACACTCTTTTGCAGTGCCTCGATAACGCAGGGCGGTGCCTTGAAATCCATATCCGCAACCCACATGGGAAGCACATCTTCGGGAAGTCCGTTTTCTTTAGCAAAATCGTGCTTTAAGCTGTTAGTGTTTCTTCTGTCAATTATGCTGTCAAAATTCACATTATTCATTGTTATCTTCCTCATCAAATAAATATCCGAGCATTCTTTCAGGTCTTGATACAAAATCCTTTGTCAGCAAAAAATGCTCTGTTTCTTTATAATCCACTGCTTTTATACCCTTCGCGGAAAACTCAAACACATCTGCCCCGGGCAGTGCCATAATAAAGGGCGAATGAGTGGCTATTATAAACTGGGCACCCTCGTCAGCAAGCTCTTTTATATTCACCAAAAGTCTGAGTATTCTCATAGGTGAAAGTGCAGCTTCGGGTTCGTCAAGGATGTAGAGTCCTTCGCCTCTGAATTTATTTTCCACAAGGCTCATAAAGCTTTCACCATGGCTTTGCTCATGAAGTGAAACATCTCCATAAGGGGTGTCCATACCCATTTGCAGCTCACTCTCATAAACCTTATCAATATATGTTGCCGCATTATAAAAGCTCTCCGCCCTGAGAAAATATCCGTCTTTTGGGTATCCCCGTTTTACAACTGTGAGATGCTTATGAAGCTCTGAGTGACTTCTCTTTGTTTCAAAGCGAAAATTAACCGTACCGCCCTCAGCATTGAACCCGAAAGCTACGGCAATTGCCTCTAAAAGAGTTGACTTGCCTGTACCGTTTTCACCCACAAAAACTGTTATAGGTTTATTGAAAGTAAGCTTTCTGTTTTTTTCTAAATATTTCACGGCGGAAATGTTTTTAAGATAAAGGTCGCTTTCAATTTCACCCTGATAGGTGACGTCTGAAATAAAGACACCCATAATTACACTTTAAATATTGTTGTGCTCTGGAACTTTTTCCCTGCCTTAAATGTGCATTGTGGGAAGTTGGGCTGATTGGGTGTATCGGGATAATACTGTGTTTCAAGGCAGAAGCCGTAATGCTGCTTCAGCACTATGCCGTCTTTGCCTGTTTCACTGCCGTCAATAAAGTTGCCTGTATAAAGCTGCACACCGGGAAGATCACTCATAACCTCAAGCTTTCTGCCGCTTTTTTCGTCTGTGACTTTTGCCACAGGACGGAGCTTGCCTGCTTCGCCGTTTACACAGAAGTTGTGATCATAACCGCGGCACATGATAAGCTGTTCGTCGTCTGCGCCTATATCTCTGCCTATCTTTTTAGGTGTGGTGAAATCGAAGGCTGTTCCCTTTACGCTTCTTATCTCGCCTGTGGGGATGCTGTCTGCATCTGTGGGAGTAAAATAATCGCAGAACAGCTGAAGCTCATGGTCGAGGACATCTCCTGCGGCAGGAGTACCAAGATTGAAATATGCGTGGTTTGTCAGGTTGATAATCGTGTCTTTGTCGCTGACTGCTTTATAGTTGATTTCAAGCTCGTTTCTGTCTGTCAGGCGATAAACAACAGTGACATCAACATTGCCGGGGAAGCCCTCTTTGCCATCGGGGCTGTGATATGTGAACTCAACGGCATCGTCGTCAATGATGATAGCCTTCCACACTGCACTGCTGTACTCGGCTCCGCCGTGAAGGCAGGTTTTGCCCTTTTCGTTCTGTGTCACCTGATACTCAGTGTCGCCCACCTTAAACTTGCCGCCGCAGAGTCTGTTGGCATACTGACCGATAACCTGACCTGTGTAGGTGCCGCTTGTGATGTGATTATCAATTGAGTCAAAGCCCATAATAATATCGCCCATAACGCCGTTTTTGTCGGGGCAGGTGAAAGA
>JAZSPF010000010.1:0-23827 GCA_045537315.1 Acutalibacteraceae bacterium
GGTGGCACGAAAACGGAAAAGTGCATTATGAAATCACCACACCCGTTATTTCTTCCGCCGTAATTGAAGGCAAATCTTACTCCCTTTCTCCGGGCAAGCATATTTTCTGACATATTACTGCTATTGAAGGATATTTTATTATAATTTTTCTCGCGATTCGATAAAACCTCCTTAACTTTGTACAATGAAGGTACTTAAAATTAAGGAGGAATTTTATTATCTATAACGAGCTGATATATGTATGAAATGCCCCTGACTTTGCGGTCAGGGGTTGATGTTTTAAGCACGACAAATTGGACTTTGTCGTTTTGACAAACAGAATATCTATGCTTTTCTTGCCACTACGATAGGCTGATAAAATCCCGTTTCGTCTGAAAACAACCACTCTACTTTATTACAACCATAAGCAAGCAACAATTTTGTCATTTCATCTCGCCTAGTAGCCCTATATTCACACTCAAATCTACTTACTTGTAATGTATCTTCATCATCAACAATATACTGTGTGAGTTTATAATTTTCATCATTCCATACCCAAGTTTGGAATGATACTCTTTGTCCTTTATTTGTTTTATGAATATATGGTGGTGAGTATGGTGGTTTTTCCATCAATAAACTATCATAATCTCTAATACTAGCAACAAATATACCATTATTATCAATCTGATTGACAATACTTTTGATTGCTAATTCTAAATCATTACTTGTTAGCATATGAGGCAAGGCATTATCCATAGCAATTATAATATCGTACTTATCTGTAAATGTTTCTGACAAGGCACAAAAATTGGCTTGTTTGAAACAAATTTTAACATTATTCTCAACTGCTCTTTTTTCAGCTTCTATAAGTTCTCCTTCACTTATATCAGAAGCAGTAACATTATATCCTAATTTTGCAATTCCTATAGATTGTGTTCCTATACCACAAGCACAATCAAGAACCTTTGCACTAAAGTCAAACCCATTGTTTTCAAATATCTTACTTAATATTTCTGCTTGCTCCTGTGTAGTCGCTTGCCAATCTAAAAACAGTTTGTCATATTGAGTTGCTAAATTATCATAAAAGTTCTGTATTATACTCATATCATTCACTCCTACAAATTCTTATTTATCAAACCAATTATAACATATTGCAAGCAAAAATGCCACCCTCTCGGATGGCATTACGCTTCTCTGATATTTTTGCCGGCTCAGACGTCGTTCTGTTTATTACTGAGCTGATAGAATGCTACTGCGGAAGCGGCAGCAACGTTCAGTGAATCAACACCGTGATACATCGGTATTTTCACGGTAAAATCGCATTCGGATATGGTTTCCTCCGAAAGTCCGTCGCCCTCTGTTCCCATAATAATGGCAAGCTTCTTTTCGTCTGTAAGCCTGGGGTCACCTATAGAAAGAGAATTATCCTTAAGTGCCATAGCTACAGTTTTAAAACCGAGAGCCTTTATATCATCAAGACAGTCTTCGGCTGAAAATGTCCATTCAATCTGAAACACGGTGCCCATACTCACTCTAACGGCGCGCCTGTAGAGAGGATCGGAACATCCGGGAGTGAGTAGCACTGCATCCATTCCAAGTGCCGCAGCTGAGCGGATTATGGCCCCCACATTGGTCGGGTTCATAACCTTATCCAGTATAACTATTCTTCTTTTGTTTTTACACAATTCTCTTACGTCAGGCAGGGGCTTTCGTTTCATAGCACACAGCATACCTCTCGTAAGCTTGAAGCCTGTCAGCTGTGTCAGAATATCAAATTCCGCACAAAAAACAGGAATGTCTTTTATTCTCTCAAGAATTCCCTTGCCTTCACCCTCAATATGCCTTTTTTCCATAAGACATGAGACCGGCTCGTATCCGGCATCAAGAGCCCTTTCAATAACCTTTGGGCTTTCTGCTATAAACAAGCCTTTTTCGGGGTACTCTCTGTTTAAGAGCTGATTTTCGGTCAGTCTTGCATATACATCCAGCTCGGGAGCAAGAAAATCTGTAATTTCGATAATGTTATTCATGTTGTTCTCCATTATGTTGATATATATCAGCGTTAAAAGTGTTGGATGAATAGGGGGTTGTTTATTTCTTTTCAATCCAAAATATTTTTTTACTACAAGAATCGGATGCATCACGCATACACGTTTCTATTGAATCCCATAAAGAATCAGACTCTACCTCATATTCTTCATTACATTAAAACAAATAATAGCCTTACATATTTATAAGCTGTAACAGTTTTTCTGCATATTGTTCGGAATGGTTAATGCTGAAATCTCCGTGATAATAATTCTTCATTACTTCCATTCTTGCCGTCGGTAAACAATCGGTAATCCTTTGAGCTGATTTCTTCATAACAGACTGTTCCTTGCTTCCTACCAAGACAAGTGCTTTAGCCTCGCAATCAGCAAGTGTATCTTTAACTCTGTAATTGGAATTTGCAATCAAAAATGCAATCATATCTTCCTTTGAAATATTGACCGTATCCGCATAATAGTCCTCAAAAAATTCCTCTTTGATGTGCAGTGCCTTGAATTGCAGTTTGGCAAACCACATCTTTTTTATAAGCGGATAGCACATATCATAGGCCGGTTTAATCAGTGCCGCAGTCAACCTCATAGGCAATACCAAAGCACTTTCAACAATTGCAAACTCGCAAATATTTTTTCTCTGTGAAAGCATTTCCACAAGCACCTGCCCTCCGAGGGACAGACCGCCAATCAATAAAACATGACCTGCGAAATTCTCATCGAGATAAGTGATGATTTCCTTGGCATTATCTTCTATTGAAGTAAAAGGAGCATCACTTCCGGAGTGCCCGTTCAATATTGGCATAACGATGTGAAAACGGTCGGCAAGTCTTTCTGCAACTTCTTTATAATTCCACCAAGACAAACCGCCACCGTGAAGTAAAATGATAACATCTTTATTGCCTTTACCGTACTCGACAGTTTTCATTTATTGTTGCACCACCTTCTACTAAAGAAATTCAACAAATGGAGGTTTGTTATTCTGCAAGCTGTGTTAAAGTGTTTCCGGCTATACGATATACGGTCCAATCTGTCATTGCTTCAGCGCCTAATGACAAATAAAAATCTATGCTCGGTTTGTTCCAGTCAAGACACCACCATTCAAGTCTGCCGCAACCACGTTCTACTGCTATCTGTGCCAATTTTTTTAATAATGCTTTCCCGTATCCTTTTCCTCGAAATTCCGGCTTCACATATAAATCTTCCAAATAAACGCCCGAACGTCCCAAAAATGTAGAAAAATTATGGAAAAACAAAGCGAAACCTACCTCAACTCCATCTTCAAGTGCAAAAATTACTTCGGCTTTCTTTCTATCAAATATCCATTCCTTCAAAGTTTCTTCCGTTGCAACAACCTCGTCCAACATTTCTTCATACTTTGCCAATTCTCTGATGAAATACAATATCAGTTTAACATCATTTTCTTCTGCAAATCTAAACATATATTTTTCCATAATACACCTCCGCAAATTCTTATTTGCCAGACCAATTATAACACACTTAAAGCAAAAATGCCACCCTTTCGGATGGCGTCACTGTTTTCGTGTTTACAATTCAACAGCCTTGCAGATTTCCGGAATGATAAACTCAATTTCCGGATGATTCTTTTTTATCATATTTCTTAGCCTTTTGACACTGACCGTCCGCGTAACAGGCGGGAACGCATTGTCAAAATGGTCTACAAAGATTTTCTTCGGATGATACCTGTCTATAAATCCTTTTGTTTTTTCGGGCACGAAAATGCTTCCACCGTTAGCGAGAATCAAAAGATCAATATCCTCCGGATAGACTTCCTCCGGGTACTCACGGAAGGAGCCGGTCAGGAAGATTTTTTTGCCATGGGCTTCAATCTCATAGGCGACAATTTCTCCGCCTTCCGGCATTTTGCGATTCATATATGCCTGCCAGAACAGGCGAGGTAACATCACGATGCTCTGAGGTACCACAGTGAGAATATAAATAGGATCAAAAACTATGTGCCTGAATCGACGTGGGCGGATGGTATAATCACCAATCCGAATCACTTCATCCGGCTTAATCATTTTAAAACGCTCCTCGGGTACGCCCCTTCCCATAAGTGTTTTCTTAGGTGTTTCGGTGCAGTAGATCGGAACGCTTTTATCTTTTTCGGCAAGGTCAGGGATGCTGTATATATGGTCAAAATGCCCATGGGTGACAAAAACCGCGTCAAAACCCACAAAACCTTCAACGGGCGTGGTTTCTATGTGCTTATTCATCCGCACAAACGGATCGAAAAGTAACTTCGTTTTTCCGTCGTCAATCCCGATGGTTGCTGTTCCGTACCAAGTAATTTTCATATTAAAGATCCTCTCATATCCTTATTTTGGAAAACCTTTCCGCTTTTCTATGGTTTTATTATACAGAAAAATCCTAAAAAGTAAATAAGTACGAGTATCATATTTGTACTCCGCCACGATAGTTTAATCGGGATAAGTTGCCTGTATGCCGGTAACAGCTTATATAAATTGATCGTAAACCTTTATTGCGAATTTCTGAAATTTGCCTATGAATGTAAATTCACAAGCTATTTTGTAAGTGAAATTATCTCTGTTCTGCTTGGCAAAAATAAATAAGCACCGTTGTATTGTTTCAACACAATGGTGCTTATTTGTAGTTCCACGCATATTTTAATACAATTTTTGTGATTTTGCAACCCCCTCATTTAGGGGTTGCATTTTTGTTTTAGGGGTATGCATTGCTTTGAAAGGTTTAAACTCAATATCATTTGTTTGCCTTTTTGCGTTTTTCTATAGCACATTTTGGACAACCATTTCCTTTGCTTCGGTTATAAATTATTGCAGACCATTCGTATCCACATTTAGAACATATCCACCAAACTTTCTTATTACTACCTGAAGAAAAGTTTTGTGGAGTTAGTTCATTATTATAGTGCCATTCTTTAGCAAGTTCTGGATGAGTGGTTTCAATATCATTATAACCAACTAAAACCTTGTTCCCAGAACAATAAGGACAACCTGATCCGTTGTAACGATGGTTAACTTTTGCTTGCCATTCGTGTCCTTTTTCACATAGCCACCATACTTTTTTAGAACTACCAAAAGAAATTTGTTTGGGAGATAGTTTCCCATTCTTAGTAGGGTGCCATTGCTTTGCGAGCGATGGAGAGATTGTTTCTAGATCTGTTTCGCCTACAATCGCATTTCTTCCAGAGCAAAATGGACACCCTTTTCCGGTAGAGCGGTGCTGTATGTCAGATTGCCATTCATGCCCTTTTTCACATAACCACCATACCTTCTTTGCACTACCAAAAGAAATTTGATAAGGCGTTAATTCACCATTTTTAATAGGATGCCACTCCTTTATAAGTTGCGGATAAATCGATGCCAAACTCTTTTCTTTCTCTATCATAATGTATTGATTATATATTTGTGGTGTATCAGCTGATATATCAATCAAAGGCAACGGTAATGCGACAATTTTAAACAATTCAGCAATCGCCCATTCCAATGATAATTTTTTCCCATATATATATTCAATCGTATCATTATTAATACGATTTTCAAAACCTTCCATTAATGTGATAATACGAATACCTTTGTTTTTAAAGAACTCTACTTTTTCGGCATCTGTATTCTCTTTGTTTTTATGCCAATACTGTCCATTGTACTCTACACCTATTTGTAATTTAGGCAAATACACATCTATTTCTTTGCCAAGATTTGTCCACCTATTTTCGGCTGTTGTCACCTTTTTAAAATAATACAAAATTGCTTGTTCAGGAAAAGATGTTTGCGTTTCTCCCCAACAATATGGACATCCTCTGCTTTTTAAACGATTATAAAGTTTAGCCTCCCATTCATGACCACGTTCACATTTCCACCATACTTTTTGGTGGGCTCCAACTGAAACCTGTTGTGGAGTTTTCTTGTTTTTGGTAGGGTGCCATTCCTTGGCGATTTCTGGATGGGTAGTCATTAAGTCATTAAAACCTGTTAGAACTTTGTTTCCCGAACAATATGGGCAACTAGAACCATTAGAGCGATGGTCGATTCTCGCTTTCCACTCATGCCCGTGTTTGCATTTCCACCAAACTTTTTTTGTACTACCAGCTGAAAATTTTTGTGCAGTTAATTCTCTGTTCTTGCTATGGTGCCATTCTTTCGTCAAATTAGGATGCGTAGTTTCTAAGTCATTAAAACCTATTAAAACTTTGTTTCCCGAACAATATGGGCACTTTGTTCCATAAGTTCGACTTACAATTGTTGCCTGCCATTCGTGGTCCTTTCTACATTTCCACCAAACTTTTTTACCGCTACCACAAGTTAACTTTTGAGGGTCAAAACTCAATTCATTATTTTTACCCCAATTCCATTCCGCCATCAATTGAGCATTATCGCTCACATATCTTTTTTCTTTTTCTGCCACAATGCTCACCTCGTTTTCAAAACAGTTTTTTATATTATATCACTAAAAAGCTTCTTTTTCAATGACAAAGAAACCAATATATAAAAACAAAAAATCCTACGCAGTTTGTATCTAAACTTGCGTAGGATTATGAAGTTCCACGCATATTTTAATACAAAGTTTGAATTTTTGAAACCCCCTATGTTAGGGGTTTCAATTTTTATTTAGGGGGTTGCAAATTGAATTTTAGGGGTTGCATTTTCCAAAAAAATTTGCAACCCCTATTGTTTTTACGATAATATACACTTATTGTATGTAGACTTATTGTCTGCCAAGCAGTAAAATTACAATATTAAAGTAATGTAGGTGATTTAATGGATATCATAAAAGTTTTTGGCAGAAATGTTCGTAAATATCGAACAGGAAAAGGCATATCACAAGAAAAGTTTGCAGAGCTTTGTGGTTTGCATAGAACTTATATCAGTGATATTGAATGTTTTCGTCGTAGCATTTCTTTGGACAACATTCAGAAGATTGCTGATGCGCTTGAAATAGAAACCTATAAATTATTTATGGAGGAATAATTATGACAAAAACTGAGTTGTTTTTACAATTAGCTCAACCCGACCAGAATGGCTGTAGTAGATGGATTAACACAAGTGAATTTGTCGGTGAATATGCCGAGCTTAAATTTGGTAACGGTGCATCTTGGGCTCGTAAAGAATCAACTTTAGCCAAAAAGTATATAATCGAATTTGATAAGACTATCACAACGGGCAATGGAATTGACAGAATTCGTTTGAACGGATTTAACGATGGCGATTTTTCACAACACATTCGTGCAGATATAAAACGTGAGATATCAGGTCGTCGTTGTGTAGTTTTAGGTACATCAAAACCAGAAGTTGACCACAAAAACGGTATGAAAAATGAAGGTCGTGTTATGCGTAACGAAGAGCAACGTCTCTCTGATTTTCAGCCGTTAAGTAAAGCTGCTAACGATGCTAAACGTCAGTATTGCAAGGAATGTCGCAGAACAGGTATTAGATACGATGCGAAAAAATTAGGATATCCCATATCCTATTATGCAGGTGGAGCAAACCACAATATGGAAGAAGATGCTTGTATTGGTTGCTATTGGTATGATCCACTAGAGTTCAAAAAACATCTCAAATCAAAATAAGTAAAAGGTGAAGTAGAGAGTTTCTACTTCACCTTTTTAAATATAAAGATATATTCGTGATCGAACACATAAAAATCACTTGCTAAAGCTCTATAGCGCCATATAGCTTGTTGATTTAGTTTACCTCGTGTTCTATCAAAGTTTTTGACGAGGATAGCTTTCATTAAAAAACCTCTTTCAAGGAAAAGATTCATACAATGAAAGCCGAGTGGAATTAATTGGCTATTTGCATATTTATCACCGATTACAACAGCACAATAACGATTCTTCTCTAGCACCTTTGTAGTGTTGTCAATTACTTCGCCAAAGGATTCCAAAAATGATTCAAGAGTTTCACAGTTTGATAAATCTCGTTTGTCTTCAGAGAATTTTATAATATCCCAATAAGGTGGATGCAAAATAACAAACTGAACGTTTTTTATACCGTAATAATCAACCATTTTATTTGTATCGATAGTCTTACTATCTGCAACTAGGATATTAGTTGAACATTTTGGATTGTGTTCAAGTTTGATTCTTTCTCGCACTTCATCAGCTACAGGTTTTTGCAATTCTATTCCTATTGAATTGCGTCCCATTCTTTGTGCTTCTATAAGTGATGTGCCACTTCCCATAAAAGGATCTAAAATCCAATCTCCCTTTTTAGTGTATCTGCTAAATAATTGTCTTGGAACTTGTGGAATGAAATTCCCGTGATAACTAGCGTTATGAATTCCGGAGTTTTCTCTATGAAATGACCAAAATGAATTAGTGAGAATATCGGTATATTCCCTCCAATTCTTTGCATCTATATCATTAAACTTAGGCATTGGTTTCTTCCTCCATCTGAGACAACCCCTTCATAACAGCAATGCCGATTGCCTTTCCGAGCAAGCAAGGAACCGCATTTCCTATTTGAACTAATTGCCATTTTTTGGAACCTTGGAAGATGAAATCATCGGGAAAGGATTGCAAAGCTGCAAGTTCTCTGGGGGTTAAAACCCTAGGAAGTTTGGGATGAATATTTACACCACCATGGTTTTCTTTAACTGTACAAGAAGGTTTATCCCACGGAGATTTTTTCCATGCATCAGAATAGTTGCCATAAAGACTTTGTCCTTCCGGAACTGCGGCAATCTGTTCCATCATTTTTTCTGAATGACGTGTAAATATATGGTTGATTTGTTTGTTTTCAGGTATAGACATAAACTTCTTTATTGCTTCACCTAAAGTCGCATAGTTTTCAGGTGAATAAATTGGCTTAGGGTGATAATTTGTTAAGCCGTGTCTGTTGCCGATAAAGATAACTCTTTTTCTTATCTGAGGAACGCCATAGTCTGCACTATTGAGAACAGTAACATTAATATCATAGCCAATTTCTTTATAGTCGTTGATGATTTTGGCTTCTACTTTGCCGTCAAGCATAGAACGAAGTCCTTCTACATTTTCCATTACAACAAAGTCTGGCTTTATATTTTTTACAATCTCAAGCATTTCGAGATACAGACTATTTCTTGGGTCAGTTACAACTCGATGACCAGCCATACTAAAACCTTGACAAGGGAAGCCACCTACAATTAAATGTACGTGTTTATCAGATACAGAATCGTATAACTCTTTTTTTACTGCTTCTTCTCTAATATCTCTTGTCTGAACATTTTCGTTGAATCCTTTTTGTTCAACGAAGTTATATTTATATGTAGCAACAGCTTCAGGCATAATTTCTACTGAGCCAACAGGTGTAAATCCAGCCATAGTAAGTCCACAACTAAGACCACCTGCACCTGAAAAAAGGTCAATAAAATTTAAACCGTTACGATAATTAACATTAGACCAACCGTCATATACCCATTTATCAGTAATATCAATCCAATTAACAGAATCTTCACTTTGAGATTCAACTACAGCCTCATTAAAGATATTTTCCTTTTCTGGATCTAAATCGGAAACAAGCCATCTATCGTAATTCTCTTTTGTTATGCGATAGCAATTCCCGACCTTGTCAGCTTTAAGTTTTCCAGCAGCTATGTGCCTGCGAATAGTTTTCTGGCTCTGACCACTCATTTCTGATACATCAACAATAGAATAAAACTCCATAAAATCAGCCTCCTGAACAACAATGTGTCCATTATACATGTTTTTTGTCCAGTTGTCAACTTACCAAAAATAAAAGAACGCAAATATTGTATCAATACTTGCGTTCCAATATGGTGCCGGTGACCGGACTTGAACCGGTACGGTGTTGCCACCGAGGGATTTTAAGTCCCTTGCGTCTGCCGATTTCGCCACACCGGCGTGTCAAGCGACTAAATTATTATACTGTTATTCTATGCGCTTGTCAAGGATTTTGTGATAATTTTTCTTTTATTTTTGTCGCTTGAAAAATCGGCAGAGTACCTGTCAATAGTCTCTTTTTATTTTGTGGGTGGAGGTTTTATTAAAGGAGTCTTCTCTGAGAGTCACCTTTTTAATGCGCTTGTAGGAGGGGAGTGTGCGATTGACATTTCTGACAGCTTCTTTCACCGCTTTGTGGATTTCCTCCGGGGTGAGGGCAGTTTTGCCGAGCTTATTTTTTATTGCCTCGGTGTCGGGGAGAATTTCGGCGGCAACAATGTCGGCGCTTTCTCCATAGATAATGCACTCGGCAATGGGGAAATGTCTGTTGAGATAATATTCAATTTCTTCAGGATAAATATTTTTGCCGCCACGGGTGACAATGATATTCTTTATTCTGCCTGCAATGTGATAGTTGCCATCCCTGTCCTTATAGCCTGAGTCGCCTGTGTGAAACCAGCCGCCTTTCATTACCTCTTGAGTCTGTGACGGATTTTTATAATATCCCTTCATCACCATCGGGCCTCTGGCACAGATTTCACCTACGCCGTTTTCGTCGGGATTTTTTATTTTTATCTGTACTTCGGGGAGTGGCTTGCCTACAGAGTCTGGAGTCGGTTCCGTGTCAGTGTTGCATATGATTATAGGTGAGCACTCTGTCAGTCCGTAGCCTATGACAACAGGAATGCCGTAGGATGTAAAATTAAGGGCAGTTTCCTTCTTAAGTGCCGCTGCACCGCAGATGATGAGCCGCAGTCTTCCGCCAAAAAACTCATGAATGTCGCTGAAAATCTTTTTCTTTCCGCCTTCGGGTATAACGGGTGACATTCTTGAAATCAGCTTTGTCAGGTTTCTTTTGCCCTTTTGCTCCATTTTAAAAAGTATACGTGCGTCAAGTTTCTCAAGCAGTAGGGGTACTGTGACAAAAACCGTAGGCTTATAGAGGGCAAAATCTTCTTTGAGGGTGCGAATGCCGTCACAGAAGCTTATTGATGCCCCCGAATATATAACCATAAGAAAAGCAATAAGCTCATAGGTGTGATGAAGGGGAAGAAGACTCATGGAAAGATCACCTTCATAGATTTTGATGTGCTGGCTTACGGCTGTGAAATCAGAGCAAAGGTTATTGCCGCTGAGCATAACTCCCTTTGTCATACCTGTTGTGCCTGAGGTGAAAAAAATTGCCGCCGTGTCGTCGGGATGGGTCTTTGCAGTAAGGTAGGTGCTGTCGCCGTCTTTGAGAAGGTTGTCACCTGATTTTATAAGGTCAGTGTAGCTCAATGTGTTTTCCTTAGGCGCATTACCTGTAAGAATTATCTTAAGAGTTTTTTTCAGTTTAGTCTTTTCTTTGAAAAGGGCTTCACTTCTTTTTTCATCAGTGATGATTACGTCAATATCGGCAAAGTCAAGAATGTTATAAAGCTCCTCTGAAGGCAGGTCTTTGTCAATGGGTACCGCTACGCCTGTGCCGGATGTTATTGCCATAAAAGAGGTGCACCACTCGTAGGAGTTATCCATAAAAATGGCTATGTTTTTATTTTTGCCCTTGCAGTGGCTGATAAGTTCAGTACCAAGGCACTGCACATCATAAAGGAATTGCTCATAGGTTATGCCGTAAAGGGCACCGCCCATATCTTTAAGCAAAAATGCATTTCTGCCTTTGTGTCTTCTCTCGCTTTCTTTCAGAAGCTCACGCAAGGTGTCAACTTTATAGTCTGCCATAATCATCGCCCTATCTTATGTGTTTTCTTTTTTTAATTATAGGGGATTGGTGCTTGTTTTATGCAAAAGCAGACACCTCTTTATGTGAAGTGTCTGTTTTAGTTTTTCTTATTCGTATATAAACTCTTTGATTATTGACTTGTTTTCCTCAAAGTTCATTTTCAGTACGTCCTGACCGTTTATCCTTGCATTTGACCAGGTGCCTTCTGCAGGAACCTGCTGCTGAAGAATGTCATAGTGCATATAAATGAGAGCGCCTGCCCCCAGACCGAGAAGATTGTTTCTGTCAATGTTTGTGGAAATGTTGGGCAAAATTTGTTTGACAATATCAACTAAGGTGAAAGGATTGGTTTTAGTCGCTTTACTGATAATTGCCGTGAGAACCTTACGCTGTCTTTCAGTTCTGCGGAAATCGTTGTCTACATATCTGATTCTGCAGTACCACATAGCTGTTCTGCCGTCGAGATGATTGGTACCTGCTTTAAACTTGGGTCTGTTGACTTCATCGCGCATATATTTTGCTTCAGCTTCGGTTACATCGTGAACTGTGATGCCGCCAAGCAGATTAACAAGATCAATGAAAACATCGTAATTAACCATTACATACTCGTCTATTTCAACACCGAAATTATATTCGAGAGTTTCCATAAGAAGCTGAGCACCGCCGTAATTGAAAGCTGCATTGAGCTTGGTGTTATATCCCTTTGAAGGGATGTACACATAGCTGTCACGAAGGAAAGAAGTGAGTTTTATCTTGTGGTTATTGTTGTCGATTGAAAAAAGTATCATGGAGTCTGAGCGCTGACCACCCAGGCCTTCTCTTGCATCTGAACCGATAAAAAGGATGTTTCTGACCTTTTCGTCAGACATAAGGGTGCTTTCGTTAAGGTAGGCGTTTTCAGTTATGCTGTCATCATAGCTAAGACCGCCAAGAGCGCTGTAGCCGTAGATAAAGATCGCACCTGCAAGTATGATTAGTACACAGAAAAGGCCTAAAAAAACCTTTGCCTTTGCGCCGCCTTTTTTCTTGGTCGGTTTTCCTTGAGGAGTACGGGAAACGGGTGCAGAGGGTCTTTGATGCTCAGCAGGCTGCGCTGTCGGTCTTACAGGGGGAGTACCCTGCATTCTTGCGCCCTGAGGTGTGCGGTTGATGTTCTGGGGTGCGGGTCTCGGAGCAGGCACCTTATGAATACTTGCGGAAGTAACGCGTTTGCCCTGTGGTGTGCGTGACTGGGGTCCTGAATATATGTCGTGCCTCGGTGCCTCGATATGCCCGGGTTCAGGAACATCTATGTCAAAGTCGGGGATCTCAACTTTAAAATTGCCGCTTTTCTTGGGAAAAGGCTGGCTGTTGCCCTTTTGTTTGAAATCAAGCTCGAAAACCTCATCGTCATAGTCGCTGTCTAAAAACTTATCGCTGACTATTCTTTTGGATGAAGCAGGTTCATTGTCTGATTTTTTTCTTCTTTTATCTTTATCTGAGAAATATATGTCGTCCATGAGGAGCCTCCCATAATATTCTTTTCTTATTTTAACTCAAACAGGTGAAAATGGCAAGTCCTTTTTTACTTCTTCATCTTTTCTTAAGTATTATGTCACAATAAAAGAGATTGCCTGTCAGCAATCTCCGTGTTTTAATTGATGAGTACACCTGTAAGCCGGGTTCTGTCATTTAAGGCAGTCATCTATCCAGACGGCGGATTGCTCCGCAGTTCAAGCCACCTGTCGGTTTTCGTCCAGCTGACGTATCATGTCCTGTCGGTGTTGCTTCGGGTAGGGTTTACATGGCCATAAAGTCTCCTTTATGCCGGTGAGCTCTTACCTCGCCTTTCCATCCTTACCGCAAAAGCGGCGGTTTATTTCTGTTGCACTTTCCCTAAGGTCACCCTCGGCGGCCGTTAGCCGTTACCCTGCTGTGTGAAGCCCGGACTTTCCTCACGTCTCATAAGAGACCCGCAACTGCCCAGTGTACTCGCCGATATTTTACACTAAAGACACCTGATTGTCAAGGGTACGCGGAGGAAAGAGCAGTAAAAACATGACAAAGCCGCCCCGCTGGTTGACAAAGACATTTTAAGTTGCTAAAATAAAATCACAATAACTTTAAGGAGAAAGCTAATGTCATCATTATTCCTGACAATAAAAAATATTTTTCACGGTGTTGTTGCCGTATTGATGCTTATTCCCATTATGCTCACAATGGGCGATTCAGGTGACCCTAACACAGAGGTTGAAACTTATCCCGACTCGACCAATGAGTATATAAGTGAATATCTGAATCCCGATATATCTGCTCACCGTTCAGGCGGGGGAATTGCACCGCAGAACACCCTTATGGCATTCCAAAACATAATTGAAAATGCTGACACGCTTGGTGTGGATACCCTTGAATTTGATGTGCAGATAACTAAAGACGGCGAGCTGGTACTTATTCACGACCTGACCTATGACGGTGTATCCGATGTGAGTGAAACCTTAGGCAGAAGCAATGTTTTTGTGTCCTCACTCACTTTAGAAGAGGCAAAGGTACTGAACATGGGTGAAAACTTTGAAGTTGACGGTGAGTACCCCTACAGAGGTCTGAGAGGGGAGGACGTTCCATATAATCTAAGGGTTGTAACCTGTGACGAGGTTATTGATTATGTTGAAGCTAATTGCGGTGACAAAAAGTACCGCTATGTAATAGAAATAAAGAGCATTGGTTCCGGTGGCAGAAAAGCTGCCGATAAGCTGTATTCAATTATTACGGAGCGCGGTCTGCAAAACAGAACTATGTGGTCAACATTTGCACCCATCACCTCCGCATATATGCAGTCCGAATACCCCGAAATAAACCGTACGGCTGATGCTATTGAGGCAGTGCAGTTTTACTTCTACTGCAGAATGGGTTGGGATTTGCAGGATGTGAGGCCAACATATGAGGCTTTGCAGATACCCTACGGTGAGACTGCATTTGACAACCTGATAAATCTCGGCACAAAAGAACTGCTCAACTACGCTCACAAAAATAACATTGCAGTGCAGTATTGGACAATCAACAGCGAAGATGAAATTAAAACTCTTACAGAAAACGGCGCTGACTGCATAATGACAGACTATCCTCAGAAGGCTTATGAAACGATAAAGACATACGGTGTAAAAGCGTAATCGGAAAAAAGCCGAAAAGTATTATGTTGTCTGTTGGCGTATGATATAATTTTTCACAAAAACACACCTCCCTGTAAAACGGACTTGCCGGATTTCAGGGAGGTTAATTTTATGTCTTTAACTTAATACTTCAAATAATCTTTCGTCACCGTCACAAAGTCTGATTTTAACATCAAAGGGCATTTTACCCTTGTTTTCATATCTGACGCTAACCTTGTCCTTTGTGCAATCCACAGTAAAATGAAGATTTACACATTCGTTATTTTCATATTTAAAGCTAATGCCGTCATCGGTGAAAAATGTGCTTTCAAAACTGCCTTCGTTTAAAGGATAAACAGTAAAAATTATATCCTCATGGCAGTTAAAGCCATAGTCACCTTCATCTAAAGGCAAAACACAACCGCTTCTGACAAAATAAGGAACCTCTTGCTCTGCGGGGATGTGAAGCTCCACTGTCTCACCGCCGTTATAAAGCTTTTCGTCGAGGTACCAGCTGTCGCCTTTGGGAAGATAAACTTTTACTTTGTAACTGTTCTCATCAAAAACAAATGAAACGAGAATATCTTTGCCTACCATCATACTGCTGTTTGGAAGGCTCAGTTCATTATCCTCATAGTATAAAAGCGGCGGAGCGTTTAAGGGTATCTCCTTTTCGACAGCATTGTAGGCACAGTTGTATAGATAAGGCAGAAGCTTTTTTCTTTGGGCAAAAATACGGCGAACTCCGTCACTGATATCAGGATAACTCCAGGGCATAGTCGCCGAGCCGTCTTTATTCCATGAATGGATGGTAAATCTCGGCTCAAAAACACCGTGCTGAATCCAGCGCAGCAGAAGCTCCCTTGAGGGCATTTCTCCGTCAAATCCGCCGAGGTCGTGTCCGTAAAAATGAAGACCCGAAAGCGACATGGTAAGACCTATGTTATGGCAGAAGCGAAGGTCGGAAAATTCGCTTCGGTTGTCGCCTGACCAGGTCTGTGCAAGACGACGCAAGGCTATATTTCCGCTTCTCGTTGATAAAAAGGGTCTTAAAGTTGGCTCTTTTTTTATTTGTGCCATATAAGAGGCGGCAACCATAAGATATGTCAGAACAGGTCTTATTCTGCTTGCCGGTATAGTACCACTGCCGAAGCCGTAAGCCGATGCATCGAGGTCTTTTATATCAAACTCGTTATTGTCGTTCCATGTGGAGGTAATGCCTGAGTCCAGCAAGGTTTCTTTAACTTTTTCGCTCCAGAAATCAAAGGCATCGGGGTTGGTAAAGTCAAGATAGCTTCCGAGTCCGTCCCAAAACTCCGTCACAAAAGGCGTGCCGTCAGAATCTTTAATGAAAAAGTCTTTATCGGCAATCTCGTTATAAAGAGGATGGCTGTCAAGGAAGGCTGGTTTGATGTTGGGAATTACCTTTATGCCATTTTCACTGAATTTTTGGATAAAGCCCTCCGGGTCGGGGAATTTATCATAATTCCAGTTGAAAACATATCTTCTGTCGCCTATTGAAGTGTAGCCTGATGAAAGATAGAAGCCACCGCAGGAGAGGTCGGTTTCTTTGAGTTTGTCTAAAAAGCCGTCCATCTGAACGCCTGCATCAGGAGCATCGGTGTACGCCATAGTACTGCCGCAATAATCAAAGCTCCATTTCGGAGGCAAAGGCTGCTTGCCGCAAAGTCTTGTAAATTGCTGCAAAATTGAAAGTTTTGTGCCGAAGAAAACATAGTATACCAGGCAATCATCCTCGGTCTTGAAATACTTATAGGTGGGATAATAATTGTTGATCTCTTTTCCCAGGTCTATATAAGAGGTGTCCGAGGTGTCGTAGAAAATGCCGTAACAGCCAACGCTGTTTTCGCAGATGTAAAAAGGAATGTGCTTATAAAGCGGGTCACTTTCAGCCGCATCGTAGCCCATACAGTCGGTGCATTCAATTCGGTACGCTCTGCCTGATTTGTTGAGTTCGCCACCCTTGTCGCCCAAGCCGTATATTTTTTCGTCCTTTTCGCGGGTGATATAGTGATAGCTTTCTCTGCCGAATTCACCTGCCAAGTTATAGGGCAAGGGCTTACGGTCAGAGAAAAGTACTTTATCAATGAGAGTGTATTCCAGAATGAAATTATGTAAATTAAGCCTGATACCTATTCCGCAACCTAAGGTAAAACTTTCGGTGTTTTCGTCGGTGCTGTACTCAGGTGCTGAAAGAGAAAATCCCGAAATATCAAGACGGTCTCTGCCGTTTAAAAGGAATTCATTTTCAGGGTTCACGCAAAAGGTGGGAAGCATCTGAGAGTTTTCTTTGTATACGGCAACACGGATACAGCTTTCGCTGATGAAATCAATTCTCGCCCTGTTTTCATCACAAGCATATATTCGGTAAGTGTCACCCTTTTCAAGAGGTGCAAAATTATGATTAAACTTATTCATTATATTGTTTTTCCTTTACCGTTAAAAGTGTATCTGAAATTGTCTTTTGTGTGCCAACTTTCACATTTTGAGTTTTCACTGAAGGACATAGGCTTTTTATAGCCTGACTTCCATTGGGGTAATGAGCTGCAGTTTGGGTTGCCGGTTTTGGTGAATGCCGTAATGGCATCGGAAAGCTGCTTTGAGATTTGATAATCTATTTCTTCAAAAGGACGCCAGTTAAAGTCAAGAGTCGAAAAGGCATAGAGAAGATCTGCACAATGCCATGCTCCCATATCATCACCGGGAAGAAAGCGATTAAAGTTATATGTAAAGCAAGGTGCAGAGCCGTTCTTTTGCTTGTTTTTCACCCAGCTTTTTGTAAGAAGCTCTAAAAGGAAAGGAAACATATCAGTGCAGGTTGTGCCGATAAGGCAGGGTATATCTGCAAAATCTTTTTTGCCGAAAGAGCCTTCTTTAAGCAATACTCCGTCATAAACCGGGAATGTAAAAGGCATAGAAAATTTTGTTTCTTTGCAGGTGTCACGCCAAGCATAATAAAGTGTTTTTGCATCAACCGTTTTAAGCTCATCGGCAGAGCTTACACCTGCTTTAGCCATAACATTCTGCCAGAAGTCTTCTGTTTTTTGGGGCGGAACCGGTTTAATGGCACAGCGCTGAAGCCCTGCACCGCTGAGAAGAATTGCACCTGAAATTTTGTCTTTTATAAAAGAATTTGAAAGGTGAATATCAACACTCATTGCACCTGCACTTTGCCCCATAAGAGTGATTTTTTTCGGGTCACCGCCAAAGCTTTCGATTTTATCTATGACCCACTGAATTGCGGCTGTCTGATCAAAAAGTCCGTAGTTTCCGCAAATACCTTTTTCGTCAGCTAAGCCGGGGTGTGAACAAAAGCCGTAGGGGCCGAGACGGTAGTTTATTGCTACGGTTACAATACCTTTTTCGGCAAAAGCCTTGCCGCTGATATGACCCTCATCTGCACTTCCACCGGTAAAGCTTCCGCCGTGAATGAAAATGAGAACTGGGCAGTTTTCCGCCTCTTTCGGAGTCCATATATTTAAGAACTGACAATCCTCACTGTATGTAAAAGAGAGCCCTTTTCTGAACTCCTTATGATAAAAGGGATTTACCTTTGCGTCATTTTCAAAGGCTCTGTGCTGAAAGCAGCAAGCACCGTATTCGGTAGCATCGTAAACGCCCTCCCATTTTTTTACGACGGCAGGATATTCATAGCGTTTTGCCTCGGCGTAGCGGATTCCGCGGAACTCAAGGTGTGTTTCATTTTCCAAACCCTTTATCCTGCCGCAGGAAGTTTCTTTTTCGATGAAGTTCATAATGTTATCCTCCGAAATATCAAAATTCATGTTTCAGCCTTAATGGTTCTATTCGTTTCAGTTCAATAATCGCAAAACACCGTTTTCTGAGTCATAGTGTACCGATAATCCCGTCTCTGTTACGCCCGAATTGAAAATTTCTTCACCACGGAAGTTTACCGTAGCGTTTTCGGGAACATAAAGTAAAACTTCTGCCTTTTCGGGAGCATCAATATTCACCGATGTTTTGCCTTCCTTTGCGGTATAGGAAAGCTTAACATAGCCTTTGACAGTAGGAACTATACAGGAAAGCTCTTCTTGCAGGCTGTACTGAGGTTTGATTTCAATTTTTTCATAACCTGCCGTAAGAGGCTTTATACCTGCGATGTGCTTGCTCATAATCACAAGGGGGCCGCCTGACCATGCGTGGTTTTTTGTGCCTCCAAATGTTCTCCAAAGTTCCCAAAGAGTGGAATAATCCTCTTTTATCATCTTTTCATATCTTTCATACATTCTCTGCTGAGCTAAGGAGTATTCGCCCATTTTGCAAAGAGCTTCGAGTACATAGTATTCCATATAAGGGCTTGAGTTTCTCTTAGAGAAAAGGAGCTCTTTAATTATTTCGTAATTCTCCTCAGGGCAAAGTCCCGAAAGTACAGCAACAGCGTTGCCTCGGTCATCATAACCTTTTCTGCCGCTCTTGTAACCCTTTCCTGTCCAGAGGGTTTGATAAGCATCATATAGGGCTTTCATTTTCACATCAAGAAGTTTTACCTGTTCATTGTCTCCGAGAAGCTCAGCCATGTTTCTGGCAGTGGACAGTGCGTAGTAATACCAGGCGTTTTCAAGGGGAACAACATCTATTTTATTTCCCCAGTCGAGCCAATCCCAAGAGCCTTCTCTGTGTATAACAAGACCGTTTTCGCCTGTTTCCCAAAGATTCAGATAATCTATACTTGCTTTATAAACATCTTCGATGAAAGCTTTATCGCCGGTATAAAGGTAGTAGCTCCAGAAACCGCAGATGCCTGCAAGCTGCTGTACGGGAAGCTCAAAGTAATCGTTTTTTATGGGAACAACCGTCTGAAGCACCTTTGTTTCAGGGTCAATATGGGAAAGCATTGTGTTAACGCCCTTGCGATAGAGAAGATAAGATGAAGGGTCAAGACTGTACATACTCATCAGCATTTCGTTTGTTGCATCGCCCCACCACTGTGCTCTTTCACGGTCGGGACAATCCATAAAATTATCGCGCATTGTCACATAAAGGGTGCGAAGAGATTTTTGCCACAAGCTGTTCAATTCGCTGTCAGAGCATTTGAAATCACCGGAAAATTCAGTATTGTATCCGCTTTCTCTGTATTTAAGAGAAATAACCTCAACTCCCGACGGAATCTTGTAACTGATTTCCTGACCGTTGAACCATGCAGGCGACTCGAATTCCTGAACACCGTCTTTGGTTATATATGTGCTGTGAACAGCACCGATTAAGGTGTTTTCTGTGGTGATAACAATTTTTTTGCCTGCCTTCGCTTTAACCTTAAGATAGGGAGTCAGCTGAGCGTTGTAAGGCACATTTAGTGTGATTTTTTCCCCGCTACTGAAAGCCTTTTCGTACTCGCTGCTGTTTTCGTAATCTTTCAGACCGAAATCCTTAAAAAGCGGGATGTCTCTTTTATAGGTTTCTCCCCATATACCTTTGCCGCCTATGGAATATTCCTTGGCGTTTTCCCATGAAGAAAAGTCGAAATCGGGAGAGTACCAACTGATTTCATCACGGGCATCATAATAAACATTGCTTTCGGGGAGTCGGTAGTTGGGCTGTAATATGCCCTTGTCTTCTTTAAAGGCGGGATTTCTGCAAACCTTCCAGGTGTTGTCTGATAATATGGAGAGACTTTCGTTTTCAGCTTCAAAAAGCAATCCGCCCCGGCCTGCGTCTGAACTGGAATAGCTGACATCCTTACCCCAGTACCACACAAGTATGCTGATAAGGTTTTCGCCTTTTTTAAGGTGTGCGGCAATATCAACCTCGTCATAGTAACAGCCTGTGGGGGTGGGACCTCTTTTCAGTCCGCCCTCACGCACAACTGCCTCACCGTTTATGTAAAGCCAATATTTATTTTCTGCCGCTATCTTAGCTGTAAGCTCATTGGGTACAGCATCTGTATAAACGGTTTTATTGAAGCAAAGCCAGACATTGGTTGAGCTTTCTTCCTCGCCGAGCCATATCCATTTGGCTTTCCAATCGTCTTTCTGAAATTTCTCATATTCCACATTTATCACCTGACCTGAAATATCGTTGAATACATCTCTGTAATCACTTACAGTTACAGTGTCTTTTTGATTAAAACACAAGCAGACAATTATTGCCGTGAGTATTGCTATAGGTATAATAAACAAAAACTTTTTTATTTTTTTAGAAAGCATAATAATTCCTCCTTATCAATCTGCGGTCTTACTTTTATTCGCCGACAGGCTTATTTGTAAGTGTGGTCACAATCAGTTTTCTCATATTTACTTTACCCTGTGCGGTGTCTTTTTCACCCAAGCACATTATCTTTTTGCTGTCGGTACATTTTTCCCACTTAGAAAGACCGTCGCTGTTGGGATTTCCCATTTTGACAAAATTACAAAGGTATGATGTCATTTCGTCGCTTAATCTGTAATCCTTTTCTTCCATAGGTCTCCAGCAGTTTTTGAGTGTTCCGAACCAATACCAAAGGTCACTGCTGTGCCATGCACCTTTATTGTCACCCGGTAACATTCTGTCAAAGTGCCATACATATGCATTGTTTTTGATGCCCCACTTTTTGGTCATCTGATACAGAACGGCAGGCGCCATATCGTGACTTGTTGAACCTATCATATAGGGGATGTTTTTAGGTGCCCCTTTTTCTTTTATAAACTCACCGTCTTTTACGGGTACAGTTGCCATCATGCTGCCTTTGACCTGCTTCCACTGACTGAAAAGAACCTCAGGAGATACCTTGCGGAACTCCCATAGAGTTTTAGCTCCCGTTCTTTTCATAACCTCTTTCCAGAAGTCATAATTTTTTTCGGGTGATGACAGCATAAATGAGCCCAGACCCACACCGCTAGACATAACGGCACTGCGGAAAAGTCCGTCTGTAAGGTCACTCTGACAAAGATGCTGAACGCTCATAGCGCCTGCGCTTTGTCCCATAACGGTGATTTTTTCTGCGTCACCGCCAAAGGCTGAAATGTTATTTTTCACCCATTTCAGTGCAGTTAACTGGTCATAAAGTCCGTAATTGCCTGTGTGTCCCGACTCTTCTTTAAGCTCGGGCAGACATACAAAACCCATAGGCCCCAGACGGTAGTTGATTGTTACGGCAACAACACCTTTCTGCGCCCATACGGGGCAGTCAAAGTGCTTTTCATGGCCGCAACCGCCGGTAAAACCACCGCCGTGAATATAGACTAAAACGGGTAATTTGCTGTCATAATCTGCATTTTCAGGTGTCCATATATTAAGAAAAAGGCAGTCCTCGTCATAAGTATAAGTTTCGCCCTTGCGAAATTCGTTATAGTAAAATATCTTGCCGGGATTTTCCTCTTCGTTATAAAAAGTTCTCGGCTGATAGGAGCAATTGCCGTAAGATGTCGCATCGTATATATCTTCCCACCGGGTAACTATTTCGGGGTACTTCCACCTTTCTGCCGTAGCATAGCGTATACCCTTAAATGAGAGCACTCCTTCAAGATTACACTCCGTACCCTTTATTTTTCCGCAAGGCGTCAGAATTGTTTTATCCATAGCTTACTGCTCCTTTTGCGCTTTTTTGAATTCTGCAATTTTCTTTCTTGTTTCTTCGTCCATATTCCAAAGGAACTTGAACGCTGCCCAGGAACCCATTACAAAAATACCCGGCAGAAGTACGCAGAGAACCTTTATACCCGTTACAGTACCTGCAGACTGTACTGTAAGATCGGCGTTGTAACCGATCCAGCCAAGCATCAGAACAGCAGAGGAGTTACCGATAGTCTGCCCGACGCGGCGTGCGAGATTAAAGGTGCCGTAGATGGAGCCTTCCGTTCTTTTGCCCGTAAGCATTTCATTATAGTCTATAGCCTCGCTTACGAGTCCCCACTGCATATAAATTGACATACTTGCAAGACCGAGAGCAACATTGCTGATAATGATATGTATGTAGGGGTTCACATCAAGCACCATATGGAGACCGAACAGACCTACATACATCACGGCACCGATAAGAAGACCGTAACGGATAAATCTTTCAAGACCGAATTTCTTTGCAAGGAAGGGTCCGCCCACAAGCGTGACAAGCATAAAGGGTGCTGACAGAATTGAGCCGTAGGTTATAAGGGCAAGGTCACCGTAAACAACGGAGAACATATAGTTGGTTAAGGTGTTGCTCACATACTGCATTGTGCAGATGCAAAGCCCGTGAATACAAAGAGCAAGGAAGGGGCGATTCACACGAAAAACATTAAGAATATCTGTGAATTTGATATTCTGCTGCTTGTTTTCGGAGACGAAAGTTGTACGCTCTTCGGTAAATGCGTAATGACCAAGGCACATTACAAAGCCGACAACAGCACAGGCGACAGCACCGATGGCATATCCTGTGGCGTTTGTCTGACCGAATTTTTTAATAAGCACGGGCATAAGTACAACAGGAATTGCATTACCCACAGCAGAGCCGAATCCTCTTGCAGAAGAAAGAGTAGCTCTCTCTTTATCGTCGTCAGCCATTGCCGATAAAAGTGAGCCCATGGGTATATTAAACATTGTATACGCACCTTCGTAAAGTATCTTAAGACCGAAAAGTACGCACACAAGGGAAAGCCCCTCGAAAAGTGACGGTACAGACCACAAAGCAATGAAGCTCACACAAAGTAAAGGTGCACTTCTCAAAAGCCATGGGCGAAATTTGCCTTTGGCATTACGCTTTTTTGCAAAAGCTTTATCCATAAAAGCTCCCATAAGCGGGTCATTGATAAAGTCCCACACATTCCACACCACAAGAAGAATTGCAAGCAAATTAGTGTCGATTTTAAGCGCATCAGTGCAGTACATTGCAAAGGTACTGCCCATAAGAGCAAAGGTCATGCAACCGCCCGCATCGCCGAGACCGTAACCGATTTTGTGTTTCAGAGTAAGACCTGATGTAGCTTTTGATTTGGTTTTTATTTCAGTCATATTTTATCCTCCTAAGGCAAGGCTTTGTTTTATTGTATCATAAGTAGATAAAAGGTGCAAGTCAGTAAGAAAACGAAAAGCCGCAAACTTTTTATTTGCGAGAATTTGCGGACTGTTGCACAGGTGTTCATAAGTG
>JAZSPF010000032.1:0-3691 GCA_045537315.1 Acutalibacteraceae bacterium
TGAAGGCTACAGCCTTGTAAACTGAATGCAGAATTATTCCTGAAACAGGAGGAAAGCGTAATGCAAAAACTTATTGTTGACAGAATAGTCGGCGGTATAGCCGTGCTTGAAAAACAGGACAGAAGTCATATTGAGGTCTCACTTGACACAATTGGCTTTGAAGTCAAAGAGGGGAGTGTTCTTCTCTTTGACGGTGAGAGGTACTCTGCCGACACTGACGGTGAGGACGAGCGCAGACGAAAAATCTTTGCTATGCAGGAAATGCTGAAAAAGAGGAACAACTGAGTCTTAAGGGAAAACAGCGGAAGGCGGCTCCACCGCCGAACGCCGTTCGGCAAGGCAACTGCGTTGCCGCAAATCGCAAGCGATTTAGTGGAGCCGCCCAACCTCAGACTATAATCCCAAAAACAACAAAAAATATCATAAAACCTATTGACTTAATCCCCACGTTGTGCTATAATCTTTGCCGATAACGCACGCGTGGGGATTGGTGCGCCCGTTTCACTCCGTCGGAGTGTGGTTCACTTTAGAACTCGCGGTGGTTAAAAAAACGAAAAAAAGGGAGGATATTACAATGTCAGTAGTATCAATGAAACAGCTCCTCGAAGCTGGCGTTCATTTCGGTCACCAGACAAGAAGATGGAACCCGAAAATGAGCAAGTACATCTATGTAGAAAGAAACGGAATCCACATCATCGACCTTCAGAAGACAGTGAAGAAGCTTGAAGAATCTTACCCATTCATTCGTGAAGGTGCTGCAGACGGCGGCGAAGTTCTCTTCGTTGGCACAAAGAAGCAGGCTATGGATTCAGTTCGCGAAGAAGCTATCCGCGCAGGTATGCCTTACGTAAACGCTCGTTGGCTCGGCGGTATGATGACAAACTTCGAAACAATCAAGAAAAGAATCAAGAGACTCGAACAGCTCAAGGCTATGGAAGCAGACGGCACATTCGCTCTTCTTCCCAAGAAGGAAGTTATCAAGCTTCAGCTTGAAACAGAAAAGCTTGAAAAGTTCATCGGCGGTATCTCAGGCATGAAGAAGCAGCCCGCAGCTCTTTTCATCGTAGACCCCAGAAAAGAAAAGATTGCAGTTGCTGAAGCTCACAAGCTCGGCATCCCCGTAGTTGCTATCGTTGACACAAACTGTGATCCCGACGAAGTTGACTATGTAATCCCCGGTAACGATGACGCTATCAGAGCTGTAAGACTTATTGCAGGCGCTATGGCTGATGCAGTTATCGAAGGCAGACAGGGCGAATCAAACGCTCCCGCAGCAGAAGAAGCAGTTGCAGAAGAAGCTGCAGAAGTTGCTGCTGAATAATTGATTTAAATCTTATACTATATAATATAGGAGGAATTTATTATGGCATTTACAGCTAAAGACGTACAGAGTCTTCGTGAGAAGACAGGCGTTGGCATGATGGACTGCAAGAAGGCTCTTGTAGAAGCTGACGGTGATTTTGATAAGGCTATGGACATCCTCAGAGAAAAGGGTCTTGCTTCTGCAACTAAGAAGGCAAGCCGTGTTGCCGATGAAGGTATTGTAGCTGCTTACAATGACGGTAACGCAGGTGCTCTTGTTGAAATTAACTGTGAAACAGACTTCGTTGCTAAGGGCGAACCCTTTGTTAACCTTGCTGCTAAAGTTGTTAAGACTGTTGTTGCTGCAAAGCCTGCTGATGTTGATGCTCTTCTTGCTACAAAGGCAGTTGATTCAGACTTTACAGTTGCAGAAGAAGTTCAGGAGGTTTTCCTTGCTCTTCGTGAAAACATGAAAGTTCGTAGATTTGCTCTTGTTGAAGGACATGTAGCAACATATATTCATGCCGGCGGTTCAGTTGGTGTTATCGTTGCATTTGATGTTGATGATGAAACAGCAGCTAAGGCTGAATTTGAAGCAATGGGCAAGAATGTTGCTATGCAGATCGCAGCTATGAGTCCCGAATATTTAGGTAAGGCTGACATCTCAGATGAAGAGCTTGCTAAGATGAAGTCAATTACAGTTGACAGCGCTCTCAATAAGCCCGATTCACTTCCCGTTCCTGTTCTCAACAGCCTTATCGAAGAAGCTATCGCTGAGAATAAGTGGAGTGATGAAGACATCACAATTTATAAAGGTCTTGACCAGAAGCAGAGAAAGAACTTTGTAAACTTCATTTCAGACGCTGCTTATGCTACTCTTGTTGAAATCGCAGTTTCACATAAGGCTGAAATCGCTGATAACAAGATCTTCGTTGGTCTTGTTCAGGGCCGTCTTGCAAAGCAGATCAAGGAAATTTGTCTTCTTGAGCAGACATTCGTTCGTTCAGATCTCTTCGACGGAGATGTTAACGGCTATGTAAACTCAGTAGCTAAGGCTCTCGGTGCTGATATCAAGCTTACAAGCTTCACACGTTTCGCTAAGGGCGAAGGCATTGAAAAGAAGGTTGACGATTTCGCAGCTGAAATCGCTTCAATGGTTAAATAAGTTTGTACCCATTAAATCCTCCTCAATTTTTGGGGAGGATTTTTTTGAGGTAAAAAGTAAGAGGAAATAGTGAAGAGGTGCGGAATGGCTAATACTGAAAAATTCACCGATAGAGCCGCAGTTTACACTGTCGGCAGACCAAATTACGCCGAGAGCTTCATAAAGTATCTTTATGACGAGCTTGATTTTTCCGATGAAAGCTTTATTGCAGATATCGGTTGCGGCACAGGTAAATTTGCAAAGCAACTTCTTGATAGGGGTAGTTTTGTCTACGGGGTTGAGCCAAACGATGATATGCGCTGTGTTGCTGAAAAAGAACTTGGTGTTTGTGATAAATTCAAATCTGTCAAAGGTGATGCTTCAAACACTACCTTGAGTGAAAACAGTGTTGATTTTGTTACGGCTGCTCAGGCTTTTCATTGGTTCGATGTTGATGAGTTCCGCTCGGAATGCAAAAGAATATTAAAAGCTCACGGTAAGGTTATTCTTATATGGAATACCCGCGAGAATGATGATGAAATCAACAAAGAAGTTTGTAAGCTTAATAAAAAATTTTGCCCCTCATTCAAAGGTTTTAGCGGCGGAATAAAAGAAGACGATAAACGTATTATCAGCTTTTTCAGAAGCGAATATGAAAAGATGACCTTTGATAATCCACTTTTTTATAACGAAGATAAATTTATCAGCCGTCTGCTTTCAGGTTCATATTCTTTGAAAGAAGGCGACAAGAATTACCGCGAATATATAGCCGAAGCAAAAGCAATATTCAAAAAGTATCAACTGAGCGGTGTAGTTAAAATTGGCAACTCAACTATCGCTTATATTGGTTATGTATAATATTCAAGAACAATACATAAATATTCATAATTCACTTGACAAATATACATTTTAGTGTATAATAATTCCATTGGTATGCATTATTCATGCATAAATATCCCTTAAAGAAGGTTTCTTCATGAATAAAATAAAGGTTTTTATTGACGGTCAGGCAGGCACTACAGGTCTGCAATTAAAAAGTAAATTAGTAAATCATCCTTATGTGACTTTACTCGAAATAGACGAAGACAAGCGAAAAGACACGGCTGAAAGACAGCGCCTTATGAATGAAAGCGATGTCACATTCCTTTGCCTTCCCGATGCGGCGGCAATTGAGGCTGTGAAGCTTGTGACAAACCCCGACACTGTTATAATTGATGCAAGCACAGCTCACCGCACTGCCGACGG
>JAZSPF010000017.1:0-23601 GCA_045537315.1 Acutalibacteraceae bacterium
AAGGTGTCAACAATAAGCTCGCAGCTGATATCGCTGTTCATAGCCGCAGTGACAACACCGGGAGCTCTGTGCTGCAGGGGTGTCATCGCATTGAAAAGGTGAGTGACGTGCTTAACACCTGCGTTTACACTTGCCATAGCAGTTTCATAGTCAGCTGAGGTGTGTCCCATTGAGATGAGCACATCTGTGTCTCTTGTTATTTCACGGATAGCCGCAAAATTGTTTTCGTCAGTTTCGGGTGCAAGGGTAATAGATTTTATAATGTCGGCATATTCCTTGACAAAAGCTGCATCAGGCTTAAGTATGTACTTGGCATCCTGTGCGCCCTTTTTGCTCTCAGAGATAAAAGGTCCCTCAGCGTGACAGCCGAGGATAACACTGCCGTCCCAATCCTTGCTTTCTTCTTTGAGTTCACGGCAAACCTCGAGAGCCTTGCGGATAACCTTCATATCCACTGTCATTGTTGTGGGCAGATAACCCGTAACACCGTTAGCGAGAAGTCCTTTTGAAATAGTACGAATGCTTTCTTCTTCTCCGTCGCAGACATCCTTGCCAAGATAGCCGTGAATGTGCATGTCGATAAGACCGGGTGCCACATAGCCACCCTTAGCGTCAATTATTTCAGCATCTGTGGGTACACTGCCGAGGGGGACAATGCCTTCGATAACAGAAGAATAGAGCAGGGCTGAGCCTTCAACAATTCTGTCTTTGAGAATGATTTTGCCGTTAGTAATGGCTTTCATATTTTATCACTTCCTGATAAGTAATATATAAATAATTCTATCAAATATAAAGGCAAAATGCAATAGTTTGCAGAGATATTATAACGAAAAAAGACAGGTGATT
Organism: Acutalibacteraceae bacterium; assembly: GCA_045537315.1. GTDB lineage: Bacteria > Bacillota > Clostridia > Oscillospirales > Acutalibacteraceae > UBA6857. The sequence continues at coordinate 847 of JAZSPF010000017.1, forward strand.
TACCTGCCTTTTGATGTAATAATTATATAAGCAAACTCCGTTTCCCTGACATCCTCCACATTCATACCGAACTTAAGTATATATTCAGTTATGGAGTCAGGATTGTCAGGATATATCTTAACCTCGCGAGTACCGTAGTCGATGATATCGCTCTGATTTTTGTCTATGGAAAGCACAAACCTGCCGCCGTCTGAAAGCAGTGAAGCAATTTTTGCTATTGCAGCTTCTTTATCCCTGATATGCATAAATGTCAGACTGGAATAAATGACATCAAACTTTGTCGCAAAATCATAAGTCATAAAGTCGCCGAGGATATAAGAAATATTGTTGTGAGCTGAAAGGTTTTCTTTTGCTCGTGCTATTGTTTTCGGGGAGATATCTATACCCGTAACACTGCCAAAAAGGGGAGCAATGCGGCCTGTGAGTCTGCCTGTACCCATGCCGATTTCAAGGGCGTTTTTGCTTTTATCGGCAGACAGAGCGTCAATAAAAGTGTCTCCGTCCCATTTGTTCATATAGTCCTGCATCATTCTTGACTCATTAAAGGGGTCATTGTTTTCGTCTATGAGTTTGTCATAGTGGGTGATAAGGTCGGTCAGGGTTGCCTCCGGAAATTCAAGTTTTTTTGTCTTTTTATAAACAATAGCTGAAATAACAGCAAGCACTGCCATTATGGCGATAATATATTCAGCTGCAAGCATCAGATTATCTATAACTTCATAAGCAAGAGCGTAAGGATACAAAATCATCGCAACAGGAAAGGATATGAGCCACATAAATACAGATGTGTCATCAAACATAAGAAACTCCTCCGTAGCTGGTATAACCATAGGTACACAAGCAACGATAAGAGCTGAATAGTATAAGTATTTGTAATCATAGCGCTTGCTGAAATAGGCTGTTAATATCAGACATAAAGAAACTACAAAGGGTACTGAACAGGCAATGATGTCAAGTTCATACCAGATTGAGTTGAGGAAGCTGTTATTTAAGATCAAACAGAAAGAGTCGTCGACAATAAGAAAACCTATTAACCACAGCAGAAATATGGGAACAAAGCCTAAAATAATCTGTTTTGTTTTTGTGAGAGCTTTTTTCATTTGTATCACCCCTTTGGTTGTGCGATATACATTTGTTTTACCTTAGTCGAAAGTGATTTTAACGGAATTGATTTCGATGGTTTGCAAGGACATAATATCACCGCCTCAGGTTGATTGTTTATGGCTATGAGCGTTTGCTTTTGATGTGTTGATAGATGCGATCAGAATTCTGCGTATTGTGCCACATTGGTTATATAAAGGTTTAACTTCATCTCGGTCAGCAAAGCCTGCTTTAACAAAGAGTTCAAGCCAATATGTTGTTTCGTGACATTCTTTGAGTGCTATTTGTAATTTTGCAATAAAGTCAGCTCTGCCGTGAGCATAGATTGCCTCATGGATATTTGCACCAACAGATGTAGCGGAACGCTCTAACTGATTGACAAGAGAGCCGTGCCCTTTTATTTTTTCACACATCTTAAGAACATTAACGGAAAACTCCATCGACAAGTCTTTTAATTTAGATTCAGACATAGGCTAACTCCCTTAGTGAAATATTTTGCAAAGCAAAATGTGAAATAAATTATTACATAATTTGTGAAATTTTCTGCTTTAAGCAGAAAGTGAAATGAAATAAATCCGTATGCGACAGCATATTTCACAGCGAAGCTATTTCACATTGCATGAGCAATATTTCACAAATCCGCAAGGATTTATTTCGTTGACCGAAGTATGTAAAACATACTTCGGTCATGGCCCGCCCGAAGGGACTCGAACCCCCAATCTTCAGAATCGGAATCTGCTGCGTTATCCGTTGCGCCACGGGCGGATATAAAGTTTATGCTAACTTAAACGGCTGCTGCCAAAGGACAACAGCCGTCATTTGCTTTTTTATTCGGCTAAAGCTCTTTCAAGCCAGATCTTGCCGATATCCATTGCTGCATAAAGACCCTTTTTCTCAGTCTTCTGTGCAATTCTGTCATGCGGTCTGACATTGGGGTCTGTGTTGATGAGCTGTACGCCTACTCTGTCAGCCACCTGAAGACCGTCAACATCCTTTGTTGAGAGAATCTGGAACATAACAACAAACTTATCGCTCATATTGCCGTAGTAAATTGTGTTACCCTTGCGAACGAGAGGCTTGTCTTTGTATGTTAAAAATTCGCTTTTCTTTTTTGCTGCCATTGTGTACCTCCTGTAAAATCAGTCATTAAGATAGTTCTTAACAAGCTCCTGTAAAAGCTCGTCTCTGTCTACCTTTCTTATAAGACTGCGCGCGTTATTGTGTGTTGTAATGTAAGTCGGGTCCTCTGAAAGAATGTAACCGACTATCTGGTTAATTGGGTTATAGCCCTTTTCTTTTAATGCGGCATAAACCTGAGCGAGAACTTCTTTCATTTCCTCAGGTGAACCCTTTTGAATTTTAAATCTGATGGTTTCGTCGATCATACAGCGACCCTCCAATACAAAACTGAATTATAATACAAGGTCTATTATATATCATTTTTAAATATAAAACAATGGGAAAACAAAAATTTTTATAAAGATTTTGTTACATTATAGTGTGATTTGGGTGAAATTACGATTATTTTCTGCAAATTTTTCAGTGGGATTTAAAGATATACTGTATTTTATTCATTTCTACTATTTGCATTTCAGGCATAATATGATACAATATACATAATAATTTTGTTAAAAGGTGGTAATTCATTATGAGACTGCTCAGCTCCGATGAAATGAAACAGGTAGAACAGTACACTGCGAAATACGGTCTGTCATATCAGCGTATGATGGAAAACGCAGGTGCTGCCTGTGCCAGAAACATAAGAAACGAAATTGAAAAAGAAAAGAGCCTCAAGCGTAATGTTGCTGTAGTCTGCGGCAAGGGTAATAACGGCGGTGACGGCTTCGTGGTTGCAAGAAAGCTCAGTGAAAACGGATATAATGTCTGTGTCATTATGGCGGCAGGGTACCCCGTGAGCGCAGAGGCAACCTATATGTATAAGCTCATTATTGATATGGCAATTCCCACTGTGTGGTATGATGCTGACAGGGCAAAGGCCGTGCAGACCATAAGAAATGCCGATGTTATAGTTGATGCAATTTTCGGCTTCAGCTTTTACGGCAATGTTAATACAGAGCTGAGACAGCTTCTCGAGGAAATGTCAAATGCAAAAGGCGTTAAGTTTGCTATTGACGTACCCAGCGGTGTTTACTGCGACAGCGGCTTCAATGACCCGGGCTGCTTTAAGGCTGACTATACAATTGCAATTTCTTCACTTAAGCCTGCTCATATTATGCACCCTGCCTCAGAGTGTTGCGGTGATATAATTATTGCAAACATCGGCATACCCGAGGAAAGCTATAAGCTGGTCAGTGACTCACTTTTCACCCATAACAGAGTTGAAGTCAGCAATCTTTTTAAGGAGCGTTCAAGCATTTCTCATAAGGGTACTTTCGGACATCTGCTTTGCATCTGCGGCAGCAAGTCAATGGTAGGCGCACCCGTACTTGCAGGTTCTGCGGCACTTCGCAGCGGTGCAGGACTCGTGACAATGGCTTTCCCTGAAAGCGCATATATTCCCGTTGCAAACAAGCTGACGGAAGCACTGATGATGCCTCTGCCCGAAAATGACGAGGGAACCCTCTCGGCTGAGGCGATTGATAAGATTTTAGCTTCACTTCATAAGTACACTGCCATAGTTATCGGCTGCGGTATGGGTGTTAATGAAGACACAAAGGCTGTACTAAGGGCTGTGCTTGAGAATTCAAAAGTTCCCGTTCTCGTTGATGCGGATGGCATAAACATCATAGCTCAGGACATAAGTATATTGAGAGGTGCTTCATGTGATGTGATTCTTACCCCTCATCCCAAGGAGATGTCCCGTCTCTGCGGCAAGGCTATTGAGCTTATCGAAACTGACAGAGTGGGAACTGCAAGAGACTATGCAGCTCAGAATAAGATTTATGTTGTTCTCAAGGGAGCAAACACTGTTGTGGCTCAGCCTTTCTCAAAGAAGGCATATGTCAACGCTTCGGGCAACTCAGGTCTTGCCAAGGGCGGCAGCGGCGATGTGCTGTCAGGTCTTATGGGCGGTTTTCTTGCTCAGGGCTTTTTGCCTTTGAACGCGGCAACGGCGGCGGTTTATATTCACGGCTACACCGCCGAGGGCGTTTCAGAAAAAATGTCAAAGTCGGGTATGCTTCCGAGTGATGTGGTGAATGAACTCGCATATTCTATGAGAGCCTTTGAAAAATAATCAAAGGGAGTAGGTTTATGCTTCGCCGTTTTTTGTGTGTTTTATCAGTGACGGTTTTGCTTTCAGGGCTTTGTGCCTGTGGCAATATAAAGGTGCCTTTTGAACTCGGGCAGTTCACTGCCCATGTGAGTTTTCAAAGTGCGGGAACAAAAATAAAGGGTGAGCTTACATATAATTCGCCCGAGGACATCAGCTTTAAAATCACCGAGCCGGAGAACATAAAGGGTCTGGAATTCAAATCGGTTTCACATAGTATGAATGTCACCGTCGGTGAGGTATCCTTTACTCCTGACACCGAAAAAGAAAGCCCCATTTATCTGCTCTTTGAGCTTCTTGGGGATATAGCACAAAGTGATATAAGCATCCCTTTAAAAGGTGAAGAGAAAACCACACTGCAATATGAAGGCGAACCCTACCACATAAAAACAGATTGCGAAGAGAAGAAGCTTATATCTGTTGAGACAGAAAGTTATCGCTATATATTTGAATGATAAAGACGCACATTGAAAGAAAAAATCAATGTGCGTAACTTTTTATAAGATTGATACATAAAATAATATGACTCCACTTGTTTAAAAGCAGCCAATGAAGGTTAAACTATTTTTGCAAGCATTAGTCAGAGATGAACTTAAAGTGGAGGAAACACTATGTCAGTTAAACGAGGCGAAATATATTACGCTGACCTGAGTCCTGTTGTGGGTTCTGAGCAGGGAGGCATAAGACCTGTTCTTATAGTGCAGAACGATGTGGGAAACAAGTTCAGCCCAACGGTTATAGCTGCTGCAATAACAAGTCAGCGATTTAAAACAAACCTGCCCACTCACATAAAAGTCAATGCCCACGACTGCGGTCTGGCAAAGGATTCCGTTGTGCTTTTAGAGCAGGTCAGAACTCTTGATAAAAAGAGACTTCGTGAAAAAATGGGCATACTTGATAAAAGTGAGATGTATAAAATAGACAAGGCTCTTTCTGTGAGCTTCGGACTTTCACCTGACGGCGGTGGTACATAACATCGCACAAAAAATAATCGGCACCGTAAAAACGATGCCGATTGCTGTTTTATTAAGGTCTATTTCTTGCTTTTCTTTGACTTCATGAAGAATGCGCCGATAACCATAATCACAATATAAGTGATAAGGTAGAAGAGAACGGGAAGCGAGAATGTTCCGTTTGCCTGTGCTGCCTGGTAGGGATAAATACCGTGAGCAAAGATAGCTGCAATAACCATAAAGATTGAACCGATTATAGCAAGAACGGGAGCAATCTTACCCTTAACAACGCCGAGATTCTTTTCTTTGAACAGCATACTGATGAAGATGGGAATGTACATAGCGTAGGTTGTGATGATGGGAAGCTCTGATGAGTCAAATGAGAAAAGTCCGAACCAGGGGGTGTCAAGCTGTGAACCGTAGAAGAAGAGGAGCCAGAGACCGCTGATTAAAAGACCTGCCATTGATGAGTTTGAAGGCATATTTGTTGCTGCGTCAACCTGCTTGAGAACTTCGGGCTTGGGACCGACGTCACGGGCTGCGATAGCATGGAAAGCTCTTGAGCAGCCAAGGGTAAGACCGTTAAGAGTACCAAGGCAGGAGATAACAACGAATAAGAACAGAAGTGTGCCTGCAAAGTTTGAGAATACTGCTGAGAAAGCGATTCTTGCACCTGCTTCACCACCCTGCATGATAACGGCATTTTCGATACCGCCTGCAAGACCGATGTAGTAAGTGATGTAAACTGCTACGATAATAAGAGTACCCATAACGAGAGCCTTGGGAAGATTTTTCTTTGCATCTTTAAGCTCAGCGTTGATTGAAGTTGCACAAATCCAGCCTTCATATGCGAATGCTGTAGCAACAACTGCCTTGAAAAGACCACTTGATGTTGAGATATCTTCGTTAACTATTGTTGTGAAGTTTTCAACGAGAAGACCGTTTGTCAGACCCTTGATGGTACCGACAATAGCCATAAGGAAGAGAGGGATAAGCTTGATGAAGGTTGCTGAAACCTGGAACTTACCTGCAATCTTGGGAGCAAGAGTGTTGAGTGCAAAGATTGAGATAAGGAGCACGCCTGCCACAGTCATACACTGGGGACCAACGATGCTCAGCTGTGCCTCTGCGGGAAGGAAACCGTTGATGAAAACACAGAGGTATCTCGCACTTACCCATGCAAGAACTGATGTAAGAGTGGGGTAGTACAGAAGAGCAAGGAACCAACCCATGAAGTATGCATATTTCTTACCAACAAGAGCTTCTGCGAAGTCAACAACACCGCTGACCTTTTCGTGTCTTGTTGCAAGAATTGAGAATGCATAGGCGCATGAAACCATGATAAGACCGCCGATTATCCATGCAAGGATACCTACGGGGAGATTACCGCCTGTTTCTGTAAGAATTTTTTCTGCTTTAAAGAAGACACCGGAACCGATTACAGTACCAACAACGGTGCAGATTGCCGTCAGAAGGCCGTATTTTTTGTCGAGTTGATTAGACATAAAATTCCTCCTAGAGTTTATAATAAAAATATTCTATCATATTTGTTGTGTTTCGTCAATTATTTTTTTAAGTCGCACTGAGATTTATACAATATTCTGACAAAACACTGTAAAAAAGTTTTTAACTTGCAAGTTTTTTATTGACTTAATTGCATTTTAGTGATAAACTATAGAAGTAAAAATTGGCAGACTATACTTAATTAAAGGAGTACATATAACAATGAAAAAGTTTTTGAGTTTGTTGCTTGCTGTTTCACTTGCTTTTTCCTGCTTTAGTGTTGTGAGCTTTGCTGAGGAAATGGATGAGGATAGCATGCGCCCCGATTGTGTGGCTCAGGTAATCGACCCCATCATCAACGACCTTAATACAGCATTTGCCGACAGCATCAATCAGGTAGGCTATAAGAGTGTTGAGGCAGTTGCCAAGACAGGAAACATCACTGATTTCGAGGGCTTTATTGAAGCTAACAAGAATGACACGATGTTAGGTGTAACTATCGAAAATCTTTACACCGAAGACAGAGAGGCATTTTTGTGGTACAATTTCAGAGTACCTCTTGTTACCGGTGCAGATCACGGCACTTCTTCCTGTAAGTTTAAAGAAATGTATGATGAATGTGCAGAAGTTCTTTTAGGCAACAGAGTGGAATATGAAAACAAGGCTGCCGATGCAGCACTGTTTGAAAAAATCACAGAGGTTAAGGTTGACCTGGGACAGAAACAGAAGCACTACAATTATTACTTTACTCTTGAAAGAAGTGAAGTAGCTCTTGTCAAAGCAAATATGAACCTTTACCTCAAGAGAGTTATTACCAACTACTGGGGTGGCGGCAAATTTTACACAAACGATAATATCGTTAAGCTTACAAACTTTATAGGAACTCTTATAAACCCCGACTTTACGCTTCTTCCCGAATATGATGAAGACGGAAATAAATACAGACCTATCAAAGATAATGTGGCCATAGATGAGGAAGATTTCTTCGGCAAGATAGTTGAGCTTTCAGGTCTCGGTGCGCTTATTGACAGTAACTGGTGCAAGCAGCCCAGTGTTAATTTCCTTCCTCTTATGAAAATTCTGGGCGTTAATTTAGATATGCTTCTTACACGCGAAAAAGAAGAAGGCTATTACGCAGCAACGAGACTTCTTACGGATATGTTCTCGTCATTCTTCGCAGCACCGCTTACATTTATCCTTGATGTGCTGTGGGCATTCTCAAAAGGTTATGCAATTTCTTACAGAGATGCCTTTATGTCCCTTTTCACTATCAGATATGCACAGTTTGGTAACCAGTATACAGAAGAAGCACTTATGAACTTAACGAGTGTTTTAAACTTCCTTTCAGATGCAGTGGACAGTGTAATGAATAAGCTTAACGGCAGTCCTTTATATGACAATATTGCTTTCGCTACTCTTCCTATAGCAAAACTTGCAGGCTCTGAAAGTATTGATGAATTTTTCCTTATGTTGCTTTGCTATCTTGATATCAACCGTGTGTACATGGCTCCTGCCAAGAGAATAGATGTTAACAGAGACGGTGTGATTGATGAAAATACAGAGGTTTTCAGACGCACTGAAAACGATATAGCTCTCGAAAACATCTGGATCAACTTCAATAAGGCTGCAGGCGCTACTCTTACACAGGCTGAAATGACTACCGTAAAAGGCTTCTTTGATAACTTCCTTTGCGGCGGTCTTACAATGAAGGTACTCCATAAGGATATGCTTGAGGATATAACGAATGTAAATATGGGTCAGCTTGGAAATGATTTTATGACTGCATTAAAGAATTCTATTGCAAGTCTTTTGAAGAAAATTGTTGATGCTATCGATAACTTTGTAAGACTTATCCTCGGTGAGAAAGACCCCTTTGAAAGGCTCTAAACTTAATAAATGCTCTCAGGTGAAACTGAGAGCATTTTTTTGCCGTTAACGGTTGAGATATTTTTTATATTGTGATAGAATATATTGAAAATGCGAAAAAAAGGAGGCGGAGAAATGAGAATTGCAATTGTCGGCGGCGGTGCTTCGGGGCTTTGCTGCGCAATAGAGGCGGCAAAAGGCGGGGCGCAGGTTACTTTATACGAGGCAAAAGACAGAGTGGGCAAAAAGATTCTCGCTACAGGCAACGGCAGATGCAATATGCTCAACGCCTTCGCTTCTTCCGATGATTATTCTGCACCTTATTTTGTACGCGGGGTGCTTGAGCAGTATGATGCAGACTTTGTCCGCCGCTTTTTTGAAGAGTTGGGACTTTACACCCGTCAGGATGAAGAGGGCAGAGTTTATCCGCTTAGCAATCAGGCGACAAGTGTTCTTGACATACTTCGCATGGAATGTGACAGACTAGGCGTGAAAACTCTTTGCGGCAGTGAAATAACAACTATAAAAAAACATGGCAAAGACTTTCTTTTAAGTGACGGCAAAAACTATGACAAGGTTGTGCTTTGCTGTGGCGGTAAGGCAGGAGCGAAAAACTATGGCGGCTATGAGCTTCTTAAAACTATAGGTCACACAGTGACAAAGCTTATGCCGGCACTGACAAAGCTGACAGTTAAAGATAACACATATACCCGTCAGCTTAAGGGCATAAGACATAAGGCAAAGCTGAGCCTTTTCATTGACTCGGAAAAAGTTGCCGAAGAAAGCGGCGAGCTTCTTTTTGCAGATTACGGACTTTCGGGAATTGCCGTTATGCAGCTCTCGTCTTTTATAGCAAGACATTTCAGGCAGGGCAAGACAACACCGCTTATTACATGTGACTTTGTTCCCGATATGAGCTTTAATGAGCTGTGTGAAAATATAAAAAAGATTACTCTTCACAATAAAGAAATGAAATGTGAAAATCTTCTCACGGGCTTTATGCCAAAGAAGCTGGGTGAAGTTACGGTAAAAAGTGCGGGAGTACCTGTAACAAAAGCTGTAGGTCAGCTCAGCGATAAAGAGATAAAGAGTATAGTTTCGGCGGCTAAAAAGTTCAGCTTTGAAATTGCGGCACTCAGACCCTTTGAGGATGCTCAGGTGGTTTCGGGCGGCGCTGATTTAAGAGAGTTTGATAAAAATACTCTCGAGTCGCTGAAATGCAAAAGCTTGTATGCTTGCGGTGAGCTTTTAGATGTTGACGGCCCTTGCGGAGGATATAATCTGCTGTGGGCATTTGCAAGCGGTATAGCAGTAGGAAGGCAGATAAACAATGATAAGAATAAATGAAGTAAAAGGTAGCCTTGACAGCACAAAAGAAGACCTCTTTAAGGCTTGCAAAAAGATTTTGCGTATTGACGACGAGCAGATTAAATCAATAACAATCGCCCGTCAGAGCGTGGACAGCAGAAAAAAAGAAGATGTGTTTTTTGTCTACAGCGTTGATGTTGAGGTTCACGGCGATGAAGAGAAGATAATCAAGAGATGCAATTCAAATAAGGTCATCTATGTCAAGCCTTTCAGCTATGAGATGCCCGAAAATAAGCGCACCTCAAAGTACACTCCCGTTGTTGTGGGCTTCGGCCCCGCAGGCATTTTTGCGGCACTGACTCTTGCAAGAGCAGGTCTCAAGCCTCTCGTTTTAGAGCGTGGCAGAGATGTTGACGAGAGAACAAAAGATGTAAACAACTTCTTTATAAATAAAATTCTTGATGAAACCTCAAATGTACAGTTCGGTGAGGGCGGTGCAGGCACTTTCTCAGACGGAAAGCTCACAACAGGCATAAAGAGCCCTCTTTGCCGCAAGGTTTTCCTCGAGTTTGCTTCTCACGGTGCACCTGAAGAAATACTCTATTCGGGCAAGCCTCATATTGGCACAGACAAGCTCGCCGATGTTGTAAAGAATATGCGTGAGGAAATAATCTCACTTGGTGGTACCGTAAAATTTGAAGCTAAGCTTACAGATTTGATCATATACAACGGATTTGTTCAGGGCATATCCTATGAGGAAAAGGGCGAGCATATTGATATGGAAACCGATACGGTTATTCTTGCTATCGGCCACTCGGCAAGAGACACCGTCAGAATGGTCTATACCAAAGGTGTCAAGATGATGCAGAAGCCTTTTTCCGTGGGTGCAAGAATTGAGCATCCGAGAGAACTCATTGACAGGGCACAGTACGGCAGCTTTGCAGGTCACAAGGCACTTGGTGCGGCTGACTACAAGCTTGCCTGCCACGGTGAACACGAGAGGGGAGCTTATACCTTCTGTATGTGTCCCGGCGGTACTGTTGTGGCGGCAACAAGCGAAAAAGGCGGTGTTGTTGTCAACGGTATGAGTGAGTGGGCAAGAGACGGAGAAAACTCCAACTCTGCACTGCTTGTCAATGTCTATCCCGAAGATTTCCCAACAGAGCATGTGCTTTCAGGCTTTGACCTTCAAAGGGAAATGGAGCAGAAGGCTTTTATTCTCGGCGGCGGTGACTATTCGGCACCCTGTCAGCTTGTGGGCGATTTTCTCAGAGGCGAGAAGTCAACTAAGCTTTCATTTGTAAAGCCCAGCTGTCCCACAGGTGTCACACCCTCAGATATAAGAGCGGTGCTGCCTAAAAAGGTGACAGACACTATGGCTGACGCTATTGTGCAGATGGATAAAAAGCTCAAGGGTTTTGCACTGCCCGATGCAGTTTTAACGGCACCTGAAACAAGAAGCTCATCACCGGTGAGAATACTTCGTGACGAGGTATATCAGACCAATGTCAGAGGGCTTTATCCTTGCGGTGAAGGTGCAGGCTATGCAGGCGGAATTGTATCTGCGGGTGTTGACGGAATCAAGTGCGCTCACGCGGTGCTTGAGGATGAGAGATAAAACAGCAAAACGCGTTTTTGATTCTTTTTCCGCGTTAGGAAAAAGAATGCCTCGCGGCGAGCAAAAAATAAATATAGTAAAAAATCTCCCATGTGTTTTTTGCACATGAGAGATTTTCTTTTATGTATGTTTTCTTTTTTTGAAAAGCGTTAAGGTCGCCCCTGCCGTAAGCAACAGCATAATCATCTGTACCTGCGGGAAAAGGTGTGCGCCGATATGCTCTGCAACCTGACCGAAAAGTATAGGTGAAAGCAGTACAGACGAGTTTGATGAAGCCATCTGAAGCCCTATGAGTGATTGGGACAGCTCTTCGCCGAAATGCACGGGTGCAAGATGTGTGAGATTCGGGAAAAGAGGACCGTTGCCAAGACCTATCATAAACAGACCGATTGTGGCAAAGGTCAGGTTGAGGGGGAGTATAAGCAGGGTAATTGCAATAAATGTAACGCATTCTCCTAAGATGATAATCTGCTTTGGTGACAGCTTCTTTGAGAGAAAACCGCTGAGTATTCTGCCGAGGGTCATGCCAAGGAAATAAAATGTAATACACTCAGCACCTTTTTCTTCCGTTATACCTCTTGACTCAACCAAATATGTACTTCCCCACACAAGACAGATTGCTTCTATGGCACACGAACCGATAAATATGAGAAGTGTAGGTTTCACCTTTGGTATTGAGAGTGCTTTTGGTATGCTTATGCTCTGCTGTTTTACTTCGGGTTTTGCCTTTTGTTCCTTAACTTTTTTCCACACGGGGAGTGTAAGGAGTACCAGAAAGGCAATGGAAAACTGAATGAAAAACATCATCCTGTATCCGTTTCGCCAGTTTCCGTCGCCTATGGCAAGAGACATAAGATAGGGACTCATTGTGACTCCCACACCGTAGGACGAATGAAGAAAGCTCATCTGTGTGGCGTTGTAATTTATTGCAACATAGTTGTTCAGTGCTGTGTCAATAGAGCCTGCACCAAGACCCAAGGGAATTGCACTCACGCAAAGCCACAGCATATTATCTGAGAGGGAAAAACCGAGCATTGCAAAGGCTGTCATAAGAGCACTTAGAAGAGTAACCTTTGATGTGCCGAGCTTTTTTATTACGGTTGCACTCATAAGGCTTGAGATAATGGTGCCTGTAGCGTGAATAACCGTAATGAAGTTGGCGTAGGAAACGGGCAAACCCATCTCACCGTAAATTGCAGGCCAGGCCGCACCTAAAAGAGAGTCGGGGATTCCGAGACTAATATATGCAATATAAATTATAACAATAAGCAGAGTAGCCATTTAACCCTCCGTTATTTCACAACCATCTGAGACAGCACCGCAAAGATAGGTCTCAGCATAGTCCTTTTTCAGTGCAATAAGACATTCTTCTGCACTATTCTTATCCTCAAATATGCCGAAAACGCTGGGGCCGCTGCCGCTCATGCATGCGCATTTTGCCCCGTGCTTTCTCATAATATCCTTAATTAAAACCCTGTCACTCACGTCAATAAACTGCTCAAAAACATTGTCAACCTTGCTGTAAACGGTTTCTATGTCGCCCTTTATAACAGCCTGAAGCATACCGTTTTTGTCAAGGTGGCGTACGCGCTCGGCTGTGTCAAAGGCAGAGTATGCCGCCGCCGTTGAAACATCCTGAGAAGGCTTCACTATTATAATGTGAGGAAGGTCAAGCTCAGGCAGGTGGGAGAGTACAGTGCCCGTATATTGGGCGAGCATTGTGCCGCCTATAGCGCAGAAAGGAACATCAGCACCAACGGTTTTGCCGATGTTTATAATGTCTTTTTCTTTGAGGTTGGTGCCGAATATTTTATCAAGTGCCACAATAACAGCCGCACCGTCGGCACTGCCACCTGCAAGACCAGCCGCGTGGGGAATATTCTTTTCAATGTGAATGTGTATGCCCGCATCCTTAATATTATTAAAGCTGAAAAATGCCTTAGCCGCCTTATGGGCGATGTTTTTTTCGTCAGTGGGGATGCCCGGTACACTACAGGTGATTTTTATATCTTTGCTATCGGTTTTTTCTACTGTTACCTCGTCATAGATTGACACGCTCTGCATTATCATAAACAGGTCATGATAGCCGTTTTCAAGGCGTGAGAGAATGTCGAGCATAAGATTGATTTTTGCGTAGGCTTTAACTGTGATTTTCATAAACGCCTCCATTTATAGCTTAGATTTCAAACCAGCGTGAAACTCTGTTGCCAAGTGCCATAGGTCTTGTGTATTCCCTTGCATAAATGAGTAAATCCTTTGCCTTGTCGGCACCCTCCATAGCATCATAAAGAGTGGTGATTGTGAGTCTGCCGGGAATATTATCTGCATCCTTAACCTTTATTGAAACAGTTTTGCTTTCGTTTTCGTAAAGGTCAAAGAAGTTGTCGCTGAAAGCGTTTGTTTCACCCTTGATGTCAAGATAAACATATCTTGCATAGTTGTCGGCTGTCAGAGTGATTTCTGCTGTGTCGCCTTCTACACTTACAGTATAGCCAATGTTGGAGGGTTTAAGAGCAAGGTCTTTGTTTTCGCAGAAAATCTTGTTGTTTTCGCTGATGATATTGCCCTTTTCATCGTAAAGGTACATAACAAGAACATGGCTTGTTTTGTTAAACTTCTTCTTTTCAAAGCTGAAAATTTCTTTGGTTTTATTTGCGGGAATATAAACCTCAAGGATGTTTTCCTTTTCACTGCCGTCATCAAGTGAATGTGTTTTAAGCACGGCAGTACCTCTGAAGTTTTCGGGAAGTTCTGAGGTTACATATACATTTATTCTGCCCTTTTCTTCCGTGGCACTGATATGTACCTGCTCATAGAAGTGCTTTGAGTGGTACAGAAGAGCTTTTTTATTTGCACCGAAGTCAATGCCTGCCCATGAAGCACCTGCCCATATATCGTTAAGCTGCCAGTAAAGGGTGCCGTGACAAATATCACCTATGCGTCTGAAATGCTCAACTGCTTCTTTCATATATTCCATCTGAAGAAGCTGAGTGAAATATACCTTATATTCTTCTTTGCCGCTGAGAGCAAAATGCTTTGTGAGATAATATCTGAGTCTTTCTTCACCCATTTCGCATTTCTGATGAGGCTTCAGTGAAGCGTGGGGATAGGATTGCATACCGAATTCACTGCAGAAACGGGTCTTGCGTGTTTTCCAATAGTTTTTATCCTGATAGCCGTGCCATACATTCCATATATGTGTGTCGCCGTATTTGTCGGAGTTCATATTCTTCATATATTCGCCTGAGCTTGGGCTTGTTGGGTGGTAGGGTGTAACACCGTCAAGTTTTTGGAGCATTTCGGGCAGAATTTTATAGAAGAAATCACCTGCTGAGTTGATGAAGCTTGTCATGGGAAGCCAAGCCATGGACATGCTTTCTATTTCGTTGTTGCCGCACCACAGAGCAAGGCAGGCATGGTGCTTAAGGCGAGGAACATTCTGCTTTACTTCTTCGGTTGCACTCTCGAGGAAATCTTCTTTCATAAAGGGGTAGCCGCAGCAGGCAAAGGCAAAGTCCTGCCACAGAAGTATGCCCAGCTCGTCGCAGATATCATAGAATTCATCGCTTTCATAGAAACCGCCGCCCCACACACGAAGCATATTCATATTGGCCTCTTTGCATGATGAAAGAAGTGAATAGAGTCTCTCGTGGGTGATATTGGTATAAAGGCCGTCCATGGGGATGTAGTTGGCACCTTTGGCGAAAACGGGCTTGCCGTTTAAAACAAAGCAGAAGTTAGTGCCGTATTTATCTTTTCTTCTGTCGAGTGTGATTGTTCTGAAGCCTATGCGCTTGGTCTTTTCGCTGAGGACTTTTCTGCCCTTTTTAAGCACTGCCTTAAGGGTATAGAGAGGCTGCTCGCCGTAGCCGCTGCACCACCAGAGTTCAGGATTTTCCACTGTTACAGTAAGGCTGTTTTCGCCCTCGGGGATTTTGTAGGTTTTTTCCTTGCCGTCAGGGGAGGTCATAACAACTGAGATAGTTTCGCCATCTTTGGCATTGGTAAGGTCAATTTCACACTCAATTGTGCCGATGTTTTTGTTTACACTCTGCTTTACTTCAAAGAAGTCAATAACACCGTGAGAATAGAATTTAATTTCACAGTGACCGCTTATACCCTGTGCATCAAGTTCTGGGCCGAAGTCCCAACCGAAATGACAGCCGCATTTTCTTATGTGTGGGTGACCTACGGTACCGTTTGAGTTCCAGGGGAGTTTGAGAGTTTTTTGCTTTTCTGTAATATGTTTGCGAAGTGAGAGGAACTTAACCTCAATTTCGTTTTCACCTTCTTTTATGTAAGGCTTGATATCAAAGTCATACTGAAGATGTATGTTGTGAGTTTCGGCAATCATCTTGCCGTTTATGTAAACTTCACTGAGGGTGTCGAGTCTGTCAAAATGAAGAATAGCTTTTTCTTCTTTCAGCATAGCTTTAGTAACAGTGAAGGTCTTTTTGTAGCTTCTGTCAAAGTCGCTCATCTTAAAATAAACCTCGTCACTTTCGCACTGCTGAACGTCGGGGAGTACCCCGTGAGTGATAAGGTCATTAAGGTCAAGACCGGGAACTGTTGCCTCAAACTCTTTTTTTGTGTATTCGTCGTGTAAAATCCATTTTCCGTCAAGGTTAATTGTAGTCATTTTGCCACCGCCTGATTTTTATTATGCTTATATTATAATGTAAAAGGCGGGAGTTATCAAGTAGCACAGCGAAAAAAGAGGTGAATGGAAAAGGTAGATTCGCTTTAGCGGTGGGTTCGGCGGCTCCATAGCCGAATTTCATTCGGCTCGGCGACATTGTCGCCGCAAAATCGCTTTGCGATTTTAATGGAGCCGCCTGCCGTTTCCGCCGCAGACTTCCACGTGAACAAAAATAAAAGTTTTGTTAATATCACTTTTAACATTGACTTTTTATTATCACTGTGATAAAATAATGTGAAATCAAAAAGAGAACTAAACAGCAAGGCAGTCTTGCGGCATGAACTCAGTGTGCAAAGTGTAGTAAACTCCTTGCATAGGGGTTCTTTTTTTACGAAAACGGAGGAAGATTATGAAAGCGTTTAAAGCAAAGGCTATATATCAAAACGGTTCACTCCAGTCTCTTCCCTTATTTACAGAAAACGGAATAGTTATTTCCCGAGAAGGTTATGAAGGGGATATTATTTCTTTTGACGATAAATATATTTTTCCCGGTTTTGCAGATGTGCATGTACATTTGCGTGAGCCGGGTTTTTCTTATAAAGAGACTATTAAAACAGGTACTCTGGCGAGTGCTCACGGCGGTTACTCTGCCGTATGCTCTATGCCCAACCTTAAGCCGGTGCCTGACAGCGAAGAAAATTTAAAACAGCAGCTTGACATTATCGAAAGAGATGCCTGTATTGATGTTTACCCCTACGGTGCCATTACTGTAGGGCAGATGGGTGAAGAACTTTCTGATATGGATGCTATGGCAAAGGATGTTGTCGCTTTTTCAGATGACGGCAGAGGTGTGCAGAGCGATGAACTTATGGAAAAAGCTATGCTTAAGGCAAAGTCTCTGGGCAAAATGATCGTCGCTCACTGCGAAGTGAATGACCTGCTTCGTGGCGGATATATCCACGACGGCGAATATGCCAAGTCGCACGGCCACAGAGGCATATGCTCTGAAAGCGAATGGAAGCAGATAGAGAGAGACCTTAAGCTTGTTGAAAAGACAGGCTGTGCTTATCATGTATGCCACATTTCAGCAAAAGAAAGCGTTGAGCTTATCCGTCAGGCTAAGGCAAAAGGTCTTGATGTCACCTGCGAAACAGGTCCTCACTACCTGATACTTGATGACAGTAATCTGCAGGAAGAAGGCAGATTTAAGATGAATCCGCCCCTTCGTTCAAAAGAGGACAGAGAAGCTCTTATAAAAGGCATACAGGACGGCACAATTGATATGATAGCCACGGACCACGCTCCTCACTCAGCAGAGGAAAAGGGCAAAGGCCTTGAAAAGAGCCTTATGGGTATAGTAGGAATTGAAACGGCTTTTCCGCTTCTTTACACATACTTGGTTGAAAAGGGTGTAATCACTCTTGAAAAGCTCATAGCACTTCTCAGTGACAACCCGAGAAAGCGTTTCGGACTTGCGGGAGGTACTGCCGAAGGTGAAAGTGCCGACTTCACCGTTATAGACCTGAGTGAAGAGTACACTATAAACAGTGAAGACTTCTTCTCAATGGGCAGAGCAACACCCTTTGAGGGCTGGAAGGTCAAAGGTAAGATAATTCATACTTATAAAAATGCAAAAGAGATATTTTAAAGGAGGATGTTTATGACACAGGGAATTTACACTGTGCTGAGCAATAAGGCTCTCACAGACAGTGTTTATAAAATGGTGCTTCAGGGCGACACAGCAGCTCTCACTGCACCGGGTCAGTTTGTCAACCTGACAGTTGAAGGCTGTTATTTAAGACGCCCCATTTCAGTTTTCGACTGGGACGAAAATACAGTTACAATCATCTATAAGGTAGTAGGTGAGGGTACAGAAAAAATGGCTCAGTGGCAAGACGGATATAAATGCGATGTACTGGTAGGTCTCGGCAACGGCTTTGATATGTCAAAAAGCGGTGACGCTCCCGTGCTTATAGGTGGCGGTGTAGGTATTCCTCCTATGTTCGGCCTTTGCAAAAGACTTATTGCTGAGGGCAAAAAGCCTAAGGTGATTTTAGGCTTCAATAAAGAAAGTGAAATTTTCTGCAAAGAGGATTTCGAGAATATAGGTGCTGAAACCTATGTTACTACCGTTGACGGCTCCGTGGGCATAAAAGGCTTCGTAACTGATGCCCTTAAAGATATGTCCTACACATACTTTTATACCTGCGGTCCCATGCCTATGTTCAAGGCAATTGAGACAACTGCAGTAACAAGCGGTCAGTACAGCTTTGAAGAGAGAATGGGATGCGGCTTCGGTGCGTGTATGGGTTGCAGCTGCAAAACAAAATACGGCAACAAGAGAATCTGCAAAGACGGCCCCGTACTTGAAAGGGAGGAGATAATATGGTAAACACAAAGGTTAATCTCTTAGGCTTAGAGCTTGATAATCCTGTTATTCCCGCTTCAGGTACCTTCGGTTTTGGCTATGAATATGCAGAGCTTTATGATATAAACTGTCTCGGCTCAATTTCCTTCAAGGGTACTACTTTAGAGGGTCGTTTCGGCAACCCCACACCCAGAATAGCAGAATGTACCATGGGTATGATAAACTCCGTAGGTCTGCAGAATCCCGGCGTAGAAAAGGTAATAAGCGAAGAGCTTCCTAAGCTTAAGGTTGTATATAACAAAAAAGTTATCGCAAACGTAGGCGGTTTCGCCATAGAAGAATATCAGAAGTGTGCTTCACTTCTTGATAAAGAAGAGCAGGTGGGCATACTTGAAATCAATATCAGCTGCCCAAATCTTCATGCAGGCGGAAAGAACTTCGGTGTAACTGCAGACGGTGCTTTCAAGGTTATCGAAGCTGTAAAACAGGTCACAACCAAGCCTGTGCTTGCAAAGCTCACTCCCAATGTTACGGATATAACTGAAATTGCTTCAGCCTGTGAAGAAGCAGGTGCAGACGGCATCAGTATGATAAACACACTTCTCGGTATGAGAATTGACCTTAAGACGAAGAAGCCTGTTATTGCAAACAAAATGGGTGGTTTCTCAGGTCCTGCAATTTTGCCTGTAGCTCTCAGAGCCGTTTATCAGGTTTATGAAAAAGTGAATATCCCCATTGTTGGTATGGGTGGTATCTCATCAGCAAAAGACGTTATCGAAATGATGCTGGCAGGTGCTACTGCAGTTCAGGTCGGTGCCGCAAACTTAGTAAATCCTTATGCTTGCCGTGATATAATCAATGAACTCCCGGCAGTCATGGAAAAATATAACATAACAAATTTAAGTGAAATTATCGGAGGTGCTCACTAATGGGTAGAGATGTAATTGTTGCTTGCGATTTCAGCAGCAAAGAGGAAGTTTTCGCATTCCTCGACAAATTTGAGGGCAAGAAGCCTTTCGTAAAAATCGGTATGGAGCTTTTCTATGCAGAAGGCCCCGAAATTGTAAAAGAAATAAAGAAGAGAGGTCACAAGATTTTCCTTGACCTTAAGCTTCACGATATCCCCAACACAGTTAAAAAGTCAATGAGCGTACTTTCAAATCTTGATGTTGATATTACAAATCTTCACGCAAGCGGAACAAAGCGTATGATGGAAGCTGCACTTGAAGGTCTTACAAGAGAAGACGGAACAAGACCTCTTCTTATTGCAGTAACTCAGCTCACATCAACAGATCAGGAAAGTATGGAAAACGACCTTCTTATCAAAGAGCCTATTGACATGGTTGTTATGCACTACGCTAAGAACGCTGCCGATGCAGGTCTTGACGGTGTTGTATGCTCACCCCTTGAGGCAGGCAAGGTGCATGAAACATGCGGTGAGAAGTTCCTCACAATTACTCCCGGTGTGCGTTTTGCAGACGGTGATATCGGCGATCAGAAGAGAGTTATGACTCCTGCTGAGGCTAAGAAGATAGGCTCAGACTATATCGTTGTGGGCAGACCCATTACTGCAGCAGCAGACCCCGTTGCAGCTTATGAGAGATGCCTTGCTGAGTTTGTGGACTAATTAAAAATTGCGGCAGAGGGTGGTTCGGCGGCTCCACCAAAATCGCAAAGCGATTTTGGGCGACGGCGTCGCCGTGCCGAACGCAGTTCGGCTGTGGAGCCGCCCACCGCTTCACTGAAAATATAAATTAAACCGAAAGGAAAGATATATCATGGAAAAAATCATCGCAAAAGACTTACTTTCAATCGGAGCTGTATTCCTTCGTCCCCAGCAGCCCTTCACATGGGCAAGCGGAATCAAGAGCCCCATTTACTGTGACAACAGACTTACTCTCACATCACCTGCAGTACGCACCGATGTAGAAACAGGCCTTGCAAAGACAATTCTCAAGTACTATCCCGACTGTGAAGTTATCATGGGCACCTCAACAGCAGGTATTGCTCATGCAGCTATCGTAGGTCACATTCTCGGCCTGCCTATGGGTTATGTAAGAAGCGGCCACAAAGACCACGGCAGAGGCAACCAGATCGAAGGCAAACTTGAAAAGGGTCAGAAGGTTGTAGTTGTTGAAGATCTTATCTCAACAGGTGGAAGTGTGCTTGAGGTTGTTGAAGTTCTCCGCGAAGCAGGTGCAGAGGTACTTGGTATCGCTTCAATTTTCACCTACGGTATGAAGAAAGGTATTGACAGAATGGCAGCAGCCAATGTTATCAACTACTCACTTTCAAATCTTGACGCAGTTGCAGAGGTTGCTGCTGAAGAAGGATATATCGAAAAGGAAGACATCGCTCGTCTTCTCAAGTTCAGAGACAACCCCTCTGATGAAAGCTGGATAGGTGGCAACGCATGAGAAGTCTTATCAACATTCTCGATCTGACAACCGAAGAAATTGATAAAATGCTTGACACAGCTGATGATATTATAGCAAACCCCAAGAAGTACTCCGAGGTTTGTCACGGCAAGAAGCTGGCAACTCTTTTCTTCGAACCTTCAACAAGAACCCGTCTCAGCTTTGAGGCGGCTATGTATGAACTTGGCGGCAACGTGCTCGGCTTCTCCGAGGCTAATTCTTCCTCGGCTGCTAAGGGCGAAAGTGTGGCAGATACCACAAGAACAGTATGCTGTTATGCTGACATTATTGCCATGCGTCACCCCAAAGAGGGCGCACCACTCGTAGCTTCTATGAATTCAAGTGTACCTATAATAAATGCAGGCGACGGCGGTCACAACCATCCCACTCAGACCCTTACTGACCTTCTCACAATCAGAAGAAGAACAGGGAAACTCAGTGATTTCACAATCGGCTTCTGCGGTGACCTTAAATTCGGCAGAACTGTACACTCACTCATTCAGGCACTTTCACGCTATAAGAACATCAAAATCGTTCTCATTTCACCCGAAGAGCTTAAGGTACCCTCATATATCAAGCATGATGTGCTCAAAAAGAACGGCATTGAATATGAGCAGACAACTGACCTTGAGAGTGTACTGCCCGAGCTTGATGTGCTTTATATGACAAGAGTTCAGCGTGAGCGTTTCCTCAGTGAAGAAGAATATATCAGACTGCGTGACAGCTATATTCTCACCCGTGAAAAGCTGAAGAATGCAAAGGAATCTCTTACAATACTTCACCCCCTGCCCAGAGTCAACGAAATATCCGTTGATGTTGACGATGACCCCAGAGCTTGCTATTTTGAGCAGGCACTTTGCGGCAAGTTTGTCAGAATGGCTCTTATCATGGAGCTTTTAGGCATTCATTTAGATTAAGAGAGGAGACAGGAATATGCATATAGATTCAATTAAAGACGGTATTGTTATCGACCATATCACTGCCGGCAACGCTATGACAATTTACGGTCTTCTCGGCTTTGATAAGCTTGAATGCAGTATTGCAATTATCAAGAATGTTTCAAGCAAAAAAATGGGCAAGAAGGACATCATCAAAATCGACAGCAATATTGACATCAACCTTGAAGCTCTCGGCTATATTGATCCGGGTGTAACAATTGACATAATCAGAGACAGTGTACTCGTCGAAAAGAGAAGTGTTGACCTTCCTCAGAAGCTTCACGGTGTGCTCAAATGCAAAAATCCCAGATGCATTACTTCCTGCGAGCAGGAACTCGAGCAAGTGTTTATGCTGACAGATAAGGATAAGAAAATTTACAGATGCATGTACTGTGAAGCAAAAGCATGATTCTGATAAAAAGTTTTGGGGTACTCTGCCGTTAAGGTCAGGGTACTCTTTTTTTAGATTTTTGTATTGACAAATCAGTGATGATATGTTATTATACTGTGGCACTTGAGGGTGTAGCTCAGTTGGTCAGAGTACTTGCTTGACATGCAAGGGGTCGGTGGTTCGAGCCCACTCATCCTCACCATTAAAATAGCCTCAATCCCTTTATTTTAGAGGGTTTTGAGGCTTTTCTTGTTTTTACTGTACAGTCTCGTTTTGTGCGGTTTTTTAGCAAACTGCATACAAACTGCATACATGAAGTACCTGTGGACGTGTGAGGATGCTTTACTTCAACAACTTCTGTTTAATTGCACATTTTCTTAATCATGCGATATAGTCTGTTAGATAAATAAGAATTTTTTGA
>JAZSPF010000006.1:0-8216 GCA_045537315.1 Acutalibacteraceae bacterium
CAAGGTCGGGCATCTCTCTTATGCAGGGACCGCAGAAGGTTGCCCAGATGTTGACCATTGTCAGCTTTTTGTCGCTGAAAATGCTCTGGTCGTACTCTTTGCCCGAAATATCTATTGCAGAGAACTCTTTATATGAGTCGGTTTCATAGCTTTTATCAGGGTCGTCTGGTACGCGAAGCTTGCCGTCGCCGGCAACATCACCGCTATTTCCCGAACAGGCAGTAAAGCAGCCGAGTACAAGAAAAGCACACAGGAGTATTGCTAAAACTTTTTTCATAAATTATTCACCTCGGGATCATTTCTCTTTTTTGAAGCCGTCAATTATCTTTTTAAAGCCGCCTTTTGTTCCGTTGCACATATCGAGAATACCGTCAACGCTCTTTTGTGAAACTATGCCGCCCGTAAAGCCACTGAAGGATCGAAGGGGCATATCCTTAATGGACTCTGTAATCATAGCGGGATTTTCTGAGCCGATGGCAACAATCTTTGCACCGCCGCAAAGAGCACCGTAAAGGAACTTGCCAAAGGGACTGACTGCAACCTGAGTTACTGAGCAGTTAATGGTCAGCTCACCCTTTTTGAATTTGCTGTTGTTGGGCAGAGGTCTGCCGAGCACCTCACTGAACTGCTTGTCGGGGATAGTAGCCATAGAGTCAACAGTGTAGTAAATGGGAGCGGTCTTTGTGTAGTCGGGTACTTCTGCATCAGGCTTTGCAGTTTCAACTTCAACAGCCTCATAAAGACGGCTGTCTCTTGAAGATGCGGCAACAATAATCTTATATGTACCGCTTTCTGCATGCCAATCATTGATGTTTACGTTGTAGTAGCTGAAAGCTCTCTCGTCAAGTTCAATTGAAACCTTCTGCTCTTCGCCTGCCCCCAGATAAACCTTCTTGAAGCCCTTAAGCTCTCTGTCAGCCTTATAAATCTTGCTTTCGGGCGGGCAGACATAAACCTGAGCTACCTCTGCACCTGCAACGTCGCCCACATTCTTAAGTGTGAAGGAAACAGTGAGAGTTTCGCCCTCTTTGATATTCTTCTTTGAAAGCTCAATGTCCTTATACTCAAACTTAGTGTATGAAAGTCCGTGACCGAAGGGGTACTGAACAGCCTTTTTAGCCTTGTCAAAGAAACGGTAGCCAACATAAATGCTCTCTCTGTATTCAACGGTTCTCGGTCCCATGGGGAAGTATTTTGCAACAACATTGTCTTCGTTGTTAAAGGGGAAGGTCTCAGCAAGCTTACCGCTTGGATTAACTCTGCCGTAGATAAGGTCATATGCTGCTTCGCCGCCTGCCTGACCGCCTAAGTACATATTAAGAATAGCCTTAACCTTGCACTCCCATGAATCCATCTTTATGGGTGAACCGCAGGAAAGCACAACAATAAGGTTGTCATTGACCTTTGAGAGTTCATCAACAAGTATATTATGGCTCTTGGGGATGTTAATATGCTTTCTGTCAAAGCCTTCACTTTCAAAATCGTCTGTAAGACCGATGAAAACAAGAACGGCATCCTTGCCCTTGGCAACCTTCACAGCTTCGTCAATAAGCTTTTTGTTATAGCCGTCACCCTTGAGGCTGTAGCCGGGAGCGTAAGCAAAGGACTG
This sequence comes from Acutalibacteraceae bacterium, assembly GCA_045537315.1. Taxonomy (GTDB): domain Bacteria; phylum Bacillota; class Clostridia; order Oscillospirales; family Acutalibacteraceae; genus UBA6857. The sequence goes on from JAZSPF010000006.1 coordinate 1,610, forward strand.
ACCTTCGTTTCTCATAGCCTCTGTGAAAGCAACGGTTTTCGGGGGGTTGATATGGCTTGAGCCTGCACCCTGATAGCGAAGATTTTTAGCAAGAGCACCGATAACTGCAACTCTCTGCTTCGGCTTTAAGGGAAGTGCATTATCATTGTTTTTGAGAAGAACTGCTGACTGTGCAGCTGCTTTCCTTGCAAGGGCATGATGAGCCTTGAAGTCAGGCTTATAGCCCCTGCCTTCATTTTCCTTACATTCAAAAGCAAACTTAATCATGCGAAGAACGATTTTATCAAGGTCTTCTTCTTTAAGAGTGCCGTTTTTAACAGCCTCAACGATGTGCTTATCGTTCATACCGTTGTTGCCGGGCATTTCAAGGTCGAGACCTGCTTTAACGCCTGCAATTCTGTCGTTGACTGCACCCCAGTCTGAAACAACTATGCCCTTGTAGCCCCATTCGCCACGAAGAATGTCTGTGAGCATTCTTTTGTTGTCGCTGAGATATTCACCGCCCACTCTGTTATAGCTGCACATAACTGTGGTAGGCTGCTCTTTTTTTACTATGTATTCAAAGGGTGCAAGATAAATTTCACGAAGAGCTCTTTCGTCAACAACAGAGTCGATACTCATTCTGATATGCTCCTGATTATTGGCGCAGAAGTGCTTGAGGCTGACACCTATGCCTTCTTTCTGCACGCCGTGAACATAAGCCGCACCCATGCGACCTGCATGATAGGGGTCCTCTGAGATGTACTCAAAGTTTCTGCCGCAAAGGGGGCTTCTCTTGATGTTGACACCGGGGCCGAGGACGGTTGTAACCTGATATGCCTTTGCTTCGTCTGCAATAGCTGAGCCGATTTCGGTGAGAAGGTCAGGGTCCCATGAGCTGGCAGTTGTAACTGCAGTGGGGAAGCAGGTAGCCGTTTCAGCCTTCTGCATAATGTTTGTGCCCGCCGACTGCATTTCTTTTCTCAGCCCGTGAGGGCCGTCACTCATCCACACTGAGGGGATGCCCAGACGGGGGATAGGCTTGGTTTTCCAGAAGGTAAGACCCGAACAAAGAGAAGCCTTCTCTTCGAGAGTAAGCTGTTCGAGAATTTCCTGATAGTTTCTTTCTGCCATAGTATCTTTCTCCTTTACATATAGTTTCATTTATAAGTTAAATTTAAGCCTTTATAATACAATAACAAAAATCGATAAAAATTTCAATAGAAAATATACTAAAATATGGTCTGTATGTGTTAAAATAAGGGGAGAAAATGAATTTTAAGTCCCTCATATTGACAAAAGCAGCCCGGAGGGATATCATAAAAATGCCGTAGGCGTTTTTACGAGTGCAGAGTGCAGAACGCAGAGTGCAGAATTGTGGTCGCGTGGGCATTTTTGCTATCTGCGATTTTCTGTCCGCAAAACAAGTGCTCAGAAAAGGCTGGCACCGTCGATTGTATATCTCACTTTCAATCTGCGAAAAAATGAGACGTCCCGTTGCCCACCTCTTCGGTGGACTGTTATTTTGTTTTTTGAATAAGTTTTAAACGGATATAATCGGAGCAAAGCGACCCGACACTCTGCGTTCTGCACTCTGCGCTCTGCGTTCCCGAAAGGAGAAGTTATGGAATTTATCACATCAATTTCAAGAATAGTGCTGCCGCTTATCACGGCAGTGCTGCTTATAAAGTGTATACTCGCTCTGTGGCTGGGGCACCCAAAGGAGAAAACCTACGGCTATATAACGGATATGCTCAGCGGTGAAAGACACGCCCTTAATATGTGGGAAACCTCCATAGGCAGAAGTGCCTCCTGCGACATAACTCTCAGCTATGACAGCATCTCCCGTGTGCAGGCGGTTATCACAAGGCGAATTGACGGCTGGTATATTTATAACACCCTATCAAAGGCAGGCAACAAAGTCCGTGGCGAAAAAATAAACAAAAAGCAGACTATCGAAAACGGCGACATTATCACTATGGGCAAGGTGCGTTTTCGCTTTGAAATTGCCGACGACCCTGTTATCAGAGTGGGTAAACAAAAGAAAAAGGCGGCTAAAAAGACGGCACAGCAAGCACCGGCGGCAAACTCCCGTGCGGCACAGCCTGCAACGGGTACGCGCACAAGAACTGCGCCGCAAACACCGCCTCCCGCCGCTGCAACGGGAGCAAAACGCCCCGACTCCTACACTGTTGAAACATCAAAGGCGCCGAGAAAGAATGTCAGACGTATAACTCAGAACTGCCTTGTAAACAAAGACACAGGTGAAATTTTCATTCTCTGCGGCAATGAAGTTAAAATAGGCACAGGCAGACGCTGTGACATCAAGCTCACAAGCAAGTCAGTTGCAAAGCTCCATGCCGTGGCGGTGCTTTATGAGGATGGCTGGGCAATTGAGGATGCAGGCACGGGCAAAACACTTCTCAACGGCAGAAGAGTCACTGCGCCTCAGCTTCTCTTTGACGGTGATATTATAGCACTCAGCGATGAAAGACTTTATTTCGTTGTAAAAACTAAAATTGTTTCTTAAAGGAGGGATAAACCGTGCAGACTGAGAACCCGAGAAAAAATATCAGCAGAGGCGATAAGGTAAGACGAAAATATAAATATGTTGACAGAAGCTTTATTCTTTTTCTGCTCACATCTTTTCAGGTTATATCCTTCACTTCCGTCATTTTCGGCGGCGATGCCATAGACTACACTGTGGCAGGCTTGCTTCTCGTTTACATACTCTTTGAGTGGCTCTATGTTGGCTTTATGAGGGCAGTGGTCAAAAAGGTCAATTTTGAGCTTGAGTTTATCGCCTTCTTTTTAAGCGGCATCGGGCTTTGCCTTCAGGCAAGCGTTGAGCCCTCAGGTATGCTCAAGCAGCTCATAACCGTTGTTGGCGGCGTTATAGTCTATGATATACTTCTGTGGTTTATTATGGATGTCAAGAGAGTTATGTTTGTCAGAACTCCTCTTGCAGTTTTTGCACTCGTTTTTCTTGCAGGCTCATTTTTATACATCAGATATTTTGTGGGCGCCATAAACGGTGCATATAACTGGCTTGCTTTCAAGGGCTTTTCGATTCAGCCCTCGGAGTTTGTGAAAATAGCCTTCATATTTGTTGGTGCGGCAACTCTTGATAAGCTGGTTACGGCTAAGAACATCTATATGTACGTTCTTTTTTCAATGGGATGTATCGGTGTACTTTTTCTTATGAAAGACTTTGGTACGGCACTTATATTCTTCTTTACATTTATAGTAATTTCCTTTATGCGCTCAGGCGATATCCGCACAATCGTTTTTATCTGTGCGGCGGCACTCATAGGTGCAGTGCTTATAATTTATTTCAGACCTCACGTTGCGGCTCGCTTTGCCGCCTACAGGCACGTGTGGGAGGATGTTTACGGCGCAGGCTATCAGCAGACAAGAGTGCTTATCTATGCCGTTTCGGGCGGACTTTTCGGTCTTGGTGTAGGCAACGGCGCACTTCGTAATGTTTATGCCTCAACAACTGACCTGGTTTTCGGCATGATATGTGAGGAAATGGGCATATTTATTGCATTCTCCGTTGTGCTCGCATTTGCCTTCATTGCAATTTATGCCGTCATCAGCTCAAAGAGTGCACCCTCAACATTTTATTCAATAGCCGCCTGCTCGGCTTCGGCGATGCTGCTTTTCCAGATATGCCTTAACATTTTCGGCATAACGGATTTGCTTCCCCTGACGGGTGTAACTCTGCCCTTTATCAGTCAGGGCGGATCCAGCATGATATGCTCATGGGCGTTGTTTGCTTTTATCAAGTCGGCAGATATAAGAGCATACCCGACTTTATACAAAACATAAGGAGGCATATGATGAGAAATACAACCAAAAGAACATATATCATAATTTTCCTCATTGTTGCCTTTTTTGCGGGTCTGGGAATTATGCTTTACTCCTTTATTTCAGAGGGTGACACATGGGTTGCCAACAGGGCAAACGGCCTCATTTATAAGGGGGGCGAGCTGACCGTTGCAGGCACAATATATGACAGTGACGGCGAAATCCTCGTTTCCACCGAAAAGGGCAAAAGAAAGTATAACAGCAACTATAACAAGAGAGTTTCCACACTGCATGTTGTGGGTGACTCGGCAGGGTACATTGCCACGGGGGTGCAGACCCTCTATCGCTCAAACCTTATCGGCTATAACTTCGTTGACGGTATTTATAAGACTCTCTCAAGCGATGAGGGCGTGGATATAAAGCTGACAATTGACGCAGATGTGTGCGCCGAGGCTTACAGTGCTATGGCAGGCAAAAAAGGTACCGTTATAGTTTATAATTATGAAACGGGCGAGGTTATATGCATGGTGTCGGCACCAACCTATGACCCCAACAACAAGCCTACGGATATTAACACAAATACTACGGGCAAATATGACGGCATTTATATGAATAGGGCAATTTCGGGCGTGTTTACTCCCGGCTCAACCTTTAAGGTGGTGACGGCAATATGCGCCATTGAGAATATCCCCGACATTTATTCACGCAAGTTTAAGTGTACGGGCAAGAAAACCTTTGGCAAGGGAGACGTTATCTGCAACGGCGTTCACGGTACTCTCACCTTTGAGAGAGCGCTTAATGTTTCCTGCAACAGTGTATTTTCAGAGCTGGCAAACGAAGTGGGTAAGGATAAGCTCACGGAAACTGTGAGAGCCTTGGGCTTCGGCAAGAATGTGACAATAAGCAAGGCTAAAACAGTACGCAGCACCTTTGATGTGTCAGGCAGCACCAAGCTGGACCTCGGCTGGGCAGGCATAGGGCAGTACACAACCCTTGTAAATCCCTCACAGATGCTGATGTTTATGGGCGCAATCGCAAACGGTGGCAAGGCTATGACTCCTTATATTGTTGAGGAATCTTCTGAAATAGTTGACAGCAAAAATAAAGTCAACTCGAGTATAAAGCTCAGTGAAGAAACTGCCGCTAAGGTGAAAAAGCTTCTTCGCTCAAATGTGAAAAACTATTACAGTGATAACAAGTTTCCAGGTCTTGAAATGTGCGGAAAGACGGGTTCTGCCGAGGTTTCCAACGGCACAAGTCACGCCTGGTTTGTGGGCTTCAGCAATAAAAAGAACTTCCCTTATGCCATAGTTGTCTGCCTTGAAAACGGCGGTCTCGGCTACACTCACGCAATCCCCGTTGCCAACAGAGTTATGCAAAAAGTTTTAAAGGAAGTCGGCTGATTAGAGTTGACATTTTATGGCAATAATGATAAAGTAATAACAGCCCGCAAAGGCTTGAATTAAAATAAATTTTTCTATACGGAGGAAATTATTATGAATCTTAAAGGCACAAAAACCGAACAGAATCTTCTTGAAGCATTCGCAGGTGAATCTCAGGCAAGAAACAAATATTCATACTTTGCTTCAAAGGCAAAGAAGGAAGGCTATCAGCAGATTGCCGCTATTTTTGAGCAGACAGCGAACAATGAAAAAGAACACGCAAAAATGTGGTTCAAGCTCCTTGGCGGCTTAGGCGACACAGCAGAAAACCTTGCAGCAGCCGCAGCAGGCGAAAACTACGAGTGGACAGATATGTATGACCGTATGGCAAAAGAGGCTGACGAAGAAGGCTTCACTGAAATTGCACAGAAATTCAGAATGGTTGCGGCTATTGAAAGAAGCCACGAGGAAAGATACCGTGCACTCCTTAATAATGTGGAGATGCAGGCTGTATTTGAAAAGAGCGAAGAAACCATGTGGGAATGCCGTAACTGCGGTCACCTGGTGATCGGCAAGAAGGCCCCGGCGGTCTGCCCTGTGTGCGCACATCCCCAGAGCTACTTTGAAGTGCGCGAAGAAAATTATTAAGCGTATACGTTCGTAAGACACAACCTTATAAAATGCAGAAAGCAGAGCCGAGATCTCCTGGCTCTGCTTTTTGATGCAATAAACGCGTGGAAACTTGCGCCGTATGTGTGGCGTGCCGACTTGAGTTTTTGGCATGGACGTACTACAATGTTGTTGTAGAAATGATGACGGAGGTTGTTGTATGGAAGCTTATATTCCCAATCCAAACCGCTATGAAAAGATCCCGTACCACCGCTGTGGCCGTACCGGTCTGCAGCTGCCGGGGGTATCGCTGGGCCTGTGGCATAACTTTGGCACCAACGATGATTTTGACAATATGCGGGCCATGTGCCGTACCGCTTTTGACAACGGCATTACCCATTTTGACCTGGCCAATAACTACGGCCCGCCTTATGGCGAGGCGGAGCGGAACTTCGGCCGGCATCTTCTGCAGGATTTCCTGCCCTACCGGGATGAACTGGTGATCTCCACAAAGGCCGGCTTTGATATGTGGGCGGGCCCCTATGGCGATCATGGCAGCCGGAAATACCTGATCGCCAGTCTGGACCAGTCCCTGAAACGCATGAATCTCGACTATGTGGACATTTTCTATCACCATCGGCCTGATCCCGATACGCCGGTGGAGGAAACCGCCGGCGCACTGGAACAGATCCTGCGCAGCGGCAAGGCGCTCTATGTAGGAATCTCCAATTATAACGCCGAGGAAACCGACGCCATGATCCGTGCCCTGGGCAGCCTTGGCACGCATCTTTTGATTCACCAGCCCAGCTATTCCATGATGAACCGCC
>JAZSPF010000186.1:0-4146 GCA_045537315.1 Acutalibacteraceae bacterium
GGTGTAATCTTGATTATTAGTGAAAACTATCCCGCGACCATCGTTCTGCACTCTGCGTTCTGCACTCTGCATTTATTCCAATACAATCCCTTCGCATATCTCCCTAAAAACAGGGCCGCAGTCCGTGTTACCCCCACTGCCGTTTTCGTTTAAGACCACAACGATATAATGAGGATTATTGGCCGGGAAAAAGCCTGCAAACCAGGTCCTCAGCACCTCTTTACCGTTATTATAGATGCCGCTTTGCGCTGTTCCTGTTTTGCCTGCAAGTGAAACAAGACTGCTGTGAGCCTTGTCGGCAGTTCCGTTTTCAGTTACGCTCAGAAGCATTTGCCTAAGCTTAATCACCGTTTCAGCACTTAGAAGCTGCTGCGGTGTGTTCGTTGACTCTTTAGTCATAAGACCCATTTGATTTGTAAATCCCAATATCAGCTTCGGCTGAATATAATTGCCTGTTGCAAGTGTGTGATAGGCTTTTGTTATTTGTAACGGCGTTGCCGTGAGACTTCCCTGACCGAAGGCAAAATTGGCAAGGTTGCCTTTTGTTTTCAGCTCTTCCTCCTTCGGCAGAGTACCTGAAGCGCCTGCAATTGCGGGAGCCAGTCGGTCTTTAGCAGCAAACCCCATTTGTCTGCAAAGTCTTAAAAGCAAATCGGTGTCGGTTTTCATTATGAGGTTAATAAAATAAGTGTTGCATGAGTTTTCGAGTGCTGTTGTCATATCAACCTCGCCGTGAGCCTTGTTGTTATAGCAGGAAAAGCTTCTGTCGCCAACGGTGATTTCTCCCGTGCATTCATAGGTCTCTTCACTGCTGATGCCGCATTCAAGTGCCGCCGCTGCAACAATCGGCTTAAAAACCGACCCGACACTGTAGGAATTCAGCGCCTTGTTGACAAGGGGAGAGTTATCTTGACTGAGACTCGAAGCCACATCAGTCTGTTTATAAGTCGGCACGCTTGCCATAGCTAAAATTTCACCTGTATGAACGTGCATTACAATGGCGCATCCGCTTTCGATTTCACTTCTTTTTAGTGCGCATTCCGTTATATTTTGCAGCCGTGAGTCAATACTGAGCACAACTCCCGCCTTGCCCGTGTAGTTGTCGTCGCAGACCGTTTTATCCATACCTGCCAGGACTCTGCCAACTGCGTCCACGTCAAAGGTCACCGTCAGCTTGCCTCTATTTTCGCTCAGGTACGCATTGTAGGCCTTCTCAATGCCTGTTATGCCCGTCTGCCCCTGTGAGTCGCAGTAGCCGATAAGATGCACTGCAAGGTTCTCGGCAGAGTACCTCTCGGAAACTGAAAAGGTGCGGATGTATTCGTTGTTTATTTCTTCGTCAACCTGACAGATAAAGGGGTAGCCGTCTTCGATTTTTTCTCTGAGCAGGTCATCCTGCATTTTGCCTTTGAGATATTCATAAGAGCCGACACAGGGGGTAACAACAGCCAGAAGACGCTTTTCACTTTCCACAAGAGGAGTGAAGTTTCTGTCATATATTGCCCCTCTTTTTTCACCCACAACAACGGTGCGCTTGCTCTTGCTTTCTGACACATGGGAATATTCGCTTCGCTGAATGTAAACTATGCGGCCTAAAAAAGCCATAAAACTAAAAATTATGAATATATATAATGAAAGAGCACGCTTAAGCATATTTATCACCGTTTTTATCTTTCGGCAGTGATAAAGTAAGAATACTATGAAAAAAATTAGCAAAAATGGCAATAATTTCTTAAAAAGGCTTGACACTTACTAAATTATGATTAAAATATAACTTAGCACTCGAAAGTATAGAGTGCTAATTCTTAGCAAAGTAATAAATAATTTCATTACGGAGGTATAAATTATGACTATTAAACCTTTACTTGACAGAGTTGTTTTAAAGGCGACGGAAGTTGAAGAAACCACACAGAGCGGTTTTATTCTCACAAGTGCATCACAGGAAAAGCCTCAGTTCTCAGAGGTTGTTGCAGTTGGCCCCGGCGGTATAGTTGACGGCAAAGAAATCGCTATGTATGTAAATGTTGGTGACAAGGTTATTACAGGCAAATATTCAGGCACTGAAGTTAAAATTGACGGCGAAGAATTCACAATCGTACGTCAGAGCGAAATTTTAGCAATTGTAGAGTAAGACAGGAGGTAATACATTATGGCTAAACAGATTATTTACGGCGAACAGGCAAGAAAGGCTCTTCAGAGCGGTATTGATAAGCTTGCCGATACAGTTAAAATCACCCTTGGCCCCAAGGGCAGAAACGTTGTTATCGACAAGAAGTACGGCGCACCCCTTATCACAAATGACGGTGTTACCATCGCTAAGGAAATCGAGCTTGAGGATGCATTTGAAAATATGGGCGCTCAGCTCATTAAAGAAGTTGCGACTAAGACAAATGACGTTGCAGGTGACGGCACAACAACAGCTACACTTCTTGCTCAGGCACTTGTTCGTGAGGGCATGAAAAACGTTGCCGCAGGCGCTAACCCCATGGTAGTAAAGAAGGGCATTCAGAAGGCAGTTGCAGCTGCAATTGAAACTGTAAAGGCTAACTCAAACCCCGTTAACACATTTGAGGATATTGCAAGAATTGCTACTATCTCATCAGCAGACGAAAGCATCGGCACACTTATTGCCGAAGCTATGGAAATCGTAACAACTGACGGTGTTATCACAGTTGAAGAGTCCAAAACAGCAGAAACCTGCAAGGAAGTTGTTGAAGGTATGCAGTTTGACAGAGGCTACATTTCACCTTATATGGCAACAGACCTTGATAAAATGGAAGCAGTTATCGACGACGCTTCAATCCTTATCACAGACAAGAAAATCAGCAACATCCAGGAAGTTCTTCCTCTTCTTGAGCAGGTGCTCAAAATGGGCAAAAAGCTTGTTATCATCGCTGAGGATGTTGAGGGTGAAGCTCTCGCAACACTTCTTGTTAACAAGCTTAGAGGTACCTTTACCTGCGTTGCAGTGAAGGCTCCCGGCTTCGGCGACAGAAGAAAGGAAATGCTTCAGGACATTGCTATTCTCACAGGCGGTCAGGTTATCACAAGCGATCTTGGTCTTGAGCTGAGTACTGCTACACTTGATATGCTCGGCTCAGCAAGACAGGTTGTTGTTACAAAAGAAAACACAACTATAGTTGACGGTGCAGGCGACAAGGCAAACATCAAGGCACGCGTAAATCAGATTAAGGCTCAGATTGAAGCTTCAACATCAGAATTTGACACAGAAAAGCTTCAGGAAAGACTTGCTAAGCTCGCTGGCGGTGTTGCAGTTATCAAGGTTGGTGCAGCTACCGAAACCGAAATGAAGGAAAAGAAGCTTCGTATTGACGATGCTCTTGCAGCAACAAAGGCAGCCGTTGAAGAAGGCTCAGTAGCAGGCGGCGGCGTTGCACTTCTCAATGCAATTCCCAGCGTAAACGCGCTTCACGAAAAGACTGAAGACGAAGACGAAAAGACAGGTATCCGCATTGTGCTCAAGGCACTTGAGGAACCCGTTCGTCAGATAGCAAAGAATGCAGGCCTTGAAGGTTCAGTTATCATCAACGAAATCGTTTCAAGCGGCAAGGTTGGCTACAGCTTCAACTTCGCTAAAGAGCAGTATGTTATGATGGCTGAAGCAGGCATCCTCGACCCCACAAAGGTTACACGTTCAGCTCTCGAAAACGCTTCAAGCGTGGCAGCTATGGTGCTGACAACCGAGTCACTCATTACAGATATTCCGGACCCTGCCGCAGAGGCAGCCGCTGCAGCAGCAATGGCACAGGGCGGCGGAATGTACTAATTCAATTATGAATTTTGAATTGCGTCGCACTCTGCCGAAAAGGTGAGTATTGACCGCTAATGCAATTTCATATATAATTAAGCCATCCTACGGGGTGGCTTTTTATATTTTAATTTTTTATAAATATCTGTCAGAAAATCCTCATTTTGGGTAGATAATAGGTGAAGGGATGTGATAAATATGCAAGACAGTCAGATTATTTCGATGCTGTGGAGCAGAGAGCAAAAAGCCTTAGGTGAAATAGCCTTAAAATACGGTAAACTGCTTTTTAGACTCGCTGAGAATATTCTTCACTGCAGTGAGGATTCAAGAGAGTGTGTCAACGATACATATTTGGCGGTTTGGAACCGCATACCGCC
>JAZSPF010000117.1:0-3612 GCA_045537315.1 Acutalibacteraceae bacterium
CGCCGTGAAATTTTCCTCAAGGTTGAGGACTTATCACAAAGCGATATCGACAAAATCGGCACACCTTCTCTTATCACACGTTGCACAAACGATGTCAAGGTTGTGCAGGATTTCGTTCTGCAAGGGCTCCGTATGATAATATCCGTTCCTATTATGCTTGTGGGCGGCGTGTTTATGGCATTCTTTCTTAACCCTAAGCTTGCAACCATAATCTTTGCTATTGTGCCTATTATCGCTGTTATTGCGGCAATAGTGCTGAAATATGTTATTCCTCTTTTCAGAAAAAGACAGAAGCTTGTTGATGCAGTTAACCGCTTTATAAGAGAGAAACTTACAGGCATCAGAGTTATCAGAGCTTTTAACCGCAGTGAGCATGAGGATGCTAAGTTCGATGTCAAAAACGAAGCTCTTTCTGCGATTACACTTAAATTCCAGCGCATTATGTCAGTGCTTATTCCTATTTGTATAGTGCTGGTTATATGTGCACTTGACTGTCTTATTATGGTTGCGGCAAAAAACCTTGATGCACTTCACTATATAAACGACGCAGATAAGCTTATGAGTGCTATAGGCGACTTGCAGGCATTCGTAATCTATATGATTATGATTGTTTCCGCTATTACTATGGCGGCGGCTATGTTTGTTATTGTGCCCAGAGCAAAAATTTCAGCCAACAGAATTATAGAGGTGCTCGAGCTTGAGCCGGTCATAAAAGACCCCGAAAGCCCCGAAAAGGTAAAAGAGGATATGAAAGGCACGGTTGAGTTCAGAGATGTGTGCTTCGGCTATGAGGACGCGCAGAGCTTTGTGCTGACTGATGTGTCCTTCACCGCCGAGAAGGGTAAGGTAACAGCCATTATCGGCTCAACGGGCAGCGGTAAAACAACAATAGCCAGCCTTATTCCCCGCTTTTATGATGTAACAAAGGGCGCAGTGATTTTTGACGGAGTGGATGTAAGACAGCTCAGTCAGGACGACCTTCATTCACGCATTTCACTTGTGCCTCAGAAGGCAGTGCTTTTCAGCGGTACCATAGAAGAAAATCTCCGTTACGGTGACGAAAACGCCACTGCGGAGGATTTGCGCAAGGCACTTGAAATCTCCCAGAGTGCCGAATTTGTGGACAAGCTCCCTGAGGGCATGAATTCAGTTCTCAGCCAGAACGGAACAAACCTTTCAGGCGGTCAGAAGCAGAGACTTTCAATTGCAAGAGCGCTCACGAGAAAAGCGGAAGTTTATATCTTTGACGATAGCTTCTCAGCTCTCGACTTCAAGACAGATGCGCTTCTTCGCAAGGCGCTCAGAGAAAATATTGATGCGACGGTTATAATTGTTGCTCAGCGTGTGGGCACCATTATTGATGCAGACAAAATTATTGTGCTCGATGAGGGCAGAATTGCAGGTATGGGCAAGCATAGCGAGCTGATGGAAAATTGCAGTGTTTACAGTGAAATATATCACTCACAGATTTCTGAGGAGGTGGCATTATAATGGCTGAAAAAAAGCGTAGTTTTAAAATAAGCGAGAGATATGCCGCCTACCGTGATCGCTCACGCAGTGAAAAGGAAAGACCCGCTGATTTTATGGGCACGGCGAAAAAACTCCTTTCTCTTCTCAAGGGCAAAGAGCTTGCGGCGGTTTTCACGGTTATCTGTGCCGCTATGGGCACAATTTTAAGCATACTCGGTCCTAAATATTTAGGCGATATTATCAATGTGCTTGATGAACAGGTAAAATATAAGCTGCAAAACGGCAATATGGATTTTACGCCCATAAAGAGCATATTGCTCACAATTCTCATTATATATGCCATGAGTTCACTGTTTAATTTTATGCAGCACTATGTCATGGCAGGGGTAGTGCAGGGGCTTATCACAAAGCTTCGCCGTGATGTTAACCATAAGCTTTCAAGGCTTCCGCTGTCATATTTTGATGCTCACAATAAGGGCGATATTCTTTCAAGAATAACAAATGATATTGACAACATAAACAACACTCTTCAGAATAACCTGATTCAGATTATAACCAGTGTTGTTACTTTCGTGGGTGTTCTTGGCATAATGATATATTACAGCTTCAGCCTGTCTGTGGCATCACTTCTGCCTTTCCCCGTTTGCTTTGTTATTGCAATGGTTATCCTTCGCTTCTCAAAGGTCTATTTCCGCAAGCAGTGGAAGGTAACAGGTGACGTTAACGGACATATTGAAGAAATGTTTACAGGCCACAAAATTGTCAAGGCCTTCTCACACGAAAAGAAAGCTATTGAAGAGTTTGACCTTATAAACGAAGAGCTTTGTGAAGACTCAAGAAAAGCTCAGTTCCTCTCAGGTATACTCAGTCCCCTTATAAATTTTGCAAATAATGCAGGATATGTGATTATTTGTGTTATCGGTGGGTATCTTATTATAAAGGGGCAGCAGGATGTAGGCACTATTGTTGTATTTATGACCTACACAAAAATGGTTATGCAGCCTATAGTTGACCTGAGTAATATCGCAAACAATCTGCAGTCCTCTCTTGCAAGTGCAGAGCGTGTCTTTGACATTCTCGAAGCTGAAGAAGAGCCTGCTGATGCGGCAATTGAAGAAATCACCGAGGGCAACAGTGTTGAATTCAGCAATGTGTGCTTCTCATACACCGAGGACAAGCCTCTTATTGAGAACTTCAGCCTTGAAGTGAATAAGGGCGAGCTTGTGGCAATTGTAGGCCCCACAGGTGCAGGCAAGACCACAATAGTTAACCTGCTTATGCGCTTTTATGAGACTCAGTCAGGTACCATTAAAGTCAGCGGCAAGGATATAAAAGAGCTGTCACGAAAGAACCTTCGCAGTGTTCTGGGCATGGTGCTTCAGGACACATGGCTTTTCAAGGGTACAATAAAAGACAATATTATGTACGGCAACGAAAAGGCAAGCGAGGAAGACTTCCTGGATGCTGTGAAGGCAGCAAAGGTTGACCATTTCGTTTCAACTCTGTCTGACGGCTACGACACCATCCTTGAAGAGGATGCGGCAAATCTCAGTGCAGGTCAGAAACAGCTTATAACTATCGCAAGAGCAATCTTAGCTTCGCCTGATATTCTTATTCTTGATGAAGCAACCTCAAGCGTTGACACGAGAACAGAGCTGCAGATTCAGCAGGCTATGCAAAATCTTATGGAGGGCAGAACAAACTTTGTTATAGCTCACAGACTTTCAACCATAAGAAAGGCAGATAAAATCCTCGTTATGAATGAGGGCAGAATTGTGGAAACAGGCACACACACCTCTCTTATGGAGAAGGACGGCTTCTATGCCGAAATCTATAACGCACAGTTTGCGATATAAAGTTTCAGATTAACTTGATTTTCGGAGGAAATATGAACCTTACTACTCTTTCAAACTCTCTTAGGATATTCACCGATAAGCGTCAGGATTTACGATCGGCTACGGTGGGTGTCTGGGTTTACACAGGCTCAAGAAACGAAACGCCAAAAATAAGCGGAATTTCACATTTTATTGAGCATATAGTTTTTAAGGGCAGTGAAAAAAGATCGGCTTTCCATATAGCCGAGGGAATGGATGAAATAGGCGCTCACGTCAACGCCTACACCACAAAGGAATATACCTTCTT
>JAZSPF010000180.1:0-5837 GCA_045537315.1 Acutalibacteraceae bacterium
TATCAGTGTCTTTTTGTAATTCTTTTGTTTAGTCATAATGACTCCTTAAAGTTAATGCAATAATTTCTCATTCATGATTTTTATAAACACGGCGGAACAAAACAACAGGACACGGAGATACTTCCCCGCGTCCCAACATAATTATTTTCACTCGCCCTCGCCGGGCAGGCAATACTTTTCTTGTAAGAAAAGTATTCAAAAGAACTTTGCTTATTTATCAATGTGAGCTAAGAAGAATTCTTTTCTCTCGTCTGTGTTGATAACGGTTACAGGCTTAATCTGATTAAGCACTCTGCCCTGCTTCTTGAGCATTTCTCTGTAGTCGGCATAGGTGCCGTCCTTGAGGAGAACTACCTCAGGCTCAGCGAGCATGCCCCAACGGCGATACTTGAAGTATTTCTCGTTGCTTTCGTTGAGCTTTTCGTCAAGAATCTTGCTCATTTCGGGAAGCTTATCCTTGCTGATTTCGCCCTCAGCCTCAACAAGAAGCATATAGCGTACGGGGTCGTGGTCGTGGTCGGGATAATAGCTGTAACCCTTGAAGGTGAGGCCTGTTTCTCTCTGAAGCTCTGCAGCTGCCCAGTCAACCATCTGTGTGGTGGTCTTTTCGTTGGCAATATTCATTGCAAGATTGTTTCTGTAAAGGAACTGCATCTTGGGAGTCTTTTTATAATAGCCTGTGATGCGCACAACGTCTTCAATTCTGTATCTGTAAAGACCTGAACGGTTAGTTACAACAAGCTCATAATCCTTGCCCACTTCAACCTCATCCATTGTCAGAGGTCTCTCACAATCGGGGTCATCCATGGGAATAAACTCAAAGAATACCGACTGAGGAAGAAGAACGCAGTCCTGAGCGTTAAGCTCACAGGGAATTGCCATATAGCCTTCAGCAGCAGCATAACCCATATTGTGAATGGGAGCATCACCGATGTGCTTGCGGAGCTTCTGAACATAGAACTCAAGGTTTGAGCTTACCATACCGTATGCCCATGCAAACTTGGGCCATACTCTCGGTGCAATAGGTGTATCAAAGCCCTTTGCACACTCCTTGCGGATTTCTTCTGCTCTCTTGGGCTTGGGCTTTAATTTCTTTTCCCACTTTGCACGAAGCTCAGGAGGACACTTGATGCTGGGATCGATTGTACCTTTTTCGATATCCTTACATACCATTTCCCAGTTAGCCTCAAGGAAGTCAAACATTGTTGTAAGAAGAGTTACAACCATTGAGCCGAGGAATGTGAGATCGCCTCTTTCAAGAGCAAAACGAAGGTGGAAATATGTTGAGTTTACTGCATCCTCATTTTCGGGGTACATAAAGTCATTGGGTGTTGTCATGAAGAATTTTGTAATAGGCTTCAGGTATGTGAAGGGTACCTGACCTGCACCGTTTGACATTTTGCCGTCAGCCATTTTGTGGCCTGTGAGAATCATAACAACAGGGCCAACCTGCTTTGGGAACTTCATGCCGTTTTTTCTGAACCACTTTGATGCACAGCCGGGTGTGCCTGAGAAGCCCATGCACTGCATAATCCACAGGTCTGTTGCACTTCTGGGAAGTATTTTCGGCTTACCTACCGAGCCTGATGATGAGCAGTAACGGATGTTGCGAGCCTTCATCATAAGGTTCTTTTCACCTGCTACCATACGGTCAACATAGTCTGAATAGGTGTCATAGTTTGAGAAAGGAATTTTTTCCTGAAATTCTCTGATTGAGTTTATTTCGCCGAGACCGACCTTTTTGCCGTACTCGGTATCCTTGTTTTTCTTAAGAATTGACTTGAGGATTCTCTCCTGTGTTTCCATGGGGCGTGAGGTGTAATAATCCACCTTCATCCACTCGGCAGTACCGAGCATTACGCCTATATCCGAAAAACCTGCCATAATTTTTACCTCGCTTTATTTTAATTATCTTTTATGCGTTTACTGTTTCGTCAATTTGTGAAAAGAAGAACTCTTTTCTCTCGTCTGTATTGATAACTGTTACGGGCTTAATCTGATTGAGTACCTTGCCCTGCTTTTTGAGCATATCTCTGTAATCGGCATAAGCGCCCTTCTTGAGAAGCTGAACTTTCGGAGCGCCTATCATTCCCCAACGGCGATACTTGAAGTATTTCTCATTGCTTTCATTGAGCCACTCGTCAAGAGCTTTTTCAATTTCGGGGATTTTATCAGCTGCAATGTCACCGTCAGGCTCTGCAAGAAGCATATAGCGAACAGGATCGTGATCTGTATCTGCATAGAAGCTGTAGCCCTTGAAGGAAATGCCAAGCTGTTCCTGTGTTTTGGCTGCGGCCCAGTCAACCATCTGTGTGGTGGTCTTTTCGTTGGCAATGTTCATTGCAAGATTGTTTCTGTAAAGGAATTCAATTTTAGGAGTCTTGTTGTGATAACCTGTTACACGCACAACGTCTTCAATCTGATAGCGGTAAAGTCCTGAGAAGTTTGTAACAACCAGCTCATATTCCTTGCCCACTTCAACCTCACCGATAGTCAGAGGTCTCTCACATTCAGGGTCGTCAATGGGAATAAACTCAAAGAAGATTGAACGGGGAAGAAGAACATAGTCAGTTACATCAAGCTCAACAGGCATAGCCATATAGCCTTCTGCAGCAGCATAACCCATATTGTGAATGGGAGCATCACCGATGTGCTTGCGGAGCTTGTCAACATAGAACTGAAGGTTTGAACCCACCATACCGTATGACCATACGAAGTCAGGCCAGATTCTCTTTGCTATGGGAGTGTCAAAGCCCTTTTCACATTCTCTTCTGATTTCAG
This sequence comes from Acutalibacteraceae bacterium, assembly GCA_045537315.1. Classification (GTDB taxonomy): domain Bacteria; phylum Bacillota; class Clostridia; order Oscillospirales; family Acutalibacteraceae; genus UBA6857. The sequence goes on from JAZSPF010000180.1 coordinate 2,782, forward strand.
CTGCGCGCTTGGGATTGGGCTTGAACTTCTTTTCCCACTTCTTGCGAAGCTCGTCGGGACATTTTACACCGGGGTCAATTGTACCCATTTCAATATCCTTGCACATCATTTCCCAGTTTGTCTCAAGATAATCGAACATTGTTGTAAGCAGTGTAACAACCATTGAGCCAAGGAATGTGATGTCGCGTCTCTGGAGAGCGAAACGAAGGTGGAAGTATGTTGAGTCAACAGCATCCTCGTTTTCGGGATACATAAAGTCATTGGGGGTTGTCATAAAGAACCTGGAAATAGGCTTAAGGTATGTAAAGGGAACCTGACCGGCGCCGTTACCCATTTTGCCGTCCTTCATCTTATGACCTGTGAGAATAATTGCAACGGGGCCTATCTGCTTGGGGAACTTCATACCTTTCTTTTCAAACCAGAGTGAAGCGCATGCAGGTGTTGCCGCAAAGCCCATGCACTGCATATTCCACAGATCTTTGCCTGATTTGGGAAGAACCTTGGGTTTACCTACCGAGCCTGATGATGTGCAATATCTTTTGCACTTTCTTGCCATCATAAGATTTTCTTCGCCGTCAAGCATACGGTCAACGTAGTCTGAATAGGTGTCATAGTTTGAAAGGGGAACAATTCTCTGGAAATCTTCAACTGAGTGAACGTCCTTGAAGCCTATTTTTTTGCCGTACTCAGTATCCTTGTTTTCATCCATGATCTGCATAAGGATTTTTTCCTGTGTCTCAACAGGAACAGTTGTAAAATGATTCATGCCTTTAAAGACCATCTTACCGAGCATTACGCCGATATCTGACATTGCCATAGTATTATACCTCTCTTTTTTATTGATTTTCTTGGTTCTCCTTAGCATAAAATATACTTATATTTCTTCTATAATAACATTTTTATGCTGACTGTGTCAACTCTACTTTCAATGTTTGCAAATAAATTTGAAATTGGGGGTTACTTCCACTCAATAGTCCATGTTTCGTCTATGTAGCCTACTACAGTACCGCCGCCTGTCATGCCTACAGCTCTTGCCTCACCTTTGCCTATAGTGTCAAGTCTTTCATAGTAGCCTACGACCTTGCCGTTTTTATCAAGGGTGATGCCCACCGTCGCACCGGGATATTCAAGGTCAGCCTTGGTTATTTCACCTATAGGCAGATTAAAGCTTGACAAATCAAGGGTGTCGCATGCATTTTCGTGATGCTGAGTTTTCGGGTTATCCTTAGTGCTTTTTTCCGGTTTCAGCTTAACTCTGTAAACTGTATTTTCACCCTGCTGCTCCTTTGTTGCCTCAGCAACGCCGTCAATTGTCAGGCTGAAATTCTTGCCAACGGGAGGGAATGTGTCCATAGTTGTTGTTTCGGTTTTAGTTTCCGGGTCCATACCCTTGCCGTTTGTGAAATCGAAATCGTAAATCTCCGTTTCGATAAACATATCCATAATCCCGTTTACAATGCCGACAAAGGCAGGCACCGTACACTCCGTAAGCTCCATATCAAGCACTTGCTCCTTGTGTCCCTTAAAGGAAGCGTCAGATGACTTAAGAGTATTTATACCCTCGGTGATAACGTCGAGTATTTCCTGCTTTTCGTCCTTTTGCGGCAGGGTACTCTGAGGCTTTGTGTTTTGTGTTTCATCATCTTGTTTTGTGGTGCTCACCTGCTGCTGTGTGTCGGGCAGTGTTGTTGTCACATTATCACCCTGAGGCTGTGTTGTGGTAACTGCCTGTGTGGTAGAGGTGCTTTCAGATATATCTACACTCTCGTTGGATTCGCTGTCACTGAGTAAGGATATGAAATTAAATATAAGACACAACGCCACCACCGTAAGAACAGCAACAAGAGCTATACCTTTTTTATCGGCAGGATTCATTTTGGGCTTTGCCACTTTTTCGGCTTTTTTTGCCGCCTTTTTTTCTTTGCGGGAAAGATTCTCCTTATCCTTATTCTCCATCGCAATTCTCCTTAAGCTATATTTAGCTTATTATAGCATTTCTTGCTCTTTCTTTCAAGCATAGCAGAGGAATTAGGACACTTTATTTCCATTTTATTCATCACTTTGCAGTGTTTGTGTTGCATTTGCCGTCAGCCATTTCATGACCGAAGGTCATTTCATCTCGCACCGTCAGGTGCATATCGAGAATTCGGAATTATGAAAGCTCTTTTTATATTTATCAGAAAAAAACTAACCCGCTGCGGAAACTGCAGACGCAGGCGGGCAAAGGCTTTTTGAAAAATGATAAATTAAGAAACATCTGAATAGCTGAGAAAAAATTACAGACTTATCCGCTTCGTAGTCTGCTGTTGAAGGCGGACTAAGGCTTTTTTGAAAAGAGACAAACTACCGTCTAGAAAAAAGAGCGCTTTGCTTCCTTTGTCGCTCCGGACAAAGGAAGTGCCATAGCGGCATGAGCGTGTAGAAGCTTCACTTTTGCTGTTTGCTGTCCAATGTAGAAGTCAGTTCAGTTAAGTACCGTTTTTATAGTCTCTGCTATGCGGCTCCACAAAAATCGCATTGCGATTTTGAGCGACGCCGTCGCTTGCCGAATGCAATTCGGCAGTGGAGCCGCCGCCCACCTTCTGCAGCAACTCCCCTCTTCGCCTTTTCCCGACCCACAGTCACTGCAAAACAAAAAGAAGATGCAGAAACTTTCCGCATCTTCTCAATAAATTTACTTTACCAGATAACTCTTGTTTCGATTTCTTCCTTTATGAGCTTTATGAAGTCCTCTGCTGCCATTGAGCCCTGGTCGCCGTGACCGCGCTTTCTGACTGAAACAGTGCCTTCCTCTGCTTCCTTGTCACCGATAACGAGCATATAGGGTACCTTCTCAAGCTGTGCCTCACGAAGCTTGTAACCAAGCTTTTCACTTCTGATGTCAACATCAACATCGTCAATGCCTGCCTCAAGAAGAGCAGCCTTAACAGCATAAGCCGCATCCTGATGACGGTCTGCAATAGGAAGAATGCGAACCTTCTCCGGTGCGAGCCATACAGGGAAAGCACCTGCATACTTTTCAATAAGAAGAGCGAGAGTTCTCTCATAGCAACCGA
>JAZSPF010000049.1:0-2948 GCA_045537315.1 Acutalibacteraceae bacterium
AAGTTAATCTTTATAAGAGTGTATAGTTTGTGGCTGACCTCCGATATATACTCTCTGTATAAAGACGCTACTATATCTATGTTTTATAGTTTATTATAACACTTTTCTTGCTTTTCGTCAACAATTACCAAAAACAAAGCCAGTGTCAAGTTGTAAGAAAATTCATCTTTCTCTTTGTGAATGATTAACAATATTCCGCAAAGAAAAAAAAGACACATCCCTTAACAAATCCGTTTCTGACGAATTTTTTCAGGGATGGAAAGTCGTTTTTTCACTTATTTTTGGGTCGGAATTTTTTAATTACAATAATTCCGCCAACAATCACAGCAACACCCACTAAGCTTTGCAGAAACAACTGGAGTATCATCGGTATTGCAAAGCTTGTAACGCTCCCCGGCATATCACCAATTATGAGTGTGCTGAAAAAAATCATAACAACACGATATAATCCGCAAACAATCAGAACGATACCGCCAATCCAGCCATAACGCTTGAAAAAGGGAGCCAGCTTTTCAGGCAGACGGTCAAACCAATCCAACACTCTGTCAAAAGGGTCAGCATTCTTCTGCAACCTGGTTTCGCTGATGTTTTCATCGTCGCTTAAAAGATAATCTGTGGTAACACCAAAAACTTCAGACAAAGCTTTCAGTTTTGTTATCTCAGGCAATGCTTCACCTGTTTCCCATTTGCTGACCGCTTGTCTTGATACACCGATTTTTTCTGCAAGTTCCTCCTGAGAGAGACCTTTGAGTTTTCTCTGATTAAAAATTTTTTCGTGGAGCTTCATTTTGGCTTCCTCCTTTCCTTGTGACTGAATTTTAACACGAACAGCCGCAAAGAGCCATAAAGTATAGCTTGAATTTGCGCAACCACAGGTTGCAAACAGTCAGAAGCTAACTAAAATCACTACAATTCATGATCAATAATTTTCTATAAGTCTTTTATACTCCTCGTCACTTATTTCTAAAACTCCCCCGTGCTTAAAGCCGTAAGGGAATGAAAAACTTTCTTTTGCCATAGTAAAATTGCTGTCACCGGGTTTCGGAGACACAAAGGGTACATAACCCATTTTGGGCTTTTCACAGCCGAAAAAGTCAAGCATGAGGCACCATCTGCCATCGGGCAATATGAGAGTTGTGGGAGCCTCATATGAACCGGGCTTTTCCAGAGTAGCCATATATTTCTCAAATTCTTCATCATGCTTATAAGGGCCGTAAAGATTATCTGATGTTGCATGCATATTCATGGAAGGATGCTCAGCATTTTTATAGAACATATGATAAACCCCGTCAATTTTTCTTATGTGAGTGTCGAGGATTTCGTTATCTTTTGTAAAGAACAATTTCGGCTCCGAGAAGGTCTCGAAATCTTTGGTAGTACAGCAGAAAATTGACATATGGCTGTAATCGTCTTCCTTGACGGTTGAGCCCCAATGAATGAGATACTCCCCTGTTGTGTCTTCATAATAAACTTCAGGCGCCCACATACAGCCGAAGTTCTCAGTACCTATAGGAGCGAGGATTTCCTGCGAGAAATTTATAAGGTCTTTTGTCTTCCACATACGAAGGCATTTACTGCCGGTACGGTTGACAACTTTCCAGTTGACCTGATATTTTTCGTCCATACGGTAAACTATACATTCATCCGTTGTGAGTATGACAAATCCGTCGTGAGTTCTTACTATTTCAATATCACGGCAGCCCTTGAAGCCTTTTTCAGCTGTGAGTACAGGCTGACCGCCGCCCAGTTCTTCCCAGTTAAAGCCATCACGGCTGACTGAAAAATATACCTGCTCTCCGTCGGGGGTGAGCTTTTCTTTGAAGTGTGTGAATAAGTATGGCATATGTGTTTTCTCCTTTTTAATTCTCATCGCCTTGGCGACATATCAACAAGCAAAGTATACCACAATTAATTTTTTATTACAATAAAACACCTTGAAAAATGGCCACATTTGTAGTACAATTCTTTCATAAGCGAAGCAAAGGAGATTTTTCTATGCTGGAATATAACGAATATAACGAAAACGGCGAAAGAATAGTCTGTGAAATGGGCAAAAAACACGCCGATATGCTTATGACTATCAAGGTCAAAAAGTTTAAAGATAATGAAACTATCACTGTTCTTGATAAAGCTAACGAAACAGCTTTTCTTATCCTCAAAGGTGAAGCCGAAATTACTTGGCAAGGTACCACAGAAGCTATGAAAAGAAGCGGCCCCTTTGAAAAAACGCCTTACTGTCTTCACGTGCCGAGAAATGTTGAAGTAACTGTCACGGCTAAAGAGGGCACGGAAATTCTTATTCAGCAGACAGATAACGACAAGGATTTTGCCCCTGTTTTCTATAAGCCTGAGGACATCCTCTATCAGGAATTCGGCAAGGGTCAGTGGGGCGGCACAGGCCACAGAATCTGCTCAACGGTTTTTGACTATGACAATGCGCCCTATTCAAATATGGTTCTCGGTGAGGTTTTCAATCAGCCGGGCAAATGGTCAAGCTATCCCCCTCATCATCATCCCCAGCCTGAGGTGTACTATTATCAGTTTGATAAACCTCAGGGCTTCGGTGCTTGCTTCATAGGTGACGATGTTTATAAGAGTGTTGAAGGCTCAGCCTCATATATCACCGACGGCAACGACCACCATCAGGTTGTGGCTCCCGGCTATGAGATGTGCTATGTGTGGATGATAAGACACCTTGAGGGCGACCCTTGGTATAAGACCACACGCTTTTATGCAAAAGAGCACGAGTGGCTGGCAAAGTAAACGCAGAGTGCAGAATGCAGAATTGTGGTCGCGACTTCACCACTGACTAACCTCGAGTCTCTTTCCGCGGAGATGAAGCTCAAAGGCGGCAAATCTCATCAATCTTAAAATTAAACGGCAGGTCACTTCCAAATCAGAAGTGACCTGCCTTATTTATTCTTTGCCTTCCCCTTGCGGTGGATGAG
>JAZSPF010000027.1:0-5803 GCA_045537315.1 Acutalibacteraceae bacterium
CGAATTAAAATGAAAAGAGCGTGGTATAAATGAAAAAATCAAATGCACTTGCTCTTATGCCTATCGGTGTATTTATGGTGTTTTATCTTGCACTGGGCATAGTTTTTGAGTATGTGATGAAAATTCCTATGGGCTTTTACAGCGTGCCTGTTGTGGTGGCATTTCTCATTGCACTGCTTGTTGCCGTCCTTCAGACAAAGGGCGAAAAGCTTGAGAAAAAGTTTGAAATTATGGGTCAGGGTGTGGGCGATAAAAACATTATAACCATGCTGCTGATATTTATGCTTGCAGGCATTTTTGTGGGTGTTGTGGGCAGAAGCTCCGCGGAAAGTGTGGCGTATTTTATGCTGTCTGTCACTCCGCCGCGATTTGCCGTGTTGGTGTTGTTTATAGTCAGCTGCTTTGTTTCAACGGCTATGGGCACCTCTGTGGGTACCATAACTCTGATAACACCTATAGCTGTGGCGATTTCTGAGGGCTCAGGCTTTTCATTGGCTCTTTGTGTCGGTACCGTAGTGGGCGGCGCCATGTTCGGCGATAATCTTTCCTTTATTTCCGACACAACCATTGCCGCCTGTAACGGTCAGGGCTGTCAGATGAAGGATAAGTTCCGCACAAACTTTGCAATTGTTGTACCTGCAGCAATTGTAACTATTGGTATAATCTGCGTCCTCACTTTAAACGCTGATATTTCAGGTGCAATAAATAAAAGTTACGATATGATTGAGATTATCCCCTATGTTCTTGTGCTTATCAGCGGCATAATAGGCATAAATGTTTTTATAACGCTTATTATCGGCATTGTTTCGGGTAGTATTATTATGCTGGCAACAGGTGCAGTTACATTCCCTGACCTTCTTTCGGGAATGGGTGCGGGTGCATCAGGCATGTTTGAAACCTCAATGGTGGCTATTCTCGTTGCGGCACTGTGCGCACTTATAAGATATAACGGCGGCTTCGAGGCACTTCTCAGCGGCATCAGACGCATATTCAAGGGCAAAAAAAGCGGCCAGTTAGGTATAGGTCTGCTTGTAGGTCTTATGGATGTTGCCACAGCCAATAACACTGTAGCTATTGTTATGGCTAACCCCATAGCAAGCGAAATGGCAAAGGATTACGATATCAGTCCCAAAAAGACAGCTTCAATACTTGACACTTTCTCATGTATTTTTCAGGGTGTGTTGCCCTACGGTGCGCAGATACTCGTTGCACTGTCTGCAGTGGCAACACTTGGTTACGAATTATCGGCATTTCAGATTATAGGCAATCTCTTCTATCCCATGATGCTTCTTTTAAGTTCACTTGTGTTTATTTTCCTTATTCCCGACAGAAAAGAGAAATAATGTGCAGATAAAAAGCTTTGCATTATATCAGGTTGCACAAGTCAAATGTCAATAAAGCTTCATCCGCCTTAACAGTAAATGTTTGAGACGGATGATTTTCTTTTTATAATTATTCAGTACGCATTAACAAAAATAAACAAAAGCCACTTGAAAAAACGCTGTTTTTAGTGTACAATGCTAATATAATTTGCTAAAGGAGGAAAAAATATGCCAACTTTAAATACAGTAAAATATGAAACAAAACGCAAAAACTTATATCTTCGTGTTGCTATGGGTCACTTCGCAACAGGTAACAGCCACAGTAACTATTATATCGATGTTGTTTCGCAGAAAGCACGTATGTCTGAGGCGAGAGCTGTTGCAGAGGAGCTTCGCTCATATTATTATGCCGACACGGTGGTTGACACAATTCTCTGTCTTGACGGTACTGAGGTAATAGGTGCCTGCCTTGCAGACAGCCTCTCAGGGGCAGATTTCGTCAATATGAATGCCCATAAGTCAATTTATGTTGTTACACCTGAAATTACAAGCGGAAATCAGTTCATTTTCCGCGATAATATTGTGCCTATGATTAAAGGTAAGCATGTTATGATTTTAGGCGTTTCAATTGCTTCGGGTAAAACTGCTCAGGCAGCTGTTGAGGCAGTTAAATATTATGGCGGCAGAGTAACAGGCGTATCAGCTATTTTCTCAACAGCAAAGGAATGCTGCGGTCTGCCTGTACGCTCGGTATTTGACCCCAACGACCTCGAAGGCTATGCAATTTATCCGTCACACGAGTGTCCCATGTGTAAATCAGGCATAAAAATTGATGCGCTCGTAAACAGTCACGGATTTTCTAAGCTGTAACAGGAGGATAATATATGGCATACGAAATAACAAGTAAGCGATTGCTCCAAGGTGTTGAAAAGATGAATTCTTATGGCCCGCGTTATACGGGAAGTAAGGCGCATCAGCTTTTCATTGAGTCCCTTAAGGCTGAAATAAAAGATATGGGTTTTGAGGTATACAGCGACCCCTTCTATTTCAAACGCTGGGAATGTAAGGAGAGTTCACTTTGCGTTATGGGCGAAAGCGATATTGATATTCCCGTTTCATCGGTGCATCCTTATTCAGGTGTAACCCCCGATGAGGGCATCACAGCAGAGCTGTGCCATTTTAAAGGTGTGGCAGACATCAAAAATGTCAAGGATAAAATAGCTGTTTTCGAGATTTCAAATATTGACTTTATCCCCAGTGAAATTGCTTTTGACAAGCGTTCATCGTACCCTGCCGATGTGGCTATGGAAGCAAAGTATGAGGGTCCGGTTATAACAACCTTTGTGAAATTTGTTTACGGATTGCTTGCAAAGGCAGGTAAGGCTAAGGCTGCCGTTTTTGTGTGGAAAAACCTGCACGATGACTGCGTAAAGGGGCAGTATCTGCCTTTTATACTGGAATATCAGGGTCTGCCCATTTTATGGGTTAACGAAACGGACGGGATGACTCTTCTCAAGGCTGCTGATGAAAAGAAAACAGCAAGACTTGTGCTTAAAGCTGAAATTGAAGAGCATGCATACACCGAATCTTTTTACTGCGTTAAAAAGGGTAAAAAAGAAGGGGAGTCTGTAATTGTCAACACCCACACAGACGGTACAAACTGCGTTGAGGAAAACGGCCCTGTTGCAATAATTGAAATGATGAAGGCACTTAAAGATAAAGAGCTTGACAGAACTCATATCTTTATTTTCACCACAGGTCATTTCCGCTTGCCCTCGTTTAAGGATATTTCCACAGGATCATTCCAGTCTGTTTCACGCTGGATGGCTATGCACCGTCAGCTATGGGACGGCAAGCACGGACACCTCAGATGTGTTGCAAACCTTACCCTTGAGCATTTAGGCTGTAAAGAGTGGCGCACAGTTGACGGTGAATATAAATACACAGGTAAACCCGACCTGGAGCTTGTATATACAGGTAATAAGGTTATGGATAAGCTGTATATCGACACTGTAAAGGACAGAGAGCAAATAAGAACAATGACACTCAGAGGTCACAATATGCTTCATTTCGGTGAAGGACAGAATTTCTTTACCATGGGTGTGCCGGGAATTTGCCTTGTGCCTGCACCTTATTATCTTTGTGCAGAGAGCGAAAGCCATGAAATGGAAAAATTTGACCCTGAGCTTATGCGCCAACAGACAGAAACTTATATGACTCTGATTGATAAAATAGAAAATATGAGTGCAGCTCAGCTGGGCAGAAGTGATTGGTATTCATTTGTTAAAGCAAAGAGCGTTTCAGGCGGATATGATTTCAGCGTTAAAGGGTTATACAGCGTACTGTCGGATAAAATAAAAAAATAAAAGAGCTTGATTTTGTTTTAAGCAGCTTTTCACAGTGCCTGCTATTGACAATGCGATATTTTAATACTATAATTAAGTTAATAATTTTGAAAGGAAGAAAATACTATGAAAAAAAGTATAGCTCTCTTATTATCAGTTTTGATGATCCTGAGTGTAGCAGTTGTACCCGCTTTTGCGGCAGGAGCAGAAAAACATGAAAAGTGCCCCATAATTTTCATTGCAGGCAGCAGTGTTGACATCTGTGATGCTGATGGAAACATAATTTCCACAGGCTTTGATGTGCTCACTGACGATGATGAAGGCGATATGACAACAGAGGATATTATGGAAAGTGCCATAAACATTCTTCTTCCCTTTGTTATTGAAGGTCTGCCCGAGGATAAGTGGGACAATTACGGCAAAGCTCTTTATGAAGAACTCGCTCCCATTTGGGATGACACTCAGCTTGACGGTGACGGTAATGCAAAATACGGCACAGGCGTATCAAAGGCTGAAATCAAGCAGTGGGATGATAATGCTCTTAAGAATCACGGTGCAGACGGTAAATTCGGTCTTAACGACTATAAATTCCGTTACGACTGGAGACTTTCACCCTATGACCATGTTGAAAGACTCCACGAGTACATAAAGAAGATTATAAAGAGCACAGGCTGCAGCCAGGTTGCTCTTGTGGGCAGATGCCTCGGTGGTAACATCATAACAGCTTACCTTGATGAGTACGGCGATGAAGGCCTTGTTAAAAAGGTGTTTTACGATGAAGTTATGTCAAACGGTTCAGTAGTTATCAATGACTTCTTCAGCGGCAAAATCAAATTCAGCGACAAGCATATTCAGGCATATCTTCTTGAAGGTGAATATTACGGCAAACAGGATGTAGGTATTGACCTTGTAGGTGTAAGCGATCTCCTGCTTGAAGTTGCAGAAAGACTTTTTGACCTGCTCACACAGACCGGTGTAGCACAGGGTATTTATGACGGTGTTTACAGCTTATATGAAAGACTCTATGAGGCATTCATGCCTGCTATACTTCGTGCAACAGGTATCGGCACATGGGTAAGCTATTGGTCAAGCGTTAGCGAAGAAGATTTTGATACAGCTCTTGATCTTATCTTCGGCAAAGAGGGTACAGAAACCCGTGAAGAAAATGCAGGTCTTGTCGCAAAGATACAGACTGTCAGAGAACGCATTGTAAAAACTCGCACACTTGAAGGCGATGCAAACCTTTATCAGAAATTCGTTAATGACTATAAAGTGGAAATCGGTATTATTGCAGGCTACGGTCTCGTTAATCCTCCTCTTATCGAAAGCGTAGATAAAACAGGTGACATCGTTGTTGATACCGAAAATTCTTCCTTCGGCGCAACAACAGCAGGCGTGTTTGACTCATTCCCCCAGGAATATATTGATAAGCAGACCGCTGCAGGTCTGGGCAAATACATTTCACCCGACGGCAAGATTGATGCTTCCACCTGTATGTTCCCTGAAACTACATGGTTTATTAAAAACAAGCATCACGACATAGGCGAAGGTTGGGGAGACCTTGCGGTGTATTTCACTCAGTATTCAAATGTAACTGTCGACTCAAACAACAGAAACTTATCACGATTCCTGATTGTTGACGAAAATGGTTCAGGTGGCATTTCAAATATGACTAAAGACAATATGGCAGACGGTCCCTGGCTCGAGGCTATTGAGGAAGAACCCACAAAAGAGACAATGCTTGCAGCTCTTATGAGATTCTTTACAACTATACTTAAGTTCCTTACAGATCTTTTCACAGGTAAGTTGTTTTAATATGTAAAAATATAAGGAGCAGACTTTCTCAAAAGTCTGCTCCTTGTTTAATGATATATTGCTGACGCAATATGATATAGGCAGCTGTAAAACAGCTGCCTATGACTTTTAAATTATCAGCCCTGTCTGTAATCCTTGAGGAAGTCGCCAAGGTCACGCATAGCCTTCGCAATCTTTTCGGGCTCGGGAAGCATAACAATGCGGAAGTGGTCAGGCTTATCCCAGCTGAAGCCTCTGCCTGGGATGATCATAACATTTTTGCTGTGAAGATAATCCATAGCAAACTGCTGATCGTCGGTGATGTTGAATCTCTTGACATCA
>JAZSPF010000033.1:0-2693 GCA_045537315.1 Acutalibacteraceae bacterium
CGGTGCTAAGAACACAGCAGCTGCTGACGCTCTTGTAGCAGCTATCAAGGCAGCAGGCGCAAACTGCGACCTTTGCAAGGACGTTCTCGACAACAGCGAATACCTTTCAAAGAAATCCGTATGGATCTTCGGTGGTGACGGCTGGGCATATGATATCGGTTACGGCGGTCTCGACCACGTTCTCGCATCAGGTCAGGACGTAAACGTAATGGTATTCGACACAGAAGTTTACTCCAACACCGGCGGTCAGGCTTCAAAGGCTTCCAACATCGGTCAGGTTGCACAGTTCGCAGCTGCAGGTAAGGAAATCAATAAGAAGAGCCTTGCTGAAATCGCTATGAGCTACGGCTATGTATATGTTGCACAGATCGCTATGGGCGCTAACATGGCTCAGACACTCAAGGCTATCCAGGAAGCTGAAGCATATCCCGGTCCCTCACTCATTATCGGCTACTCACCCTGCGAAATGCACTCAATCAAGGGCGGCATGATTAACTGTCAGGCTGAGATGAAGAAGGCTGTTGAATGCGGTTACTGGAACATCTTCCGTTACAACCCCGCTCTCAAGGCTGAAGGCAAGAATCCCTTCACTCTCGACTGCAAGGAACCCAACGCTGAGTATCAGGCATTCATCAAGAATGAAGCTCGTTACACAAGACTTATGCGTGAATTCCCCGACAGAGCTGAAGCACTCTTCGCAAAGAGCGAGCAGGTTGCTAAAGACAGATACGCTCACCTTCTCAAGCTCAAGGATCTCTATGCTCCCGACGCTGAATAAGGCAATATAAAAGTCAACAGAGCCAACACGATTACTTCGTGTTGGCTCATTCTTTTTCACTAAAAAAATGCCCGGACATCCTTGAGATATCCGGGCAAAACTTATATATTCACTTTAAATTAAAACTCAGCATTCATAACAGTGAATGTCATTCTTTCCTGTAGACTTGCACCACCGTGACCGGTACCGATGCCACCATGATCTGCGGTTATGATAATAAGCCAATCTTCTTGCTCGTAGGTTTCTCTTGCCTTGATTGCATTAAGTGTTTCAAAGCCGTAAGCGTCTGCTGTTATAAAGGCTTTTTTATATTTGGGATTATTGAAAGAAAAACCGAGACTATGCCCTGTTGCATCTGTAGGCTCATAAATAACGAAAATAAAGTCTGCACAGTCCTGCTGTCCGATTTCCTCAAGAGTAGCCTCAAAGGATGCTTTGTCATTTTTACATTTATTGAAATTAACATCCAGTGAGTTTTCCTCGCAATACTGCTTTTCAAGCAGATAGGTTGCATTCTTTCTTGAGAAATGCCCTGCCCATTTTGTTATAAAGGCTGCACTGTCGATAATTTTTTCTTCAGTGAGACTTGTCAGAAGAGTTTTTGTCTCAAGACTCTTTGTGATATCGTTGCCTGTTATGCCGTGTACATCTGCCCATACTCCTGTAAGAATTGAGCACCAGCCCGGCGCCGTAGATGTGTCCTGAGTGTTCACCTCAGGATAGTTAACACCACCGCAGTATGTAAGATTGATTGTTGCACCGTCTGCAAGCATTGCGGAAACTGCACTGTTTCCCTCTTGCATTTGTGTGAGAATGTCTGCACGGCAGCCGTCATAGCCGATGATGATGGCTTTCTTCTCTTGCTTGCCCTCAGGCAAATCAGAGGAAAAGTGGTTTTTAATTACATTATAAATTTCAGTCTGAGGAATTGCAGTTTCGGTAGTGTTTTCATATCCCACTGCTTCAACATTTTCTCTGAATAATTCTTCGGTATCCTTTGAGTCGCTCATATACCATGTGAAGTGTAGTGTCAGTGCCAGACCGATAACTAGAATAACGGACACTGCAATTAAAATTTTCTTTTTCATTTGTTTTCTCCTTTTGCTTTTAATATTAAAAGGGCTGTTTTCATACGGACAGCCCTTTTTCGCCTAAATCGCAAGCAACTTTTATTTGTGAATAATAGCTGAAAGTCTCTTCATAGGCTTCTTTCTTCTGTGCTTTCTCTCAACAACAATGGGAGTCTTGATAAGCATATTAGCAAGAATGCTCCAGAGAATTGTGAGAATGTACATGCCGAAAACAGCATAGAAGCCTGCAGAAAGCGTTGCCTTTGAAACTGTTACAACCGTAGCTAAAATCTGTGTCCATGCACTGTCTGAGAACATACCCACAATGTCACTGAGGTTGATTTCACCGCCGATAATCTTATCGAAAGCAAGTCTTGCAATAACAATGCCGATAAAGCACAGCACAAGTCCGCCTGCTGACATGCCGATAACTGCCTTTCTGTTGCAGGTTGCCGCAGAAACAACACCAACAGCAAGGAACATAAGAAGTGCCAGCACGAAAAATACAACGAAAGCAATAACATGGGGAAGTACCGGCTCAGCTATAGCCATAAAGCCCTTGGCACCCTCCTCGGCACCGCTGAGATCTGCACCGAGAAGCATCTTGATAATCTCAAATGCCGAGTATTCATAGTTTGTCTTGACACCGAACTGCTGAGCGAGATTTACAATGCTTGTAATTTCTTCTGATGCGCCGCCGATTACAAAGTAAAACAGCTTGAGCAGAAGTCCCATTACTACTGCACCCACAGCAAGTATGGGAGTAACGATACGATATGCAATTTTCATAGTTTTATACTCCTTTTATTTCCATGAAGACTTAAGGTCAACGGTCCTGTTAAAGA
>JAZSPF010000018.1:0-5289 GCA_045537315.1 Acutalibacteraceae bacterium
TATATGTGAAACGCTTCCCTCAAAGAGAGAGGACAGAAGCTGGTCTCTGTCCTCATTGAAACGCTCATCGTCATAGTGTGCATGAGTGTCAAAAATATTTTTATACATTTATCTTACCTTTGAGCCGGCAGGAATGCCGTCAACGAAAATAACCTTAACGTCGTCTTCGCTGCAGTCTGCTGCAAGAATCATACCCTGGCTCTCAACACCGCAAAGAACGGCGGGCTTGAGATTTGAAACGAGGATAACGCTCTTTCCGATAAGGTCCTCGGGCTTATACCATTTAGCAATGCCTGAAGCAACGGTTCTGTCTTTGCCTGTGCCGTCATTGAGTGTGAGCTTAAGGAGCTTCTTAGCCTTTTTAACGGGTTCGCAAGCAGTGATTTCAGCAACTCTCAGATCAACCTTTGCGAAGTCATCAATGCCGATTTTTGCAACGCCTTCGATTTCCTCGATAGTCTTTTCGTTAGCCTGAGTAGCCTTCTGCTGTGCCTCTATGTCAGCGAGCATCTTTTCAGCATCAATACGGGCAAACAGGGGAGTAGCTTCGCCAACCTTGCCACCTGCTTTGAGTGCACCGAAGGAGCCAAGACTCTCATAAGTGTCAATTTCACAGTTAATCTGTGAAAGAATAGCCTTTGAAGTGTCGGGCATAAATGCCTTGAGAAGCACTGCAATATAGCGGATGCCTTCGAGAAGGTTATAAAGTACCGTTCCCAGTCTCTCGTGGTTAGCTTCATCTTTTGCAAGCGCCCAGGGAGCAGTCTCGTCAATATATTTGTTACAGCGTTTTGCAAGATTTATAACTGCCTCAACTGCATCTGCCATATGATAGGAGTCAATCTTGCTTTCAACTGTTCTGAGAGTTTCGAGAGCAAATGCCTTAAGCTCATCGTCAAGTGCATCAGCGGCTGTGGGAGCCTTGATCTCACCTGCGAAATACTTATTGGTCATAGCAACTGTTCTGTTAACAAGGTTGCCGAGGGTGTTGGCAAGGTCCGAATTATATCTCTCTATGATTGTCTCATAAGAAATTGAGCCGTCATTTGCGTGAGGCATTTCTGAAAGAAGATAATATCTTACAGCATCAACACCGATAAGCTGTGACAGCTCGTCAGCATAAATTACGTTACCTCTTGATTTTGACATCTTATCAGTGCCGAAAAGAAGCCAGGGATGACCGTAAACTTGCTTGGGTAAGGGTTCACCCAGAGCCATAAGCATAATGGGCCAATAGATTGTGTGGAAACGCACAATATCCTTGCCTATAATATGCACATCTGCAGGCCAGTATTTGTTGTAAAGCTCACCGCTGCCGTCGGGGTCATAGCCGAGTGCAGTGATATAGTTTGAAAGTGCATCAATCCACACATAAACAACGTGCTTATCGTCAAAGTCAACGGGGATGCCCCATTTGAAGGATGTTCTTGAAACGCAAAGGTCCTGAAGTCCCGGCTTGATGAAGTTATTGAGCATTTCCTTCTTACGGCTTTCAGGATAAATGAAGTTATCATTGCTTTCGATATAATCCTCAAGCTGCTTCTGATACTTTGACAGACGAAGGAAATAAGCCTCTTCCTTTGCTTTTTTTACTTCTCTGCCACAGTCGGGGCATTTGCCGTCAACGAGCTGTGCCTCAGTCCAGAAGGACTCGCAGGGAGTGCAGTAAAGACCCTCGTATTCACTCTTGTAAATATCGCCCTGGTCATAAAGCTTCTTGAAAATCTTCTGAACAACCTTTTCGTGATAGTCGTCAGTTGTTCTGATGAATTTATCATAGGTTGTGTTGAGTGTGTCGCAGATACCCTGAATTTCAGCGGCAACCTTGTCAACATACTCCTTGGGTGTTACGCCTGCATTTTTTGCATACTCCTCAATTTTCTGACCGTGCTCATCGGTGCCTGTGAGAAAGAAAACATCATAGCCCTGAAATCTCTTGAAACGGGCGATGGCATCTGTCAGCACGATTTCATAGCTGTTGCCGATATGAGGCTTTCTTGAAGTATATGCAATAGCGGTTGTAATATAAAATTTACCTTTATTCATAAACTTAGCTTCCTTTCAAAATAATTACTCCCTTTATTTTACCAATAAAGGGAGCAGTTTGTCAATATCAATAAGTTATTTATCCTTAAATGAAAGCACATTTTTATTCTTTATAAGATAGTCTGCCGCAGAAATAACTGTCAGCGCAAGTGACAGATAAATGAGAATCTGCTCAGCGATAAAGAGTGCATCTATGTTGAGGAGTATGACTATTATCATTGCCATCTGAGCTACAGTTTTGCTTTTTCCCCAAGTCGATGCTGCTATGGCAACACCGCCCTCAGCGGCGATAATTCTTATTCCGCTTATTATAAACTCTCTCGCAATAATTATGATGACTGCCCATGCGGGGATTTCTTCGAGAGCTGTCAGGCAAACGAGAGCCGAGCTGACAAGGAGCTTGTCTGCAATTGGGTCCATAAACTTGCCGAAAGAGGTTATCATATTATACTTTCTTGCTATGGTGCCGTCAAGCTTATCTGTTATTGTCGCGATAGCAAATATGCCAAGAGCAATGTAACGGTTATATGCCGTGAAATCATAAAGCATAAAAACAACAAAAAACGGCACGAGTACCACACGGAAAATTGTTAATTTATTAGCTGTGTTCATTTTTCACCTCGAACTTTTTTTATATAGTACCATAAAGTCCCACAATAAGTCTACTGTTATCGCTATATGTTTACAATGTGTAAAATAAAATTTAATACTCTTTTCGACTGATAAAGGCAAATTTTAGTGATTTACTACTTTACAAAGCTAAAAAAATATGGTAAAATAAACACCTATATATTTGAACGGAGGAACACAAATGAACTCATCAACATTACAAATTTTTCTCGCTATGGCGGGTTATATGCTTATAGTTATAGGTATAGGCATTTTCTATTCAAAGCGTTCAAACAAAAGCTCTGAAAATTATTTCATCGGCGGTCGTACCCTTGGTCCCTGGGTTGCAGCTATGAGTGCAGAGGCATCTGACATGAGCGGTTGGCTTCTTATGGGTCTTCCCGGTGTTGCTTATTGGTGCGGTATCGCTGACGCTGCATGGACAGCTATCGGTCTTGCAATCGGTACATATGTCAACTGGCTTATTGTTGCAAAGAGACTCAGAAAATACTCAACCGTTGCAGGCAACGCTATTACGATTCCCGAATTTTTCTCAAACAGATATCACGAAAAGAAGAATATCATTATGACTTTGTCAGCTATCTTTATTCTTATTTTCTTCACCGTTTACGCTTCAAGCTGCTTCGTAACCTGCGGTAAGCTTTTCAGCACCCTTTTCGGTTACAACTATCACTCAATGCTTATTGTCGGTGCAGTTTTCGTTGTTATATACACCTTCCTCGGCGGTTTCCTTGCTGAAAGTGTTTCAGACTTTATGCAGGCTGTGGTTATGGTTATTGCCCTTGTTACGGTGCTTGTTATGGGTACTATCAACGCAGGCGGTATTGATGCAGTTATTGCAAACGCACAGGCAATTCCCGGTTATCTTTCACTCACAAGTATGGCTACACCTATTACAGATGCAGACGGCGTTCAGCAGGTAATAAATGGTGTGCCTCAGTTTGGTGAAGCAAGCAGCTACGGACTTCTCACAATTCTCTCAACTGCTTCATGGGGTCTGGGTTACTTCGGTATTCCTCAGGTGCTTCTGAGATTTATGGCTATCAGAAAGACAAGCGAGCTCAAGAAATCACGCCGCATTGCAACTGTATGGGTTGTAATTTCACTCTTTGCAGCAGTTTGTATCGGTGTTATCGGCAGAGCTATCTTCCCGGCTGAAGAGAATCTTCTCACAAGCGGCGGTGCAGAAAACGTATTTATCAACCTTTCAGAGTATCTTCTTCCCGCACTTCTTGCAGGTGTTGTTATGGCAGGTGTACTTGCTGCAACTATCAGCTCATCTGACTCATATCTTCTTATCGCTTCCTCAGCATTTGCAAAGAACATCTATGAGAAGTCACCCAAGGCAACTAAGTTCTACACAAAGCTGACAAAGAAGGATGCAGATGACAAGGCAGTTATGTGGGTGTCAAGAATTGCTCTTCTTATAATCTCCGTTATCGGTATAGCAATTGCCTGGGACGAGGACAGCGTTATATTTGATATTGTATCCTTCGCATGGTCAGGCTTCGGCGCAACCTTCGGACCGATTATGCTCTTCTCACTGTTCTGGAAGAGAACAACCTATCCCGGTGCTATTGCAGGTATGGTTTCAGGTGCAGCTATGGTATTCATCTGGAAGCTTGCACTTAAGCCCGCATTCGGCGGCATCTTCTCAATCTATGAGCTTATGCCCGCATTCCTCGTTTCATGTCTTTTCATCGTTGTGGTTTCACTTCTTACAAAGAAGCCTTCAAAGGAAATCGAAGAGGAATTCGAGCTTGCCAAGACAGGCAATATTGAGGAATAATTAAAAAGAAAAAGTTAGAGCAGACAGCGTAAAAGTTGTCTGCTTTTTTGTATTGACAATAAGGAGTTTTATGATATAATTATGTGGATATGCGGATGTGGTGGAATTGGCAGCATTGAGCCAGACCGCCGCCGGTGGCGGATGAAGGGAAGGCGAAATGGCGCAGCGGTCAAAATTCATAGGCGGTGGAGCCGTAATGAATTTTGGGAACCGCAAGAGTCACACGCTCGTTGTAAAAAATAGTATAAATTTGCGGATGTGGTGGAATTGGCAGACACGCAAGATTTAGGTTCTTGTACCGTTAGGTGTGCAGGTTCAAGTCCTGTTATCCGCACCAAAAAAATCCAAGTCGAAAGACTTGGATTTTTTGTTTATGCAAAGCTATTATCTGCCATATCTTTCCTTCATCACTACAGGCACACCGCCATTGAGCCTCGATTCCTCCGCGGCAAAAGCCATAAGGTGACTTTCAATTGAAGCGGAGATATCTGTTTTCAGCTCATCCTTGGCGAGATGCGCTATAAGCTTCTGATCGCCGCCACCGTGGGAGCCGAGGGCGCCAAGCTTGATTTTCTTTCTTTTCTTGCCGTAAACGCGTATATCGATTATGCCCTTATCCATATCGCAGCTGAGTTCGCCAAGGGTACCTCTTATGCGGGTCTCGCGGTAGATTTTATCAGAAAATGCCGTCATAACAAGGGTGGAAGTTATGCCGTTTTCAAAGGTGGCTGTTGTAACCTGATAGTCCACAACATCGTTGTCGCTCATAAAAACGCACTTGCCGAAATCCGAGTTGTTCAGAGCGTCATAAACCTTGGGGATAG
>JAZSPF010000177.1:0-4731 GCA_045537315.1 Acutalibacteraceae bacterium
GTATCCCACTCGAAATCGGGGGTAGGTATGCTTTTGATTTCGGCTTCGTGGTCTTTTAAGGTGACGAGTCTTATATAGGCCGGGTCAGCAATAATTGCACCTGTTGTTATATCATAAAGGCGGTTGCCCTTTTCTGTGTCAATATAGTTTATGCTCTGGTTATGCATATGTCCCGTGAAAAGAAGCTCTATGCCCTCATCAGCGAGGAATGTGGCAAATTTATAGGCATCCTTTATCATCATAGGTGAAATAAGTGAGAATAAAGGCTGTCCGGGCAAAATGGGGTAGTGGCACATAGCAATCATTTTTTGACCGTCTTGTCTTGCCTTTTCAGCCTGAGCTTTTATCCACTGCCACTGTGTGTCGTTAAAGTGGTACTTGCCGCCGTCCTTAAGGTCGCAGTTAAGGCAAAGCAAGCGTACACCGTCAGAAAGCTGTGCAACATAGGAAAGGTGATCCTTATCTATGGCTATTGCATCACCGAAGCCGTAGTCACGGTACATTTCGGGGATATTCTCTCGCTTTGTGCGCTCGGGAGAGTACCTGCCCTTTTTGCCGAAAGCGAAGGTGTCACCGTCTTGATATTTGAAATCGTGGTCGGCAGTGACAACATAGATTTTTTTGCCGCTGTCTTTTAATTCCTTAAGCAGCTTTGAGAAGCCTTCATAGCTCTTTTTTTCACCGTTAAAGATAAGGTCGCCTGCAATGAGAACAATATCTGCTTCATCTGCTTTTTTAAGATAGTCAAACACACTTTTGCAGATGCTTTCTGTTTCTGCAAAGCATTTCTGCTCGTAGTGCATAAAGTCTTCATATTCTTCGCCACTGCAACCGAGCTCACTTGCAAAATAGTGAGGGTCGCTGATAAGATAAAACTTAAGTTCCTTCATAATATTTCCTCTTTGTCTTGTTTTTTTCATAGAGATATGCTATGTTTATATTACCAAATTAAACCGCTTAAAGCAATAGCTGACGGCGGTTATTTACAGAAAGGATAAATTTATGAAGATTACATTTATGGGTGCAGGCAGCACTGTTTTTGCAAGAAATGTTATAGGCGACTGTATGTGTACGCCCTGCCTGAGAGAAAGCGAGTTTGCACTTTATGACATTGACGAAAAGAGACTTAAAGAGTCAGAGACTATCCTTTCAGCTCTCAACAGAAATATCAATGAGGGCAGAGCTAAAATCACAACCTATCTCGGTGAACATGAGAGAAAAGAAGCTCTCAGAGGTGCATCCTTCGTTGTCAACGCTATTCAGGTTGGCGGCTATGAGCCTTGTACGGTGACAGACTTCGAGATACCCAAGAAGTACGGACTTCGCCAGACTATTGCCGACACGATGGGTATAGGCGGTATTATGCGCGCCCTTCGCACTATCCCTGTAATGAAGGCTTTTGCCGATGATATGGAAGAGGTCTGCCCCGACGCATGGTTTCTTAACTACACTAACCCTATGGCGATGCTTACGGGCTATATGCTTCGCTACACAAAAATCAAGACAGTGGGACTTTGCCACAGTGTGCAGGGCTGTTCAAAGCACCTGCTCCTTAAACTCGGTATGGATGATAAGGTTGAGGGCAGAACTGACCGTATAGCAGGTATCAACCACATGGCATGGCTTCTCGACGTAAGAGATAAAGACGGTAATGATCTTTATCCTGAAATAAAAAAGAGAGCAAAAGAAAAGAATGCAAATGAAAAGCATGATGATATGGTACGCTTTGACTATATCGATAAATTAGGCTACTACTGCACCGAAAGCTCAGAGCATAATGCAGAGTACAATGGCTTCTATATCAAGTCAAGATATCCTGAAATGATAGAGGAGTTCAACATTCCTCTTGATGAATACCCCAGACGCTGTGTCAACCAAATTGCCGGCTGGGAAAAAGAAAGAGACAACATTCTCGCTGACGGTAAGATTACTCACGAGCGCTCAGAGGAATATGCCTCATACATTATGGAAGCTATTGTGACAAACAAGCCTTATAAAATCGGCGGTAACGTGCTTAATAACGGCCTTATTGACAATCTGCCCCCCGAGGCATGTGTTGAGGTACCCTGCCTGGTTGACGGCAGCGGCATTACGCCCTGCAGAATGGGCAGTCTTCCCTTGCAGCTTGCCGCTATGAACGCGAGCAACATTTATCCTCAGCTGCTCACTATTGAAGCCGCCGCAACACTTGAGAAGCAGTATATTTACAATGCTGCTATGATGGATCCCTTAACAGGCACAGAGCTTAATATCAAGGACATCTATGCTATGGTTGATGAGCTTCTTGAGGCGCATAAGGACTGGCTGCCGGAATATCATTAAAATGCAGAATGCAGAGTGCAGAACGCAGAATTGCGACGAACTTAAGGCGAGTAGGTTAATTCCTGCCCGCCTTTTTAGTTGCCCAAATAAAGGACGGACTGACGCATATCGGTGATTTTTAACGCATTATTGTGAAGTTATTTCACTTTTTAAAGAAACACTTCCTTGTCGGGCGTCGGCGTTCGCGGTCTGTCCTTTAAAAATTACTTTTTTAACTGGCTCATACTTTTTATTACTATACCGCCGTACAAAGTACCTGTGGGTGTTTTATCATAAGCTCTCACCATAAGATCTCTGACTTCACCGAGCGATGAGACATCAATTTTATTCTTTGAGGTTTTTGCAAAAACCTTTACTGCAGGGTCATCCTTTGCAAGATAATAAATCTTGTAACCTGTAACATTGTCAAGAGCATCCCACTTAAGAATATTGCCCTCAAGTCTCATATTTTGTACCATAGGTACATAGTTAACGGTTGTGGTCGAGTATTTGCCGTAAACATGGGTCTTTCCGTCATATGATACGGCCCTGACTCTGTACTGTCCTGATTCTCTGCAGGTGAATTCGGTTTCAGCACCGGAATATACTCTTTTCCACTTATTGCCGTTTTTATAGAATACCTGATAGTAACCTGCACCGTCAACCTCTGACCATGAAAGTTTTGAGTTGTAGTAGCCTTTCTGAGTGAATTTGAAATCTGCTACCTTTGATTTCTTGATGCTCTTATTCAATTTGCCTACTACGGCATAGTCTACATCGCTGAAAAGAGCTAAACTATGATTGATGTAGCTGATGCTGTCCAAATTGGGACAATTTTCAACAAATGTGTCATAGCTTGCAGCCGCTACTTTGATATTATGGATTTCATTTTTTGCAGGGAAAGTAATTTTCTTAAGGCTCTTACAGTTTCTTGCAAGTGTGCAAATAGGATTTTCGTCTATATCCGTAGTTATGTAATCCATATCGGGAGGACAAACAATTTCTATAAGTGAATCACAATCAGATACAAGACACCATATATAGGTGAAAACTATTTTTTTCATACTGTCACAGTCATCGAATGAGCCACCGCCAAAAGAAACATATTCCGGCACATAGACATACTCAAGGCCTGAGCTTTTAAAAGCATATTTGCCGATATCCTCTAAAAATCGGGGGAAATCGATATTTTTCAACGCTTTGCAATATGAAAAAGCATAATCGCCTATAGTTTCAAAATCAGAAGGCAATACTACATTTTTAAGTTCAGGAAAACCGCTGAAAACATATTTGCCTATTTTTTTGATGCCGTCTTCGATAATTACGGTTTTAATCTTGCTTGCAATTTCATCTCTGTTTTCAGGTGTGCCGAAATAGTCCTGATAGATTTCGCCTTCGCCTCTGAAAACTATGACGCCCGTAGCTTCACTGAAGTTGTATTCAATGGTGTCTTCAGGCAAACGCTTTGTCCATTCGCCGTCTTGCGCACTTGCCGTAAAGGCAAAGCAAAATAGAACAATTAAAGTTGCGAACATTGCCACTGATAATGTTTTGAGATTTTTCATATAATAATCTTCCTTTCATTGGTTATATTTTCCAACAAGGCGAGTATAACACGGCAATGTGAAATCTAAATGAAAAACTGCAAAGATTACAAAACTGTTATTTTTAGTTCTTAAATGACGATTTAACGGCGGCAAACACAAAAAAGCACGCGAAAATGAATCCGCGTACTTAAAGGTTTATCTGACAATCTTAACCTCATGCTTTTTGGCTGTCAGTGAAAGCTTACCGTTAACAACGTTGTAGGTGTCTCCTGTCCACAGCTCAGTGACAGTGCCTTCAATGTTAAAGCCGTATTCCTCAAGGTTAAGGCTGATTTCTCTCTCCTCATCCGAAAGATTAAACATGGCTATAACTCTCTTTCCGTCTTTGTCAAGGCAAGTCCACACAGCTTCGTTTCTGTTTCGTCTGAGCTGAGCATTGCCCGTGGAATACTGATTGATTTCGACAATATCTCTGTTTGTGATAACCTCAAGGTCTTCGGGTCTGTTTTCACGGAGCTCACCGCCTAAAATAAGGGGTGAACGGAAAATTGCCCAAAGGGTCAGCATGGTTTTCTGCTCGTCATATGTGAAGTTTGTATATCTGTCTCTGTCGCCGAGGCAGGAGCAGTTTTTGCTTATCTTGCCTAAGGGGAGCATATCACAGTCAGGCCAACAGCCCTCTTTCACATGAGGAGCCCACTTCTCGCAGCGCTCAAACATATTATAAAGCTTGTCCCAATGGTCCCAGAAGTCGCCTGTCATTCGCCACATATTTGCATTCTGTGAAAGGTGAAAAGCTTCGCTTATAACTGCGGGGCCGGGGGAGAGTGAAAGCACCATATCTCTGCCGCAGTTATCAATAGCTTTGCGTATAAGCTCGATT
>JAZSPF010000137.1:0-3113 GCA_045537315.1 Acutalibacteraceae bacterium
ATGCATTCTTGCAGTTGTTCTGCCGCACTCACATTTTTCATAGTTAAGCTTCGTGATATCCTTTGTTCTGTAGCGGAGAATGGGCAGACCTCTTTTTGTAAGGTTAGTGACAACAAGCTCACCTTCACTGCCTTCGGGAAGGACCTCGCCTGTTTTCGGGTCAATGACCTCACAGAGGAAGTGGTCCTCATTGATGTGAAGTCCGTCACGCATCAGACATTCGCCTGACATACCCGGGCCGTTAAGCTCGCTCATGCCGTAGTTGTCTGTGCAGAAGAAGCCGCCGCCCCAGCTTTCTTCAATCTGCTTTCTCATTTCGGGGGTGCAGCCTTCACTGCCTAAAAGACCAAGTTTAAGCTTGTAGCTGTCCATGGGGAATTCAATGCCTCTTTCTCTTGCACTCTCGGCAAGATATAAGCAGTAAGAGGGTGTTGCAACAATTGTGTCCGTGCCGAAATCACGCATAAACTTAAGCTGCTTTTCTGTGTTGCCCGATGATGTGGGCACAACGGTTGCGCCTATTCTTTCAAGACCATAGTGAAGTCCTAAAGCACCTGTGAACATACCGTAGCCGAAGCATATCTGGACGATGCTT
The DNA here is from genome assembly GCA_045537315.1 of Acutalibacteraceae bacterium. Classification (GTDB taxonomy): domain Bacteria; phylum Bacillota; class Clostridia; order Oscillospirales; family Acutalibacteraceae; genus UBA6857. The sequence goes on from JAZSPF010000137.1 coordinate 596, forward strand.
TCATCGTTTGCACCTGCGGCATAAACAAGTCTTGCAACCTGCTCACTCCAGTTTTCAAGATCCTCTTTTGTGTAAGCCACAACGGTGGGGTTGCCTGTTGTGCCTGAGGAAGCGTGAACACGTACTATTTTTTTCTGCGGCACTGAGAGCATGCCGAAGGGATATGTATCGCGAAGGTCGTCTTTTGTGGTGTAGGGGATATACTGTATATCCGAGAGGGTTTTGATTTTGTCGGCGGTGATGCCGTGCTTTTCAAAACGCTCGTGATAAAATTTGCTGTTTTTGTCGCAATAGTCAACAAGTGCCTTGAGTCTTTCAAGCTGAAGTGCCTTCAGGTCACTGCGTGACATACATTCCATTTCCGGATTCCAAATCTGATGTTTCATGTCCATGTCCTTTCTCTGTCTGTGAAAACACAGTTAACCCTCATAAAGAAGGTTAAATGTTATTATACAATAGTTAATCAAAATGTTTTTTCTTATATAGAATTTAAAGCTTTTAAACTGCTTGCTCAGCATAAAATTCTTCGTTGATTTCATTCTTCTTATTTGTTACTGCACTCACTGCGAAGCAAAGAACTATTGAAATTATCATTGCAAGGCAGGCGAAGTGAGGTCCCATATCTTTAACTGCTCCGAAAAGGGGAAGCGAAACCTCGGGCAGGAAGAGTTTGCAGATAACGGGTGGAAGTGCTGTGAAAAAGCCGCCGAGCATACCTGCCCATGCACCTGTTTTATTAAGCTTCTTCCAATAAAGGGAAATCATATAAGGTGCAAGGAATGAGCCTGAAATAATACCCCATGAGTAGGACATCATATCAAGGATGGGAGTGTTGCTGTTAGCTATGAAATAAGACATAACAACAAAAACAGCACATACAATTCTTGTCACCTGTCCGCCTTTTTCGGCTGACATATTCTTTGCAAACTTATCTTTGATGAAATCCATTGTAAGAGTTGAGGATGCCGTAATGGTGACGGAAGCGAGAGTTGAAACCGATGCCGCAATGAGAAGTACAAGGATGATACCTACCAGCACTTCGGAAATTCCCGCCATTTTCAGCATGTTGGGAACAAGATAATCGGTTTTGCCTGCGCCTGTACCCGGTATTTCGCTAAGGTCCGAGAAGAAGAGTCTTGCAAGGGAGCCGATGAAATATCCGCCGCCTGCAACAACAAGACAGAAGATAGTGGAGATGACAGTGCCTCTTTTTACTTCGTGGTCATCTTTGATGCCGTAGTATTTATGTACCATCTGAGGAAGTCCCCATGTGCCGAAGGATGTCATAAGTACTGTTGCCCACAGGCCCACATGGCTTGAGGCTGTGAGGCCCAGCTCCTGAGTCTTTTCGGTGATAGCCTTCATTCCTTCACTGAAACCGCCTACAACATTGCTTCTCATAACGGCAACAATAAGCAGGATAACGCCGATAATCATTACCGTACCCTGGATAACATCTGCTTTCAGTGTGGCACCGTATCCGCCGAGAATAACTATGACAGCCGCGGCAAGAGCGATAACTATCATACATACCTGCTCGTTTACACCCAAAAGTACACTGCACACGCTTGTCAGTCCCTTATAAACGGAAGCTGAATAGGGTACAAGGAAAATAAAGATAACAGCTGTGCAGAAGGTTTTCATTGTCTTTGAGCCGAAACGCTTTTCAAAAAGCTGTGGCATTGACTTGATCTTTAGTCTGCGTGTGACTTCTCTTGTGCGGTTGGCAAGGACAAGCCACGCAAGCAGTGCGCCGAAAATTGCGTTGCCTATGCCGGGGAGAATGCCCCATATACCGTACTTCCAGCCTGTGCCGCCTGCATAGCCGATGAACATAACCGCTGAGAAGTATGCTGTGCCGTAGGAAAAGGCTGAAAGCCAGGCGCCTGCGTTTCTGCCGCCAACGGTGAATTCCGTAAGGCCTTTTGACTTTCGTGAATTAAGGACACCTACCGCCAAAATAAAAATAACATATATTGCTATGGTAACCCATATAACTGTTTTGTTTTGCATGATTTACACCTCTATAGTTTAAAGTTTTAAAGCGTTGAAGGTATAATATCACTTTAAAGCGTGAATGTCAAGAGGATTTTATAAAAAAATACAGAATAAAAGTTTGAAAAAAACAAAACCTGCAGGGGCTAACCATGCAGGTTTTATGCTGTCAAATATCAGTATTTAGAAAGACTGAAATCTTCGGGAAAAATTGTATATTCTTCATCATCGTAATCTTCTTTAAAATCCCAATCGCCGTCAAATTCATAATACTCCTGTTCGGTGCAATCTTCTTCATAATAAGCATCTTCTTTTCCGTCGTCATACATAAAATAGTAAAGCTGCCGTTCATATTCGGACATATTCAATATTTCATCTATCCCGAAACCTTTTTCGGGTGTAATTGAAAATTTATCACCCAAGGTTTCACCTAAGGCTTTAATGGCAAGGTCATCACGGAAATCTTCAGCATAGATCTCTATATGCTTATCGTTTTCTAAAAAGAATTTGAAGCTGAATTGAA
>JAZSPF010000035.1:0-2730 GCA_045537315.1 Acutalibacteraceae bacterium
TATCAGCATCTTTATCGGTCTTATTCTCACTCTGATTTTCAGAAGGTTCATACTTATTCCCCTTTATGCCTCATACGCCGCTCTCGACAGCATCGCAGAGGGCGACTACAATGTTGAAATAAAGCCAAGAGGCATAGGCTCGGTTTCTAATGTGGCGAAGCACATAAACACCACCGCAAAGGAACTCAGAAGCGTTGAAATAATGCGAAATGACTTCATCAACAATTTTTCTCACGAATTCAAAACGCCTATTGTTTCCATTGAGGGCTTTGCAAAAATGCTCAGAGATGATCCTCTCTCCGATGCAGAGCGCAAGGAGTACCTGAATATAATAATCAGTGAAGCTCACCGCCTGTCTGAGCTTTCAACAAACATTCTCACCCTCAACCGTCTGGAAAATCAGACCGTACTCACCGAGCAGAGCGACTTCAATGTCAGCGAGCAGATACGACTTTGTGTGGTACTGCTTGAAAACAAGTGGGAAGAAAAAAACATCACCTTTGCCTTTGAGGGTGATGACTACGAGATTTGTGCAAACGAAAATCTTTTGCACCAGCTATGGATAAACATTATAGACAATGCTATCAAGTATTCTCCAAATGGCAGCGAAATCACAATATCTGCCGCGAAGAAGGGTAAGCACCTGATTTTCACCTTCACCGACCGTGGCAAAGGCATGACAGACGATGAAATGCAACACGCTTTTGAAAGATTTTATCAGGGTGACCTTAACCACAAAACAGGCGGCAACGGCATCGGTCTTCCCGTGGCGAAAAAAATATGCGAGCTTCACGAGGGCGAAATAAACATCCGTCACACAGACGGCGGCGGCACTACGGTGGAAGTAAAGCTGCCCTACTGATTACAATAGAAAAGCAACTAACAAGGTCGATACTTCACAAGGAAGTATCGACCTTAGTTTATATTATTTGCTGTTTCTTTCAAGCATTATATGTGCTGCCATTGATACTCTTGCAATATCCATGTTGTAAAGAGGCCAGCCGTGTTTTTCCGTCAGAGGCAGATAGTTTTGCATATACTCCACTACACTGTCAAGGTCATTCATCACGGCAGCAGCATAGACATTTGCACCCCAATAGAAAGGATCGGGATAATCAAAGGCTTCCCAATGAAAGCTCTCAGAGAATTTGTTGTAAAGAGTTTTTGCTCTCTCACATCCCGGGTCAATAACACCGCAGATTATGGGGAAAAGCTGAGACGTTGCCTGAGGATAATATGTATTCCATGAAAAAATCTTTGTGGGTATGCTGACATAAGCCGTTATTCCGGGTCTGTAGTATCCGCCCACATAATTCCAGAGTTTGCGTTCAATATTTTCTTTCACGGTTATGGCAAGGTCCCTGCACTTTTCCGTTATATCTGTATAGCTACTGTCACCCTTTGCAATAACTTCAAAAAGTCCTGCAGCGGCAAGTGCACCCTCATATACCTCGCAGTTATCCATAAGATATTTAACTCTGTGATTAGGCTTTGCATAGGTAAGACCGTTCTGCAAATTTGAAAACATTACATTGGTAATTCTTTCAATATCTTCCGCATTAGCAACGATGTAATTGCTGTCACCTGTTTTACATAAATACTTGTAAACCACCGTGAGGAATGTTGCCGCATAAGAGTCTGTGGTATCATATGAGTCCGCATTTTCGGGAGTAGATACCCTCTCGTTTATGATTCTGCCGTCTTTCATCGTGATTATATAGTCATATATCGTACCGTCAAGACCGTTGAAATCCTCCTCGGCCGTATTCAGATGAGCAAAGTGCCAATCCATATATTTCACTACATTGTCAGCGTACTTCTCAGCATTGTCAAGAAGGGCAAGAGCAGCAAAATCTGCAAAATAGGGATTCATGGTAAGCTCGCCGTTTGCCGAATATGTCATAGGGATAGCTCCGTTTTCCAGCTGAAGAGTCGCAAGAAAAGCTGTTTCCTTTTCATAAATCTCGGTGAAAAGCTCCAGATTTTCCTGAGTCGCTACGGCAATGTTCTCTCCTGTATTGTCTAAGTCGGGTGCGGCAAAGGGAATGCCGAGCAAGCTCAGCACCGAAAACCATACCGCCATAAAAAAAGATATAATCTTATTCATACTTCCACCTCAAAGTAAAATTATGTTTTTATTATAGCATATAATGTACAGTTGTCAATCGTCAGTGAAATCAGCCGCAAAGCAGCCCCGGTCAAAAAACAACCTCCCAAGTCCGTTCAGACCTGGGAGGTTCGGCATGAATTTATTTTATTCTTACATAACCGCTGTTTTCGATGACAGTCTGACCTTCATCGGATAAAATCCAGTCTATAAGTACAGGTATATTTTCGTTTGCATTGTCAGCACGGTAAATAGCATAAAACTTTGCTATAATAGGATAACTGCCGTTGCGGATATTTTCAGCATCGGGGTATACACCGTTCAAGGACAGCATTTTTACGGCATCGTTTTCTACAATTCCGTCCATGTAATAACGGAACGAAAAGCCAATAGATGCGCCGGTTATTGCAAGCGGAGATTTTAGACCGATTTTATGATCTCCCATAAACGATTCAAACATGGTCTGACTTCCGCTGCCCTCTAATCTTGTCACGGGGTTAATAATACGGTTTGCATCGCCAACCCCTTTCCAATTGGTATATTCGCATGCATATATCTTGCGAACCTGTTCCACGGTCAGGTTATCAACAGGGTTGTTCTCATTTACAAAGAATACGAAACCC
>JAZSPF010000007.1:0-5072 GCA_045537315.1 Acutalibacteraceae bacterium
AAGTCCGTATTCGTCAAGCTTGCCGTTATTGCTCATGAGGTCATAAGCAAGGCTTGCACCGCCGAGAGCAGGCACTGTCAGCACCGCATTGTTTACCTTGCCCTCATAGCCATAAAGTGTAAGATATGTGCCTGTTGTCTGTCCGCCGTGAGAAACTGCAAGAAGGTTAACCTTATCCACCTTATCTTTTTCTGCTTTGCCCTCGTTATGATGAGCAATTACATCATCAATATATGCTCTCATTCTTTCGGCAATTTCAACGGGACCCTTACGGAAATCACAGGTGAAAAGATAGACATTTTCGTCACCGATTTCCTCAGATACGACCTGCATCATTTCAGTTTCTTCGTTATGCTCACCGTTAGGATAATTTTTCTGAATATTTGCCCAGTTGGTTTCTTCGGCAGTGTTCAGATATGTTGAAAGCTCTTTTATACTTGTACCGTCAGGATTGCAGCGAAGATTGTCAAACAGCCAGTTGAAAGCCACACCTACAACCTCAATTGCAGGTGAAATATCACCCGTTGCAATGAACTTTGCCGCTGCGACAATAAGCTCCTCTTTATATTCCTCGAGAGCCATCATAACCTGATCGCCAGTGTTACCCCAAGCGTGGATTTCTTCACCTGTTTCCTCGTCAAAAAGACGCAGTGACGAAGAGCTGTAACCCGAAATCATAATAACAGGGTATTTGTTAACTTCCTCTGTGTATGTTCCTGCAAAAGCCACGCTGCACATTGAGAAACACATTACAACTGCAAGTAACAGTGAAAAAAGTTTTTTCATTTCATTCCTCTCCTTTTTATCTGTAAGTTATCTTTGTCAGCAGGTGAAGCACCTGAGCAAAAATATTAAAGAAGTTTGACACAATTGCCTTAATGCCGAGTTTTTCAAGCAAGCTGTTTGTTTTTTCGGGCAAAACATTGTCAATATTCTTCGGATAGTCTGCATTAACAAGGGGTTCGCTCTCGTCGTACTCTGCCGCTTCACCGTTCATAACAGTGAAGTCAAAGGTTCTCTCGCAAACAGGAGTAACCTTATTATTGAGATAGCTTACAGCAAGTTCGATATTTTTAAGGCTTGCTTCAGGGATATCACCGTTTATTTTTACTGCCTTGCTCTCACCGGGTCTGAGGATAAAGGGCAGGAAGAAAAAGTCAAAATTCGCGCCGTAAACACTGACAGAGCTGACAGTGATAACCGAATCATAGGAGATATTCTTTATGATCAGCTCTTTATCTTCAGATGAAACAAATCCTTCTGTACTGCTGTCAAATGCCGCAAAAACGACATGAGCAGAGTTTGTTGTGGCATGGAACTGAGGATATCCCTCAAGGGAATTGACCGTGTACCCCTCGCCGTCTGTTAAAAGAAGCTTGCAAGCAAGCGAGAATGTATAGTCATCCTTATAGGTCATTCCGTGATGGAAGTTTTCCACATACCAAGTACGCTCGGGCAGATAGCCCGTTGAAGCGTCAACTGTCATTGAGGGTGACACCTGATAAAAGCCTGTGTCAACCTTTTGCATATAACCATCACTAAAACGCTTGCCATAGGGTGCGGCAAGTGCACCCGTTGCACCCTCAATAGGTATAATAGAGTCGGAGCTGACAGGCATGCCTGAAACTATCTGCACATCGTAGCCTGCTATAATATAGATATTTGCACCTGCTTCTTCCGCCTTTTTAAAGCCCTTGGCATAATAATGCTCACCGTCTTTTGACATAATCTCATAGTGAACAAAGTCACTCTGAGCAATAAGTCCTGCGTTCTTGACGGGGTCAAGGTTTTTCTCTTTCATTGCTTCATAATACTCAAGTGGCATAAAATCCCACAGACTGCCCCAACATCCTAATATTGGCATACACTCAGGCAATAAGGCTTCAACCAACTCGTCAAGGAAGCCTAACTGATTAGCCTGAAAGAAAAGATCAAGGTCTTCTTCTATCTGGAAACCGTGCTGCAAGAACTGCAGAAGCTCTGCATCATTGAAATCTGCATCACCGTTGAAAGCGTCATAGGCTATGCCTGCACCGCCAAGCGCCGGCACTGTGAGCAGAGCATTGTTTACCTTGCCCTCGTGGCCGTAAAGGGTGAGATAAGTGCCTGTTACCTGTCCGCCGTGTGAAAGAGCGTAGATATTGACCTTATCAATCTTGTCCTTTTCAGCCTTGCCCTCGTTGTGATATTCAATAACATCGTCGATATAATCTCTCAAAGAGTTTGCAAGCTCAACTGCGCCCAAACGGAAATCACAGGTGAAAACATAGGTGTTTTCCTTGCCTATTCTTGCACCGATGTCATCCATTATCTCTTTCTCTGCCTGATGGTCACCCTCAGGGTACTTCTCAGCGAGATTTGCATAATTGGTTTCTTCAGGCGTATGTACATAATTGTATACGGGAACTGAAGGTGTACCGTCATCATTGCACTTCAAATCGGCAAATATTCTTCTGAAGCCTGCGCCGAGTATTGCTGCGAGTTCTTTTGCATCACCTGTTGCAAAAAACTTCGCCGCCTCAGCAAGTATTTTTTCCAGCATGCCGTCCTGCGCACCTGAAACCACCTGACCTGCCGCATCGCCCCAGACCATAACCTTTTCGCCCGTTGCTTCATCGATTTTATAATATGACGATGAAGTGTATCCCGGCACCATAATTACGGGGTACTTTGTCAGCTCTGCTGTGTCCTCTTCAGCAGCAAATGCCACAGGAAAAGCACAGAAAACCAATAAAGCACAAAGTAATAAAGCTATAAGTTTTTTCATAATTTCCTCTCCTTATTTTTGTTTACACTTCATTTTAACACTATAGTAAAATTATTACAACAATAAATGACTATCCACTCTCACAAAAATAAAAGGTCAGTTTTGTACAAATAGAACAAAACCGACTTAAATGTTGCATTCAGAGAATTTATTTCTTTTTAAGTTTTGGAAGCACAAGACATATGCCAACAGCAAGTATTGCCAGAACTCCTATTCCTGCGGGAATGAGATAATCACCGTCATTATCACCTGTTGCAGGCATAGCAAGAAGGGCGAAATCGGCAGAGTCCACAGCAATAACCTGCAGAATAACCGCACCTACACTGAGTATCATAAGAGCCGCCATAATTATGCATATAACTTTAATCACACTTTTGGGCATCATAAATTTTTTACCTCCGAAGATTTATCCTGATTATTTTACCACTTTACATACCATGCTGTCAACCTTAAATTTAATGCAAACATATTGAAATTAACTCAAATTAAGTATATAATAATATAGTTAAAATAAAATTTAAAGAAAAAGAGGTTGAAACACTTATGAAAAAACGTCATATTATCGGCGGTGCTATTGCAGCGGCAGCTGCAGCAAATGCTGTTCATGCAGCTCTTTACACTCCCAAAAAGACAGAAAGTGAACCCCTGCCCCAGGAAGAGGTAAATGTTCAGCGTTACCGCGAAAATCTCTCAAAGGCTATTCAGTGCAAAACTATTTCGCACAGAGATAGTGAAAAGGTTGACTGGTCAGAATTCGACAAGTTCCACAAGTTCCTTGACGAAGCTTATCCCCTTATTGCAAAAACTCTTGAAAAAGAGGTTGTTCCCCCTGCAAACCTTCTTTACCGTTGGAAAGGTACAAGAAGCGACCTTGAGCCTATAGCTTTGCTTGCTCATCAGGACGTTGTTCCTGTTTCTGCAGGCACTGAAGAAGATTGGGAACACGACGCTTTCAGCGGTTATGACGACGGTGAGTTCGTATGGGGCCGTGGTAGCGTAGATATGAAAAACCACCTCATCGCTGTTATGGAATCAGTTGAAGCTCTTCTTGAGGACGGCTTCGTGCCTGAGAGAGATGTTTATCTTCTTTTCGGTGATAACGAAGAAGTTGTTGCAAACTCAGACAACGGCGCAAAGGATCTTATGTTGACTCTTAAGAGCAGAGGAATTACTCTTGACAGCGTAATCGACGAAGGCGGTGCAATGATTCCTATCAATGTTCCCGGCGTACTTGAAAACAAGTTCCTTGCAGGTGTCGGCGTTGCTGAAAAAGGCTATTCAGACATCGAAATCGTTATAAATGCAAAAGGCGGTCACTCCTCACAGCCTCCCGTACATACAGCTCTGGGCAAAATTGCCGGTGTAATCAGAGACCTTGAAAATAACCAGTTCAAGGCATACCTCAACGAAAATATGAAGAGTCTGTTTGACGCTATCGGCAGAGAGTGTTCCTACCCCGTACGTCTTATAACCTGCAACATGCCTCTGCTTCATCCCGTTATTGTTGAGCTTTCAAAGCATGTTCCCTTCCTCGCCTGTCTTACCCGCACAACAACAGCTGTCACAATGGCTACCGGCAGCCCCGCAGCAAACGTACTGCCCCAGCGTGCGGCTATCACAGTTAACTTCCGTGCAATGCCCGGCACAACCAAGCAGGACCTTATCGACCACATCCGCAAAGTATGCAAGTATAAGGATATTGAAATTAACGTGCTCAACTCAAAGGAAGCTTCTGCTTTCTCCCCCACCGATTCAAGAGCTTACAATATTATCCGTGATGTTACAAAGTCACTCCAGAGCGGTGCAATCGTTGCTCCCTACCTTGTAATGGGCGGCACTGACGCATATAACTATGAGCCCATCTGCAAGAACATTTACCGTTACGCTCCCTTTGAGCTGACAACAGAGCTTCTTCGTTGCACACACGGCACAAACGAGAGACTTCCCATCAACCTTATGGAAAATGCACTGCTGTTCTTCAAAAACTATATCAGAAGAGCGAGTGCAGAGTAAACAATAAAGAAAGCTGCCACCTGTTTTGAAACAGGTGGCAAAATTTATATCCTAATTTTTATATATCCGATCGTTTAATTTAAATTAAGCAAAAAGGCTGATAATCCAGTTGATAAGCTGAATAAGATGGTCAAGACCGAACATTTTAACTATTGTATCCCACATGTGCTGCACCTCCTTCACAGATGTTTAATTATTAAAAGGAATTTCCTTATCTTACATGTGACATTGTATATTAAAATTAACCTTTTGTCAATGAAATATAAGTATTTTTAATTATTTATGCAAAATC
>JAZSPF010000174.1:0-19154 GCA_045537315.1 Acutalibacteraceae bacterium
ACCATAACTAAAATTGACGGTTGGAACTTTTATGATAAGACAAAAACCAATGCTGAAATTGTCCTTGATTTTTACCGTCTTATTAAAGATGCCGCAGGTGATATGCTGATAATCGGTTGTAATACGGTTTCACATCTTTCAGCCGGTCTTGTCCACATTTACAGAACAGGAGACGATACAAGCGGCAAAAAATGGAAAAGAACAAAAGAAATGGGTGTCAACACTCTTGCTTTCCGACTTGCCCAAAACGAAACTTTTTATATGTGCGATGCAGACTGTGTTGGCATTCTCAAAAAGAAGATACCTTGGAAAAAGAACAGTCAATGGCTTCATCTGCTTTCTTACAGCAACACTCCCCTATTTATCTCCTGCACTGACACAATAAACAAAAAACAAAAAAGTGATATTGCCGAGGCTTATAAAGTTTTTAATGAAAGACACAATATAAAGCCTATTGATATTTTCGGCACGAGAACACCGGCACAGTGGGAAATTGACGGCGAAAAAGTAATATATAAATGGTGACGGTATAAACCGAATATTAAAAACAAGATATGTGCTGATTCAGTAATTTCCTTTGGACTGTGAATCAGCACATCTTTTGTTTATTTAAAATTATTCAAGCTCTTTAAATGCCTTTATCCATTCTCTTTTTATCAGTTCATGGCCTTCTAATGTGGGATGAACACCATCTGACAGCAAGCTGCTTGCCGGCATTTCGGCTGCCGCCTTGTCAAACTTACTTTGAAGCTCAACAAATTTGAGTCCGTGCTTATCAGCAATCTTTCTAGTGATTTCTGCCATTACCCTGACGTCATTTCTGAAATTTTCAAATCTGTCTGGCTGACCTTCTCTATTGGTGGTTGCAGAGCCTTCCAACACAAAGGGTTCCAGAATCATAATTTTTGTTTCAGGCAGTTCTTCCTTTATTTCTTCAATGAGAATATTATATACCTTCTCGAATCTTTCGGTACCTGTACCGTTGTCAAAATCATAACCGTGCCACACATCATTGATTCCAACCAAAAAACTTATGCAGTCGGGTCTGATGCTTATAATATCTCTCACAATTCTTGCATATACATCGGGAATCCTGTTTCCGCTGACACCTCTGTTTATAAAAATATATTCCCCGTCACTGTCAGCATTCATTTCATCTGCCACTAAAGCGGGATATCCCTTGCCGAGTGGTGTTTTTTTTCCTAAATATTTTTCAAAAAACATCATAATACCTTTTGATTTTTCATTGTACATTCTGCCGCAATCTGTTATTGAGTCACCCTGAAACAGTATAGTTTTCATTCTATGCATCCTCCTTTTTTATATTGAAGTGGTAGTTTTTAACTATATTATCATTTTATATCAAAATAATCAAGATGAAAGGATTTGTTATTAAAATATTCAGCATAAAAACAGACTTGACTCCATAAAAAGTCGAGTGAGCTATATACACTTGTAAGTACCGCTTGACTGTTCAACACCTCAGGCGACTATAGGTTTTAGTCTTGACAATGATATATTTTTTTAATATAATCATTGGTAGTATATTCTCTTTAATTATACTGAAAGATATTAAACATTATAGGGGATGATGAGAAATGAATTTTACTACCCTTTTTGGCCCCAACACGGGCGGCCCGTCTGATTTTTACAGAATTCCGTCAATGGTGACCACAAAGAACGGTATCGTAGTAGCGTGTGCAGATGCAAGATTTTTTACAGGCGCAGATAACCCTAACAGAATTGATAAGGTTGTAAGAAGAAGCTTTGATTCAGGTGAAACCTGGAGCGATTATATTATTGCCGTAGAAGAATACGGCACAGAAAAAAACCGTTCTTCCGCTGCAATTGACCCCGTTCTTACATATGTCAGCGAAACAGGAAGAATATATATGCACTACTGCCACACTCCGGCAGGCATAGGCATTCTCAACTGCAAAAGCAGCATCGCCGAGGACTCTCAGGGCAACAGAATAATCGAAGGAAAATCCGGCAAAAGATATATTCTGAAAAACGGAACTCTTTACAAAAGAAGCGGAAGAGAAACTCACTATAAGGTTTCAGATAACGGTGATGTGACAAAGGACGGCAGCATAGTCGGTAACATTTTTACCGGCGGCGATTTCAGAGAGCTTGGCACATCAACTCTTATGGTGTGTTACAGTGACGATGACGGTCTGACATGGTCAAAGCCCAAATCACTCAATACTCAGGTCAAAAAAAGCTTTATGAGCTTCATAGGTCCCGGACCCGGCAACGGAATTGTTGTTAAAAACGGCAAACATAAAGGCAGAATTATAGTACCCATTTATTACGGTACAAGAAAATGGCCTTTATGCCTGTCCTGCTGTGTAATATACAGCGATGACAACGGTGAAACCTGGAAATTGGGCGAGACACCAAACAACACCAGAAAAATCAGAGGATTTAAGGCTAACCACTTCTTTATTACAAATAATCAGATGCTCACCGAATCGCAGGTTATCGAGCAAAGTGACGGCACACTTAAATACTTCATGCGCAATCATAGTCCCAAACGCAGTATTGCGGTGGCTTACAGCAAAAACGGCGGCGAAAGCTGGGAGAATTTCTCACTTGACAATAATCTCCCTCAACCCATATGTCAGTCGTCTGTAATCAAAATTGAAAATGCAGATAAGCCCTATGTGGTTCTTCTAAATCCCGCCAGCAGAAAGTCAAGAGCTTGCGGTACGGTCAGACTCTCAGAGGACGACGGTGAAACCTTCAAATACAGCCGTGTACTCAAAGAAGATGAGTTCGTCTACAGCTCACTTACAGTTTTGCCCGACGGTAACATAGGTGCCTTATTTGAACCCAATCTTGAATGTCGCGACATCTGGTTTGCTAAATTCTCACTGGATTGGATTAAGGGTCTCGAATAATCCGCTGTGCGGCAAAGCAAAAAGTCAATTTAAATATAAAACCGGGGAATATCTGTCATTCCCCGGTTTGTTTTCAGTTTCATTTAATCCATGTTTCCACAGCAGTCTCAACAAGTGAAACAACCTTGTCAACAATTATCTCGTCGCCATCCTCAAGGTTGAGCAGAGGCTCTCTCACTCCACCGAGATCAATATTAGCTCTCTTTTTAAGAGCAGCCTTTGCAGTGGCATACATATTGCCCTTTGTTGAACACATGGTATAGATTACTTCATTGATATCATCCTGAAGCTTACCTGCATTTTCGAAATCGCCTGCTTTAAGCAATTCATTCAGCTTAACAAAAAGCTCAGGCATAACACCGTATGTACCGCCGATACCGCCATCGGCACCGATAAGTCTGCCACCGACAAACTGCTCATCGGGACCATTGAAAATGACAACTTCCTTGTTATTGAGTTTAGCCTGTCTTTTAAACATCTGTATATCCTGAATAGGCATTGATGAATTCTTTACGCCGATAACTCTGGGGTTTTTAAGCATTTCGTCAAAAAGGCTCAGAGTAAGTGCAACACCTGCAAGCTGAGGGATGTTGTAGATTACATAATCTGTGTTTGGTGCAGCTGCAGAAATATCATTCCAATATTTTGCAATCGCTTTTTCGGGAAGTCTGAAATAAATAGGCGGAATTGTTGCAATAGCATCAACGCCCAAAGACTCAGCGTGTTTTGCAAGCTCACAGCTGTCTTTGGTGTTATTACAGGCAACATGAGCAATAATTGCAATTCTGCCCTTTGCAACTTCCATAACAGCTTCAAGTGTCTGTTTTCTTTCTTCTGTGCTGAGATATATACACTCACCTGATGAACCGCCCACATAAAGGCCGTCTACACCTTTTTCAATAAGGAATTCAACTAACTGCTTTGTTCTTTCTGAGGATACATTTCCCTCATCGTCATAGCAGGCATAAAAAGCAGGGAATATACCCTTATACTTATCAATACTCATTTAAATCAACCTCTTTCTTCAATTTCTTCAATCATTTTATCGAGCATAATAAGACATCTCGGCACGTGGAAGGGTCCCTTGAAGGTTGAACCTATGCAAGCAGGTAGCGTAGGCTTGCCGTCACGGCGCAGATAGCCGTACCACTCTTTGCAAGGAGCAACTGCAAAATGATTTTTTGTGTAATCAACAAGCTGCTCAAATATGTTCAGGTACTTTTCGTCACCGGTGTCTCTGTAAATCATAAGAGATGCAATAAGGGCTTCGTTGTGAGGCCACCACAGCTTCATATCGTGTTCATATGCTTCAGGCGGATTGCCCAGACAGTCGAAGAAATAGAGTATTCCGCCGTACTCCTTGTCCCAGCCCTTTTCAAATGCCATGTCAAAGATTTCAATTGCTTTTTTATGTAATTCCTTGTCACCTGTCTGATTAGCTCTTTCCATAAGGAACCAGCTGCATTCGATATCGTGACCGGGATTAACAACTCTGCCCTCGGTGATGCCGAGTCTCGGGGTACCGTCAACAGAAACACTCTCGAGAGTGCAGCCTAAATCTTTTTTTACATGGTACTTGAAAATATCCTCTACACATTCATCTGCTCTCTTGTTATAAAGCTCTGCATTTTCAGGGTCAACACGAAGAAGAACTGATGTCACGTTGAGCAGTATCATGGGAATGCCCAATGCTCTGCCTGTACGGGTTTCGGGTTCGGTTTTGGGACCCAAGCCTGTGGGATCTGCCATACCGTGATTGAGATTCCAATACATATCATAGGCTCTGCGCGCTCTTTCAAGATGCTCTTTTTCGCCTGTTATTCCGTAATACTCCGCGTTTGCTATGCAATAGAAAGCCTCAGAATAGCAATATCTGCGCTGACGAAGAGGCTTTCCGTCTTCAGTTACAGTGAAATAAAGTCTGCCGTCTGCCGACTTGTTAACACAGTACTTTTCCAAGAAGTCAATGCAACTTTTACTTGCTTCAAGCCATTCCTTTTTAATTCCGTAAACATGGCAGAGATATGCAAAAATCCATCCGCAACGGCCCTGCATCCACACACTTTTATCTGTGGAAAACACCTTGCCGTCTTTGTCAAGACAAGTGTAAACACCGCCGTGAACTTTATCCATACCGTTTTGGAGCCAGAAATCAGCGACTCCGTTAAGTTCATCACAAATCCATTTTTTTGTTTCTTTTAAGTACATCTGAACCACCTTCCTTGTACATTTCGTTTTATTGTACCACATACTTTACGGAAAGTAAAGTTGAAAATAAAAAAACAAATTCTATCATAAAAACAAATCCGACAGGTACTGGCTTTTTTTAGAAAAAATGATATAATAATAAAAAAGCACAGCGAGGTTTGTTATGGATAGAATTGTTATAAAAAAGGATTCTAAAATTGTAATTATCGGCGACAGCATAACCGATGTTAAATTCAACCGCAAAAAGAGATTTTCCATAAAAGGAAATAACAACTATCCTTTGCAATTAAAGAAAATCTTTAAAAATTACAGCAAGGACATTGACGTTGAAATCAGAGGTATCGCAAGCAACAGAACTTATCATGTTTATGACAGATTAACTGCCGACTGCATAAATCTTAAACCTGATGTAATTATTATGCTCATAGGCGTAAATGATGCCTGGGAAAACTATGTTCCCGAAAAATATCCACCTCTTTTAAGACCTATGGAGCCTCATATGCGTGAGATTTACCGCCGGATAAACACAGAGCTTTCTGACGCTCAGGTGCTTTATTTGATGCCTTTTATGATTGATGCCGTGGAAGAAAAGCTCCCCTTCCATAAGGTGCTTGATGAATTCCGCGAGAAGCTGAAAAATCTTGCTGCCGAGCACGGTGCAAAAGTATTGGATCTTCAGTTGGTATTCAATGAAAAGCAAAAGACAACAGATCCGAAGAAGCTTGCGATTGACGGTATTCACCCCACAAATCTGGGTCATAAAGTAATTGCAGATGCCATTGTTGAGGTTATAGATTTCTGCTGAAAAGAATTGATATAACCTGCTGTTATGGCATCCGCACCAAACTGCACTGAGAGAAATTTCAGGGCAGTTTTTTTACCATCTGTTCTCCACATACTCACAGAAAGCAAACAGATCCTTTATCTCTAACTTTGTGCCGTCATCAAGAGTGACATTACCGTTCCAGATGCCGTATATCTGGTGGCAGTTCATCCTTGCAATTACTTTCAGGTCAAGGTCACTGTGATTGTCAAAGGTGGGCTTCATTGTCATATTGAATCTGCCGTCTTCCGAGACAAATTTCCATTCTTCCATAAACCTGCCCTTAGGAAACTTTTCCACGTCAACGGCACCTATTTTGTGTACCCTGCCGTCATAGAAAAGACAGGTCTCTGTGGCGTGGCTTTCGTCGCCTATTGCCCATGTGATTTCAAAGCCGAAGGTGTGCTTTTCCCCTTTGTCATCAGTGAGATATGTTGCACCGCTTCCCCAGTACCACACAAGACAGCGTGGTGTATTGACCTTGCCCCAGTCGAGAGAGCAGAAAGCCTTATCTTTGGAGAACTCATATGTATAATCGCCAAACCTGAAAACGCCCGAAACAGGCATGCAGTTCTGCTTTGTGGTCATGAAAAACTTGGTGTTGTCGCCTTTAAAAGGAAGCACCGTAGTGATGCTCTCGAGTCCTTCGGGTATATCCATAGTGAGGTTGCACTCTAAGTTTTTGCCCTGATGAAGCATTTTGAAATAAACTGTACGCTCGGTTTCTTTTGTGTTGAAGCAGAACTCGGTTTTGCCAGATTTGCCTTTGAATACACCTGGGGCATCTACTCTGCCCAGGGGCAGAAATTTATTGCCGCCCACAAATATCACAGAGCCGTCAGCGTGGACTTCGCCTGTGTGAAGATCAATGAGCCTCAGGCCCATAAAGCCGCCTATGCCCACATTGGCAAAGGAAACGAGAAGCTGTTTCTGACCGTCGGTTACAGTGTAGTAGTCCCACTCTTTTTTGCTGATAAGACGCTCGCGTTTAACTAAGCTTCTGTCGTACTCGAAAACATTGTGCCTCGCCCAGCCTTTTGCATTGAGAGTGCCGTCGGGGTTTAAAAGAGGTGTCGGCTCAGTGTATTCGGTCTGCTTTGATTTTTCTTTCCAATCTTTAAAAGGCACATAGGTGCGCTTAAGCTCTGTATTCATCGTAATCTTCTCCTTTTAAATATTCTATAGATTTAAAAGCTATGCGGTGTTTTGATGAAGTGAAAATTGTTATCATATCACATTCAAGCAGCATTTCTGTGCTGTTTTTCTCAATGTTGATAAACTTTATCTCGTCTCTGAAAACTTTGATATATGTTATAAAAAGCCCCAAAAATATTAGCGACATAACAAGATATCCGACTGCAAATTCATCAAATAAAAGCGAAATGCCAACTAAGCCGACGAGCAGGAAATTCGCAATCCAGAACAGTGAACTGCCATACAAAAATCCGCGTAATATTCTTTTGTCTGTTTGGTTACGCCACAGCAGTTTATGTTCACATTCAAGATCGGTTTTGAGTGCACCAAAAAGAATAACATGACCGTGAGTATAGTTTCTTTCTTCAACGCTTATGTCATCGAAGCAGTCCTCTGTCTTTATTTCGCAATCAAAGAAAAGAACAAATCCGGGAGCAATTTCTTTGATATGCTCACGCATTATACCCGGATGTTCTAATATTTTAAGAGACATCCTTTTAGGTTCGGCATAGCAAAATTTCAGAGTATCAGCTTTAGTATATACATTTATTCTTTCGCCTTGTGATATAGGAACAATCTCATCACCGTTTATGATATTTACTTTTCTGCCACTGTTGTTAGTAATTCTTATGCGCTTGCTGTTCATATGCTTAGATACTTTCAATATACTTTTTATAATCATTATAAAGCTTTACAGAATCCGGATGTCCTGCAAAGACCTGTGAATTTTCGGGGTTCATGATGCCGAGATACTGATAGCTGAGAATTTTATCGCAATAAGGTGCAACATTTTCAATCTGCTTTCTGATACGCTCAAAAGAAGCAGGAATAAGGGCACTGTTATAGACCACTCCCTCAAAATCAAAAAGCTCAATATCAGCCCATAATTCTGCTCTACCTGCTTTATCGTGAGCTTTTCTCAGCTTCTCATATATCCTTTCGGTTCTTGCAACAGGGGTTTTCTTCACACCTACCTCGTCCTGATACGCAATAAAGTCAACATCCAGTTCTGCAAGTCTTCTGACATACCCCTCATTTGCAAGGGCAAGGTTTGTACCGAAGGGTGCAATGAGAGTCTTTTTGTCTGGTGTTATGGAATTGCAGTGAGCCGAGCAGAGATTTACATACTTCATAAAATCCTTTGAGAAGCGAAGAATTATGCAGGTCTCGTCAGGGAAGTACCAGCCGTAAAAGCTCTCATGGTGAGCATAAAGCTCTGCAAGCTCCTCCATTGCGGCAAAGGATTTGCTTATGACTTCTTCACTTTTAATGTTGTAGTTTGCCTTTCTCCAGTCACCGTAAAAGCCGTTGCCGAGAAAGACCTTTATTCCGCTTTCATCTGCCTGAGAGAGGATTTCTTCAATAGGGTCACTGCAGGGAATATCTGCAAAAGGAAAAACCTTTGACTGAAAATAGCATCTGTCATAAAGTGCCGTTGCCATAACCACTATGTATTCCATGCCAAGGTCTGCTATTTCTTTCACTTTAAGCCGCCAATCCTGCGCCTGAAACTTTTCCAAAGCAGGGTTCCAGTATTTTCCCTCTGCCGTATTATGATGTCTGAACTCAAAAAATGTTCCGTCAATTTTTCTTTTCATTATTTCTCCTCATTTCCTTTATTATCCACAACATCACTGAGTATCTTCTGAATTTCAGGAAGCCACCACTCTCTGTAGCCTGCCTTTGTGGGATGAATATGATCAACAAGATACAGTTTTCTTTCGGCATCTGTTATGCTGTTAATTTCTTCATTATTCCATAAATCAATTACGGTTATATCCCACTTTTCCCTGAGAGTAAGAAGCATATCAACCATTAAGGCATAAGACTCACTGTCATATTTCGCCTGTGTGTAAAATATGACAGGACAATTCCATGTTTCTTTTGCATAGGCGATTATATATTCCGTTGCTCCTGTAACTGTAGATGTATCAAACTCAGCCATATTGAAGCTATGAGATATCTCACCTAAAGGCAGATTTTTTGTTGCGTCGTTGGTTGAAAGCTGACACACAAAGAAGTCCGCTTTGATTTCAGTGTCAATTGTTTTCACTCGTGCAACATAGGATTTCTTCCCGTTATCCACAAGAGTTGTGCCCGAAACAGCCTCTTTCACCGCAGTTATACCGTCGGTCTTTTCCAAAAAATCAGGGAAGCTCACACCTAATGAACCGTAACCGTAGGTAACAGAGCTGCCGAGAAAAATGCCTGTTTTGCCTTTGAGGGGACTGGAAAGCAGTGTTTCAGTGTTTTTTATGCTGTACTCACTGCCGTTACCCTTAGCAAGAACACCAAACATATTCATAAGATAACCTCCTGCAGCAAGGATGATTATAAGAATTATTGCTATAACAATTTTAATCGGTTTTCTCATAGATTTACTCCTCTACATAGGCCTCATAAATTCCTATAGACTCTCTGCCTCTGAGGTTATCAGACACATTCCGTGCATTGAAATAAAGTCTCAGCTTACCCTCATAATAAGTCAGACAGCAGGCATAAACATACTGAGCCATCCACTTGTTTTTTCCGCACATCTGCGGCACAAGAAAAGGCTTCACAAACTCGAAGTTTACTCCGTCATCGCTTTTAAGCAGCATAATAGCCGAGTGGCTTTTACCGTCCTTCTGGAATAAGCCGTTTTGCAGACCGATATAGCAATCTGACAGCTTATAGACCTTCAGACAGCCTGAACACAGGTTGAGATATTCCTTATTCTTATCAGGGCTGATAATCGGCAGGGTACGGGCAACATAGTCTGAGGATATCTTGTCACTTTCGGCAAAGCTGATATGTCTCGGCTCGCAGAAGCCGCAGTCTTTGATAAAGGTCTGACCGCAGGAGTAATACATACGGTACTTATCCCCCACCTTAATGAGAAAGGGGTTTGAGATAGCCTGACCGTGCTCATCCTCCTCATAGGGGCGGGTTTTGCCGATGGCAAGATAAGGCTCAGACCAGGTAAGCAAATCCTCAGACTCGGTGCAGTAAATCTCGCTTTTCCATTTAACGCCGATAAGGCTCAGCGCATTGAGTATAACAGGCCGCGTTCTCTCATAAAAGAGATAATATCTGCCGTCTATACGGTTGATATTGGGACGCATAGCACGACTGACAATTTTATTGCATTTTTTAAAGCTGATACCGTCATTGCTCTCATAGCGGTACACACCGAAAAAAGTGTGGCAGAAAAGATGCCACTTGCCGTCGTGTGAAGTGTCGGGTGTTAGCACACTTGGGTCTGCAACAACAAAGCTTTCCGGCGGATTTTTTATAACCGGGTTGTTTTCATAAAGTTTGAAATCGGCATTTAATATATCATTAAAACTAAGCTTTTCCATTTCGCACCTTCCAATTTGCGTTTTTATTTATTTTATCATGAATATATTTTAATTGCAATAAGGGCTTGCTTTCTTGAATGATTTGTTAAACTTTGGATATGTAATTGATTAAGCAGGAAATATTTGTTAAAATAGCTTTATAAAAATAAAAGGAGAGAGACAAATGAATAAACAGTACACCGTCAAGTATAAGGTCGGCTCACAGGTTGTCACTTCAAATGAAATTGAAAATGACCTTTATAAGCTTGAAATCGAAAACATTGACAACAGATACTCTGTTACATTAGTACCCAAAGAAACCTTTGAGCTTGTAGATTTCTACGCTGAAATGCCCTATAACTTCAGAAGCACGGACAAGTTCTTTGCAAACGGCTATCAGTCATGGACTAAGACAAAAGAGTGGAAAGCAAATGAGATTATGCCCTCAACAATCAAGCTTGCTAACATCTCTGAGTTCACAAAGGACCTTGCCAAAAAAACAAGCGACGAATGGATTGTTGACTACTCAGGCAAAAAAGGCGAATTTCACAGCCATTGCTACACCTACATAAAAACAGGCGACAGAGTGCGTCTTTGGGGTTCACTCAGTGAAAAAACAGGCTACACCATTTTTAAGGTCAAGATGAAAGAAAATAAGTTCTTCTTCTGCAAAGACCTTTTAGGCAAGGTTGTCACAGAGCCTCTCAAGGTTTTTGACATTGTTTATTTTGAGGGTAACTATGAAGAGGTTTTCGACAAATACTTCGCTATGTGGGATATGCCCGAAACAAGACACGGCACAATGAGCGGCTACACTTCATGGTATAACTACTTCCAGAACATCACCGAAGATATTATCCTGCGTGACCTTGACGGTCTTGACCCCTATAAAGATCAGGTTTCAATCTTCCAGATTGACGACGGCTATGAGACATTTATCGGCGACTGGCTCGACCCCAACCCCGAAAAATTCCCCAAGGGTATGAAATATATCGCTGACAAAATTCACGAAAAGGGCTATAAGGCAGGTATATGGCTTGCTCCCTTCAACTGTCAGAAAATCTCACGCATGGCTAAGGAACACCCCGATTGGCTCATCAGACACGAAAATGGCGAGCCCATGGTTGGCTGTATCGCATGGGGCGGTGCTTACACCTTTGATATTTACAACGAAAATGTAAGAGAATATTTAAAACACGTTTTTGATGTTGTGCTTAATGAGTGGGGCTATGATATGGTTAAGCTTGACTTCCTTTACAGTCAGTGCATCAAACCCCGTCACGGCAAGAGCCGCGGTGAAATTATGTGCGATGCTATGGCATTCCTCCGTGAGTGCGTAGGCGATAAGCTTTTCCTCGGTTGCGGTGTACCCATCGGCCCTGCTCTTGGCGTATGTGATGCCTGCAGAATAAGCTGTGACGTTGACCTTTCCTATAAAGGCAAATTCTACAGCCGTATTCAGGTCAGCAATGAAATGCTGAGTGCAAGAAGTGCTATTAACAATTCACTTTTCCGCCGTCATCTTAACGGCAGAGCATGGATGAATGACCCTGATGTATTCTTCCTGAGAAAGAACAATCTCAAATTCACCAACGAGCAGAAATACCTTCTGGGCAGAATCAACAACCTTTGCGGCAATGTTCTTTTCGTTTCGGATAACGCAGGCGACTATGACAAGCCCGCCCGTGAGCTTCTTAAGGTTTTCTTTGAGAAAACCGATGAAAAGATAATCAGCGTCGAATATGTAAACGAAAGTGTTATCAAGGTTGTCACTGAGAAAAACGGCAACATAATGACCCTCATCTTTGATATAGACAAGGGTGAAATTCTCACAGACGCTTCATGGAAGAAATATTTTGTTAATAACTGATGTGATATGCGGCACTTCTTTTAGGATGTGCCGCAGTTGTTATATTATAAAAAAACAGGACTCGGATTTGTTTCCGAGTCCTGACGTTTATTAACTCAAACTAATCAGTTGTGGTTTTCTGTCTGCTGAAGACCGCTGAATTTCTGTCCCCAGGCATTTGCCCATGCTTCACAGTAAAGCTTTGAGTAAGGCACATTGTTCTTCTTTCTGTAGCCTGCAAAGCAGTTGCACCAGATAACTGAGGGAAGTGCAACAACGATGTAGTAAAGCGGTCCGAGAAGAAGAGCCTGCCATGTGTGACCGTATTCGTGGATACGGCAGTTGTAAGACCATTCCTTGCTCTTGTGGTTATCTTTCATAAAGATGAAAAGACCCATTGAAAGTCCGCCGCCATTCCAGGGCACATAAACTATCTTAGCATAGCCGAAATGCTGCCAGCGATAGCCCTTAACCTTAGTGCAGATTACAAATGCAATCCAGCCTACAACATTAACGGGCAGCGCCCATGTCCACTGAACAAGCATAAACAGGAAATCCTTAATGCTCTGCTGCCAGCATTTTTCCTTTTTGGGAGGTTCTTTTACTGTGATGTCAATTCTTGCCATTATACATTCTCCTTTACTTTGCCTTCTTTTGAAGTTCTGATTTTCTTCATTTCTTCTTCAATCTCAATAAGAATCTGATATTCGCCGTCTTCGTCAGGTTCAACGGGATGTGCCTCGGCACTGTTGTTATCTTTGCCGAGCCATGTATTTGCATACTTCTGACCTGAAATTTTTTCCATAATTTCGACCTGTTCATTGGTCAGAGCCACTGAGCCGTACTTATGCTTGGTTGCAATAGCGGCTCTTATGATTGTGTGCTCCTTCTTTGTCATCTGGAACTTGTGAAGAAGGAAGAGCGAAACAAGAGTAAATACAATAGGAGCAAAGGTGATACATATTCTTACACCTAAAAGCGCACTGTCAGACTGCTGGAAGCCCGGGTCAACAGCAAGCTTATCCTGAAGCTCATCACCTACGACAAGACCGAAGCCGCCGAGAATGAACATAACAACTGAACTCATAACACCTGAAACTGTCTTTTTGATGAAGGTGTTGAAGGTACCGATAACGCCTTCACGTCTGCGACCTGTGATAAGCTCGTCAACGTCTGAGATATCGGGAAGAATATTTGTTGCAACATAGCCGAGACCTGACTTACCGAAGGGGTAAAGAACAGCCGTAGCCATAAGAATAATCTTCCAGATAATTGAGCCTTCATTTTCTGCTGTGGGATTCATCAGCAGACATACTGCAAAGCCTGCAAGCATCAAAGGTGTTACAATAGCACCGCACTTTTTCTTGCCGAACTTGATTGTAAGAGCATAGTTGAGGGGGAATGATGCTGCTTCAAATGCACCTGCGATGGTGGTGAAAAGAGTATACATTGAGGGCAGCTTTGCAACATATTCGATATAGTAAATAAGAGTTGTGGTATAGAAATAGGTTGCTATATTGTAGCAAAGGCTCATGAAGAAATACTCTCTAAAGGCTTTGTTTTTAACAACATATTTATACTCGTTCATAAGAAGCTTGAAATCGAATTTCTCTGTCTTAAGGTCGAGGGAGGGCTTTTCTCTTACTCGCTTGAAGGTAGTGAAAAGGCTCAAGCCGTAAACAATTGCAAGAATAATACCCACTATAAGCATAGGCTTTTCCGCACCTGCCTGTGGTGTGTCGAAACCGAAAATCTTGAGAATTATTGATGCAAGGAAGAAGGACGGGAACATACCGATGGAATTGAAAATATAACCTACCGAGTTATACTGAATTCTCAGGTCATAGTCCGGTGCAAGCTCGGGAAGCATTGCAACATGAGGTATGTCTATAACTGTGTATGCGGTTTTATAAAGCATATAAGCGGCAGTAAAGTAGATAAAGGTCTTTAGGGGCTCTGTTCTGCCGTCAAATCCGTAACCGTTCCACATCATTATAAATGAGAGGCATAAAAGAGGCATACCCCAGAGTATATAACGTCTGTGTTTGCCGTATTTTGAGCGGGTTCTGTCAGTGATAACACCCATAATGGGGTCGGTAATTGCGTCCCATACAACTGCAACAGTCGTTACGAGACCGGCCCAACCAAGGGGAAGATTTACAACGTCGGTGAGGAATTTCATATAGAAAAGGCTGACAACATATCCCGCACCCGAAGTGGTAATGTTAGCAGAGCTATAGTTCATCATGGGTATAACGTCTTTCTTGAAAGTACCCTTAACGCCTAAAAGCTTTAAGATTTTTTGTTCCATTTTTACACTCCTTTTTATTATATACATATACTTTAACATTTTACCTTTATAAAGTCAAGGCAAAACAATAGACTGAGGCGACTTTTGCCGCCTCAAATTTTTTCCTTACGCTGTAAGTACCTCAAGGAATTTTACAACATCGCCCTCTGTCCTGAGTCGTGAACCTTCTTGTCAGAGATTTCAATATCAAGCTCATCTTCAACAGCACGGGCAATTTCTGCAACAACATATTCTTTAACAATTGCTGCTAATTTTCATACACAATTATTTTGATCCGCTTCTTATTATTTTTCTTGTGGTTGTTTTAGGGAACGGTTCTTTTCTGAAAGTGACCACCGATATATTCTTATAGAACGCCATTTGTGTGTTAAGCTTTGCTATAGCAGCGTTTGCCGTTTTTTCATCATATTCAGGCATTTCCTCATTGAGAAACATCTCAGCCTGAAGCTTATCACCATTTGCAGAAACAACAACCTCACTGACATATGGCATATTTTTATAAATGAGAGTTTCAATCTCTTCCGGTGCCACATTTTTGCCGTTTGAGAGAATAATAAGATTTTTCTTTCTGCCTGTGACGAAAACAAATTTATCTTCGTCTATGTAACCTATGTCACCTGTTTTGAACCAGCCGTCTTCAAAAGAAGCTGCAGTGTTTTCTTCGTCATTATAGTATCCTGTGGAAACGCTTATGCCTCTTGCCCAGAGTTCACCGTCAACTTCCTTCATTTCACAGCCGCTTACTACCTGACCCACAGATTCGGGTCTGTGATAATTTTCAAAGTTAGCGCAAAGAAGAGGTGAACACTCAGAAAGCCCGTAACCCTGGAAAAGGTTTATGCCTAAATCCTGACAGCCTTTAATAAGTTCTTCGGAAGTATAGGCACCGCCGCACATAAGAAGTCTGAGTCTGCCGCCGAAAGCTTCTTTGACCTCGCCTAAGATTTTATCAGTCAGGTCAATGCCAAGCTTCTTTGCTGCGTTGCAGATTTTGATGCCGATTCTGAGTTTCTTTTCCTTACCGGATTTTCTTGCAGTTAGCCATACCTTATCATATAACTTCTGCGGAATAAGCGGTACAACAAACATTACTGTAGGCTTATACTCCACAAGCTCCTTCTGCACATACTTAAGACCGCTGCAGATACAGATTTTTACACCGCAATAAAGCATCAGGAAAAGTGTACCCGTGCACTCAAAAGCGTGATTCATGGGCAGTACCGACATTGCTACATCTTCGCCGTGCTTGGGACAAATAACCTCAAGACCGCTGCAGACATTGCTTGCAATATTTCTCTGAGTGAGCATTACGCCCTTACTTTTACCTGTTGTGCCAGATGTGAAAACAATAGCGGAGAGCTTGTCGGGGTCAACCTTCGGCAGAGGAATATCCTCACCCGTAAGCACGATTTCGTCATCCATGCAGAAACTGCCGATATTGCCGTCCTGCATTTCAATAAGCTCTTTTGCCACATCGGCATAAATATTATCATACACAATAAAATCAACATCTGCCTGTTTTATAAGAACATCTATACTGTCTGTGTGAAGTTCTTTGTCTATAGGCACAATAACGAGACCTGCATACATGAGTCCGTAGTACCATGTAACCCATTCATAGCTTGATGTGCCTAAAACGGCAACATGACCTTTTTTAAGATTTTGTCTTAAAATAAACTGGGCATTTTTCTTTGAATCAGCAACAAATTCATTATATGTCTTCTCATAAGTTTTTTTGCGTTTTTTATAAACGAATGCATCGGCATCACCGTAAAGGCGCTGTGCCCTGTCAGCAATTGCAACAATTGAATCAACCTTTTCTTCACATTCGTAGCGCTTTATCTTGTACTTTGCCAAAACAGCACCTCCGGAATATTCTTTTAATTTAATAAGGTTATAAAATCACCCTAAAATGGCATAGTACAATAATATCCAAACTGCTCCTTTCAGTTGTTAAATGAATAATAAAACAATATTAATATTCTGTAAAAACAAAACACATCCTTCGGTCTTGTCGCAAAACATACAAAAAAGCAGTTAAATATAGCAAACGAGATATTATGTAAAATATACCACTTTACATATAAATTACCTATAACATTTGACTTTTTGTTTTTGCAATAGTATAATCAATTTGTATGTATACAATACTCCTATGAGCTAATTCCGAAAGGTCGTAAATATAATGACATCATCCCCCATTATTAACGAAAGCTATTACAGATGCGTTGCAAAAATAAACCTCAGCGCAATCAGTCATAATCTTTTTGAAATAAAAAAGTGCCTTGGTGACGGTGTAAAGATGCTTGCCGTTATCAAAGCAGACAGCTACGGTCACGGCAGTGTACCCGTATCAAAGACAATTGAAGAGCATATTGATTATTTCGGTGTCACAAGCATTGATGAGGCTATTGAAGTAAGGCTTGAGGGTATCAGCAAGCCTGTGCTTGCCCTTTCTTATATCCCCCCACGCCGTTTTTCAGATGTGATTGACAATGATATCACAGCAACAATTTATGATCTGGGCGATGCGGTGCTTCTCAGCGAAGCGGCCGCCGCAAAGGGCAAAACCGCTAAAATTCACATCGCAGTTGACACAGGCATGGGCAGAATTGGTCTGACCCCCGACAAAAAAGGTGCAGACATTGCAAAAGAGATTTCAAAGCTTGACAACATTTTTATCGAGGGCGTTTTCAGCCACTATGCCTGTGCGGACTCTGCCGATAAAAGTGATGCCGCTTTGCAGACTGCACTTTTTGACAAGTTTATTGACCTTCTCAGCGAAAGAGGCATTGAGCCACCTATAAAGCATATCTGCAACAGTGCAGGCACCATAGAATTCAGCAAGCAATATGATATGTGCCGTGTGGGTGTGCTTCTTTACGGACTTTACCCCTCGGATGAAGTTGATAAATCAAAGATGAAGCTTATTCCCGCAATGGAAATTGTCAGCCATGTTGTGCATGTCAAAACTGTTCCCGCAGGCTACAAGATTGGCTACGGACATATTTATGAGGCACCTTCAGAGAGAGTTATTGCCACGGTTTCCATAGGCTATGCCGACGGCTACAGCAGAAGCTGCACCGGCAAAGGATATGTGCTGATTAAGGGCAAAAAGGCTCCCGTTGTGGGCAAGGTATGCATGGATCAGATTATGGTTGATGTGACAGACATTGATGATGTTCGAGTGGGTGAACGCGCTGTAATTTTAGGCGTGAGCAACCACAGCACTATCACCGCCGAGGAGCTTGGCGAAATGAGCAACAGCTTCAATTATGAGGTTATATGCAATTTCACAAAAAGAGTTGCAAGACTTTATTATAAAGACGGAAAGTTAGTTTAATATGGAAGCCGCTTCATCTGAAGGCGGCTTCATTTTATTCTTTACAAAACATAAGGTTAATGATACAATAGTATAAGATTAACAAAGACAAGGATTGGTAAAAGGTGGAAGCACTAAAAAACATTATACATAAAGAAATCGGTTCACTCCCCCACTCTGCCAAGCGCATAGGCGGCGGATATTATGCCGATGTGTATAAATTTGACTATCAAAACAGTGAACCCATAATAGTTAAGGTTTATAAATCCGCTGGTGTAATGCAAAGTGAAATATCACAAATTGAGCTTCTGAGTAAGCACTCATTATTTCCTATGCCAAAGGTTTTGTTTTCCCGCTTAGCTGACAAAGAATATGACAAAGATTTCATCGCTATGAATTACCTTGAGGGCGAAAACAGCGGAAATATTTTTTATCTTTCTTCCGGCAAAAGGCTAAAGCTTGCAAGTCAGGTTATAGACAATCTTATTGCCTTTCACAGTGTTAAAAGTCCCGACGGCTTCGGTGAAATCGGCAGTAACCAGCGTTATGAAATATGGAACGAGTATTACAAAGAAAAAGCAGTAACCATTCTTGATATGGCTCTGCAACTGAAAAACACAGGAGAGCTTTCCGCATATGCTTACGAAGTTATGCAAAAAGCTCTGACACAGTTTGATAAAATATTTTATCTTCCCATAACAGAAGCCTGTTTAATTCACGGCGACTATAACATGTGGAACATTATGGCGGATAAACAGCAATGTAAAGTCACAGCCGTAATAGACCCTTGCGGCTGTATGTGGGCAGACAGAGAGTACGACCTTTATCAGCTAAATAACGCTAACGGAAAGCACCTTAAACTCTTTGATATCTACGCTTCAAAACAGTCTCTGAGTGAAAACTGCTATGAAAAAATGGCCTTTTATGAGTTGTTCACCGAAATTGAGCATTATTATAAATCAGGCTATCCCGCAGTAAAAAAGCTTGTTAAGAAACAAGCAGATAAATTAAACTATTATTTGGAGAAATTGCTATGAATAAAAAGAAACTCACAAAAAAAGAGCTCAAATACTTCGCCCGAATGGCGGCAGAAAGCTACGTAAATGACCCGGTGCATTCTTATGCGACCAAAAATGAAAAGATAAGAAAAAGATATGTCTATCACTTCCAGTATGAGCGCCTTGCCACATCAAACAGACAGGACGACCTTATCTATGTTGACGA
>JAZSPF010000047.1:0-19366 GCA_045537315.1 Acutalibacteraceae bacterium
CAGCGAATTCTCAACAAGGGTCTTGACTATTGGTGGTATGACCGTAACTGGTGGACAAGTCTCAAACCTGTTGACGAAGAGCTTTCCATTTATACAAGCGGTATGTACGCTTACCACAACATAACAAAAGACCATTATGAAGACGAAGCAAAGTGCGATGAGTATGCCCGCAGACCTCTTATTATGGCAAATATTGACGGCATCAACAACGGCACTCAGGAATATGCCTCAGAGCTTGCAGCTCACAGATATTCATTGCAGTGGACAGGCGACGTAGGCACATCTGATAAGGCTCTCAGCGATGAGATTTTCAACACTGTTTACGGCAGCAGCATTATGGGTATACCCTATGTCAGCTCTGACCTTGGCGGTCATACCTCAGAGGTAACTGACGATATGTATGTTCGCTGGATCCAGTACGGCGCACTCTCACCCATTATGAGAGTTCACTGCACCAAGCCTTATTCAAGAATGCCATGGCTTTACGGCGAAACTGCTGAGGAAGTAACACATAACTATGTTGATATGAGATACCGTCTGCTTCCCCTTTTCTATTCACTTGCAAGAGAAAACTATGAAACGGGACTTCCCCTGACAAGAAGACTTGATATAGCATATCCTCAGTATAAGGAAAGCTCACGCAATGACGAGTATCTTTTAGGCGACAGCATACTTGTGGCACCCATTTATGAGGGCGACCCCGAAACAAAGGACTACACCTTCACAAGTGACGGCAAACAGGGACTCAAAGCCGAATATTATGCAAACAGTAATTTTGAGGGCGAGCCTGAAGTGGTACGCTATGAAAATGAAATCTATTATGATTGGGGTCTGGGCTCACCTGCAGGACTTTCAGTAAGTGATTACTTTACAGTGCGTTGGTCAGGCACTCTCACAGTAGGTGAAAAGGATATATTCTTCAACGCTTATTCAGATGACGGCATAAGAATCATAATTGACGGCGAAACAATAGTTGACGGTTGGGACACCTACAACAAGACCTTTATAACAGAACCTCTCAAAGCAGGCTCAACCCACGATATTACCGTTGAATACTGTGACGGCAATGAATATGCACATATTTATCTCACCGCTCACAGTGAAGGCGAGGCAAAGCGTGATGTTTTCCTGCCCGACGGAATGTGGATGGACATCTGGACAGGCGAAACCTATGTAGGCCCTGCTACAATCCAAATGTCCCACCCACTTGAGACTTCACCTGTTTTTGTGAGAATGGGCAGTATACTCACTCTGGCTGACAATATGAAAAACACATCTGAAAAGGATTGGAGTCACCTGACACTTGATGTTTATCCCTCAGCTGATTTTGAGGGCGAAGCAATGCTTTATGAGGATGACACCGAAACCGTGGCATACAAAGACGGTCACTACCGCAAGACAAATATAACCCTCAACGGTGACAAGACACAGACTCTCACAATAAATGCCGCAGAAGGCACCTTCGAGGGCGAGCGAGCATTCACAAAACGCAGCTACACTGTCCGCGTACATCAGAGAAATGACTGGGGCAAGCTTGAGAATGTAACCTTAAACGGCAACCCGATTGATTTCAAGGTTATTGCAAAAGACGAAAATGCACAAGGTCTTGCAATTATCGGCGGTGCGAGAGACAACACAGTTTATGAGGTTGCTTTTGAAGCAGAGGTATATGAAACGAGCGAGCTTGTTTTCGAGTTTGAGTACGCAGTAAATGACGGCAGAAATGAGAATTACGACGATAGCATGATAGGAATTGAGCTTTCGGTCAATACACTCAATAAAGACGCAGCACACATTGAAATTCCCGAAGACTGTGACGATTTCATTCTTTACGGACTTAACTGGGATTACGACAGCGTAAGCAAGAAGAGTTCCGATAATTCACTGCAAAATATGTCATACAGAGGAAACCTTGATATTTTCGATGACAACTACCCAATTTCATGGAAAGACGGAGATATTATCTCAGAGGGTACCACAACCAACGGCATAGTGGGTTACCACGAATTTGCCACTACAGTTAAGTGTGACGGTGAAGACGAGTTCAGATTCTATCTCGGAGGTCACAAATCCGTGGCAACCTTTACAGTGAGAGATAAGGGCGGAAACGTGGAAACAGTTTCCTTCGGCAACATTGACGGCAACTATCACAAAGAGATTGTGCTGAACACTGTGGGTGACGGCGAACTTTATATCACATACACACTGCAGTGCGGGCACAATATTGCGGCAGCAGGATGCGTAAAAAACTAAAATAATACTATGTTAAAGGACGGCACCTCAAAAAGTGCCGTCCTGATTTTCTTTTCTCACTGTGTCACCTCAAAGGCTGTTTCCAGCATAGTTTCTGCAAATATACCGTATCCTCTTTGCGGGTCATTGATAAGCACGTGAGTTACTGCACCGATGAGCATTCCGTTTTGGATTATTGGTGAACCTGACATGCCCTGAACTATACCGCCTGTTTTTTCAATGAGTTCATTATCTGTTATCTTTATTACCATATGCTTATTTTCGTCATTCGAGGGCGATATTTTTGTTATCTCAATGTCATAATACTGTGGGCCGTTTTCGTCAACAGTGGCAATTATCTGAGCCGTACCTGTGCTGACTTCACTGCTCATAGCAACAGGGATTGCCGTTTTTCTCGGCAATATGCCTGTCATCACACCGTAGACTCCTTTTGAGTTATTGTCACACAGTATGCCGATACTGTCGCTCAGAAAACTTCCGCAAAGCTCACCTGCCTTGCCGTTTTCACCTTTATAGCATCCGCAGACCTTAGCCGTAACAATGTCACCGTCACTAAGGGGCAATATTTCACCTGTATCTATATCACACACTCCGTGACCCAGACCTGCAAATATTTTGCTGTTCGGATCATAAAAGGTCAGTGTGCCTATACCTGCCGCACTGTCTCTTATCCACATACCTGCTTTATTTTTCTGCTCACCTACACTGTAAGCCGTGTGAAGCACCGTGTTATAATGTTTGCCATCCCTGACAAATTCCACACTGAAAGAGGTTTTACTGCTGTCAGAAAGAATCCTTGAGAGTTCATTACTGCTTGTTACTTTTTCACCGTCAAGTCTGAGAAGAATGTCGCCCACTTTAATTCCGGCATTTTCCGTAGGTGACACGCTACCATTTTCACTGTCAACCTTTTCAGTTTTAACTACAACCACACCTTCTGTAAAAAGCCTCAGACCGAATATTTCACCTGAGGGGATTACATAGTGTCTGCTGCTGACAGTAAGAGAAGAATTTTTAATGGGTATGGCTCCTAAAAGGCTGACATTGACGTTGTATCTGCCTTCTTCATCGGTGAATTTTTCATCACTGCAGGTTACTTTATAGAGATGGTTTACCTCTATGTTTTCACCTTTTAAAGAATAGATTTCGTCAGGCACCGTGTAAAAGCCATAAACCGTAAGCGAGAGCGTTAAAACGGTGATAGCTATGATTAAACACTTAAAAATCTTTATACCTTTAACCATTTTTCACCTCCGCTTGCGACTTTTTTAAGCCGCAGTTATATTTTCAGCGAAAGAGTGAAAAATATTATTTATAAAAATTAGTAAAAAAATATTTTTTTGGTACGCGGGGAAGAAAGACAAAACAGCAGGAAAATTCCCGCCGCAAAAAAAACCGACAGAGCATTCAAACTCTGTCGGTATGATGATATTATTATTTGCGCTCATAGCATCTGACATAGTCAACCTTAAACTCAGCAGGCCAATTCTTTTCGGGGGTCTTACTTATAACACCAGCACCGTGTCTGTCACCTGAAGCAACGCCGTTTTCTCCGCTGACCTCACAGGAAAGTATGAGGTATTCAGGATTTTGCGACACACCGCCTGTTGAGAGTCTGCCTGTTTCAACACCGTTGAGATAGAAGATATATTCATCCTCTGTCCACTCAAGACCGTAGGTGTTATACTCGGTGTATGGGTCATTTTCAATAAAGGTTTTGCCTATGCTGTCACCCTGATGTCCCTCACCGTAGCCGTCATAGTGTATGCCTGAAACAACGCAGTCATTGCCCCACCAATGGTCTTTATAATAGAATGACTCAAATATATCAACCTCAGTGCCGTCTTTGCCTGAGCCGTCAACATTTTCTACCTTGTCATTCATCATCCAGAAAGCGCTCCATATTCCTTGAGCCGCAGGGAGAATGCATCTGACTTCAAAATAACCGTAACACTGCTCATATCTGCTTCTGACAACGCCCGTGTAATAACCTGCTTTATATTCCGGGAAATCAATACTGTCATGCCATGTGTCGTAATAATAATTTTCGAGAGGCTCACTGAGATATTCTGTTTTTATCACAAGGTTGCCGTTTTTGACACTGACCATATCCTCGTGCCAATAACCGCCTTTTCGCTCAATCTCCCACCAATTATATTCCCACTTGGTTTTATCAAGAGCGTTGCCGTCAAATTCGTCGCTCCATACAAGCTTATATTCATCAAGGTTAATTGTTTTGCCCTCGGGAAGCTTTCCGAGACTTAGCATTTCAGGCAGTGCCGCACTTATCATCATAAGCACTGCAATAAGCCATTTAATTATTGTTTTCATTTTCGTTTCTCCTTTGAGCTAATCTTTTTTCTATAACAGCAATAACCTTTTTAGTGGCATTGCCGTCACAGGCATCCATTTCCTTTTTGCAGAACTCTGCAATACGCTCTTTTGAGGAGTTCTCCCCTGCTCTGCGAAGGGCAGAAAGCAGTTCCTCACTTGAATATATAATCTCACCGGGGAGGTACTTATCATAAGTGAAATAAAACTCTCCCTCGTACTTTTTATAATCGGGCGCATAAAAGACCATGGGCTTGCCCATAAGTGAGGCGTCAAAAACAATTGATGAATAGTCAGTTATAATCACATCAGCAATAGCCACAAGCTCTGTTGTGGGGTCAGCAGTGTAGTCCTTGACTCTCGGATAAAACATACCCTTAATATATTCCTGCTTCATAAAGGGGTGTCGGCAGAGTACAAAAACCTCATCGTCGTCAAGGTCATCGTTGAGAGTCGACCATTTTATTTTCGGGTCAAAATCTGCGATTTCGCCATCTTCTTCCCTGAATGTCGGAAAGTAAACATAAACCTTCTTATCCCTCAAAAGAGGATGCTTCTTGCAAATTTCTTCTCTCTTTTCGCCGTACTTCGTGTCCTTTACAATCAGGTCACTTCTCGGTGTACCTGTAGGGATGATAATATCCATATCCACACCGAAAGCGTGGCTGTAAAACTGCCGTACATACTCTGAGGAGACACACACATCGGTGTACTGTGAGTGTGATTTATATTCATCTATGGGTGACACAAGACTTGAGGAGTCAAGTCCGAAGCGTCTGAAAGCACCGCCTGTGTACCATATCTGAATAAGACTCTGCTCGTCTCTCAACCTGCAATTGCGAAGACAGTCGATGTAGTCATCTGTAACAATAACCTTACTCGTGAGGACATATTTCCTTATTTTCAGAAGATCTCTTAGTTTATGAGGCTTACTCTTATGAAAGGCTATCTTTTCACCCTTATATGCCGAATAGACCGTGTCAAGATTTTCAAGGAAATGACCGTCGGCACGCGAGGAATAAAAGAAAACTCTCTGCTTGATTTTTTGCCTTTTACAGTAAACAGTTACAAGCCAGCCTATATGACCTATGACAAGCTGAGTGAGCTTTGAAAGGAAGCTTCTCACTTTATCTGTCGCCTTTTTGAAGGTGACCTTTCTGAAATATATGTTTTTATAGCTTCGGTACATTTTTCTGCAAGGTGACGGCAAAGCCTGCTGATGACTTTTCAGATACCCTATGGCTTCATCCTCACTGTAGGGCAGATAAGCACCTCTGTGAGAGAGCTTTTTAAAGCGTGAGTGAGAATAGAGCTTATACATATCCGCCACTGCATTGTCACTGAAAGAGAAGCGAATGCCGTTGAGATGCTCCGTTCTGAAAAGCTTGTTGCAGAAAAACAGGTCAAGAGCATAGGTGTAATCCTCGTAATGTGTTCTCGTCTGCTTAATATCGGAATAATAGCTTAAATCCGAGAAGGAATATTCCGAAACAGTGTGTCCGTCAAACTTTGTCAGAGGTGAAGTTGAAAAGCCGTATTTATCCTTGCCCTCAAGAGCGCAGTAGTGGCGCATAAGTATCTTCGGGTTGAGTCTTGCAAAGCCGTCCTGATACATTATGTAGTCTGTCCTGCTTATTTCAAGGGCATTATCCTTAAATTCGCCAAGGCTCTGAGCTTCAACAAAAATAACGTTTTCGCAGTTTTTCCATTTCCCGGGGAAAACATCCCTGAGCCTGCTGTCAACTAACAGCTCAAAGGAAGGCATAGTCTGCATAAATATTGATGAAACCTGAATACCCAGTCTTTCGGTGCTGTGGTGGGCTTCATCGTCACTCATACCGATGCAAACCGTAACCTTGGGATTTTCAGCCATTTCCTTCTTTGATGTGATAAGGCTCTCACCGTAGAAAATGTCTTTGTTCTTTTCAGTAATTGCTCTTTTGCCCGACTTTGAAAGCTTTGAAACCAGTGCCTTAATCGCTTGGGCGTACTTTTTGATTTCCTCTTCGCTCAGTGACCAGAAGTGTCTGTAATAGCTGTAAAGCAGAACCGTAATCTCTTTATGATAAATCTGGTCAATATAGCATACGGACTGCTTTTTAAGTTCTTTTCTGTCAAAGTCCGTCACGCATTTTTCACCTGCATCGTGAAAAGCCGCAGCGGCAAGTGTGATTATGTATTCATATGCGTCAAGATAATGCTCAATAGGCACATCTGACACGCCCTCATTGTCAACGGGGTTTATGTAAGAAACCAGACCCTTGCCTGAAACGGTTATGTTGTCACTCTCAAAGGCGCAGGGAATTGAAAAAGCTGCCTCTCTTGCTTTTCCGTATTTACGAAAACGTATGCCTTTTTCCGTAAGCTTGCTTTTAAGGAAAAGCTTATTTGTTACGGCAGGGTTCCATATAATATCCGTGTCAAACTTATCAATTTTCTTTCTGCGTGAGAGTATACCCGTGCTTGAAAACTCGTGCTTGCCGTAAATATCGGAGCTTGCCATAGGTGCAATGCAAAGATCCGCCTGCTCCTCTTCGGCGCACTCATAGAGCCTCTTGAGCAGATTTTTTGAGAAAACAACATTCTTGTCACAAAAGGCGATATACTTACCCCTTGCAATATCAATGCAGTGGTTTCTTGCCTCAGAAATACTGTTGGTTTCAAGTCGGATATACTGAAAGCGCGGGTCGCTGAGATAAGACTTCATCACCTCTTTGGTGTTGTCGGTGCTGCCTGCATCGCAAAGAAGAATCTCTATGTCACCGAGGGACTGATTTTTAAGTGAATCAAGCGCATTTTTAAGATTGATGCCATAGCTTCTTATAGCCGCAATAACCGTCACTCTGACTGCCACAGATATTCCTCCTTTACTCTGATAGTGATGCCGCCGCTTTCAGAAACAGCTCATCTTCTTTAAAGTTATCATTCTTTTCGGTACTCTTTACCTCTTCGTCAGGTATAATACCTTCATTTTCAAAGCTCATTGTACTGTAAGGCACTATCTTGCCTGTACAAAGAAGCAAGGCACTGCCGTCGGAAAGCTGGAAGGCTTCTCTTACAAAGGCGTCACCTGCCGTGGTACTGCCGTAAATCTTTCCCTTGGAAAAGCTTCTCATATTATCTGCAAAAAGCTCTGCGGCAGCCGCCGTATTTTCGTCTGTCAGCACGCAAACGGGAAGATTTATTTCACCGGGTGTTGTGGTGAAGCTCTTTATTACGGCTCCCTTATCGTCGGTGACAGCAGCCGCACTTTTTTCGCTCTGTGTCATTGGTACGAACAAATCAAGCGCCTCAATGGCATTTTCGTAGTTATAACTGCTGTTTGAGCAAAGGTCAAGAACGATCCCCTTTATACCCGAAAGCAAAAATGTGTCAAGCGCCTCACCAAGCTTATCGGCGGTTTCACTGTAAAAATCCCTGATGTGGATATAGCCTATATTTTCATAGACTCCCGTTGTAATTGACTGAGCCTCATAGCCCTTTCTGATTGTTACGTTCGTCTCTTTTTTGCCTCTTTTGTATATTATATTTACACTCTGTGTAAGGTTATCGTCGAGTTTTGGTGACAACTCTTCATAGTTATCTTGGCTGACCTCAATGCCGTCAAAAGCTGTTATGATGTCACCCTTTTTAAGTCCGCTTTCCTTGGCGGGTGAACCGTCATAAACGGCGGTTATTTTTATTTTACCCGTGGAAGTTTTGCTGTAGGCAACACCTATACCGTCCATATCACCCTGCATTTCTCTTTTATATCGGGCGTATTCTTCTTTTGTCATATATCGGGCATTTTCACCCAAAGCATCAACATAACCCTCTATAAGCGCAGAGCGCAGGGTCTCTTCTTCGACACTGCCGTAGCAGTTTTTTTCAATTATGTCCGCAACCTCGTCAAAGTACTCATACCTTCTAAGTTTTTCGGGCATACCCTGCAAGGCGCTGTCATATTGCTTTTTAATGTAAAAGTAGGTAGCAAAACACGAAATAAACACAAGAATAAGGGAAATACCCAGCGATATTCCCAAAGAGATTTTTCTGTTCACTGCCGATTCCCCTTCCGATAAAAATGCAAAACCGAGGGATAGGCTTTCTATCCCTCTTATGAATTAAAGCTTATGGTTTTTTAACAAAGTTAGACGGATTTTTCTTTTCACCGTAGTAGCGGATTTCAAAGTGAAGATGGGGACCCGTTACGTTACCCGTACTGCCCACTCTTCCGACCATCTGACCCTTTGAAACAGTGTCGCCGACACTCACATATCTCACTGACATATGTGCATAAAGACTTGAATAGCCGTCGCCGTGGTCGATAAGCACATAAATGCCGTAACCGCTGTTGCTTGTAACAGCCGTGATTACTCTGCCTGCTCTTGTGGCATAAACAGGCTTACCCGTAATGCCGCCGCCTGCAATATCAATGCCGCCGTGGAAGCCCCAGCCTGAAACACTGGGATCTCTGTACCCGTACCCCGAGCTGATGTAACAGGATGCACCGCCCAGAGGCCATGCCCATGAAGCGTTGGAATTATATCCGCCGCCACTGCCTGCCGGCTTTGTTGTGGGGTTGGCATTTGCACCTGCAAGGGTGGTTGACTGCTGATTTGATGTGGCATAATATTCGCTGAGTATCCTGTCGATTTCAGCATCGGCTGCCTTCTTTTCAGCTTCAAGCTCTTTTATATAGTTCTGATATGCGGTGCCTGTTTTATCAAGGGAAGAAATATAAACTTCAATTTCGTCATATTTCTTTTCAAGACTTTTCATTGTGCGCTTGTGCTCTGCCTGCTTGGTGAGAAGCTCACTTTTCTTTTCGACCTTTTCGTCTTTTTTAATCTCAAGCTCACTCTTTTTGTCGTCGTAGCTTTTCTTATCCTCTTCAAGCTCTTTTTCCTGCTCACGAAGCTCTGTTACCTTGGCTTTGAAATCCTCGATAACCCTCTTCTGATTTTCAGAGGTGCGCTTCATCATTTCAAGTCTTGTAAGGAATGAGGCAAGTGAATCTGCACCCATGAGTATTTTAAGTGTTGACTCATTAGAGCCCATATATGCGGCACGAAGCTGCTGAGCCAGAAGGTCACTTGTTTCCTCAATGTTATTTTTTGTCTTGACTATTTTCTTTTCAATAGCGGCAATTTCTTCTTCAAGAATTGTAATCTCACTGCCAAGCTGCTTAAGGCGCTTGTTGAGCTCAGAAATTTCCTCGTCAACAACACTTATCTGTGTCTGCAGATTTGTTGCCTTGCTTTCAACAGTTTCAATCTGATCCTCAAGGGTATCAAGATATTCTTTCTGTGATTCCTTTTTATCCTTAAGCTCTTCAAGTTTCTTTTTGTTAGCCGCAATCTTATCGTCGATTTCGTCTATTTTGTCCTCAAGCTCTGTCTTTGTTGCCGCCGAAGCAGTATTTGAGGGTGCTGAAAAAGCAAGTGCTGTAAACACTAAGGTGAAACACAGTAAAACACACAGTATCTTCTTATTCACCTGATCACTCCTTAGTTTTAGTTTTTATTGTCAGTTAGGATTTTTAACATAGTTAAGCGGGTCTTTCTTTTCGCCGTAATAGCGTATCTCAAAGTGGAGATGGGCTTTAGTTGAGTTACCCGTGTCACCAACTCTGCCTATCATCTGACCTTTCGCAACAGTGTCGCCCACATTAACATATCTCGCTGACATATGAGCATAAAGGCTTGAATAACCGTCACCGTGGTCAATAAGCACATAAATGCCATAGCCGCTGTTGCTTGTAACAGCCGTAATGACTCTGCCTGCTCTTGTGGCATAAACGGGTGCGCCGTGAAGTGCACCGTTGCCGCCTGCTAAGTCGAGACCGCCGTGGAAGCCCCAACCCGAAATGCTCGGGTCTCTGTAGCCGAATTTGGAGCTGATATAGCACCAACGGTTGCCTATGGGCCACGCCCATTTGTCGCTTGTCACATAGTCAACTTTGCCGCCTGAAGTGCCGCCCGGGTTTGCATTACCGCCGGAAGGAAGGGTCGTTGACTGCTGATTTGATGTGGCATAATATTCGCTGAGTATTCTGTTAATTTCAGCGTCTGCCGCTTTTTTGTCGGCTTCAAGCTTTGTGATATAATTTTTATATGCAGTGCTTGATTTATCAAGCTCAGCAACATATTTGTCTATTTCATTATAGTTTTCCTGAAGTTCGGCTCTCGCTTTATCATGCTCAGCCCGCTTTGCTTTCAGGTCCTTTTTCTTTTCTACGGCTTCCTCTTTTTTAAGGTCAAGCTCTGTTTTTTTGTCGCTGAGCTTTTCTTTATCCTCTTCAAGCTTTGACTTATCCTCTTCAAGCTGAATAACCTTAGCCTTAAACTCATCTATCAGCTTTTTGTCAGCCTCAGAGGTTCTTTTCATCATCTCAAGGCGAGTGAGGAAGGATGCAAGGGAATCGGCACCTAAAAGTATCTGTAAATCCGAATCATTACCCTGCATATATGCCGCACGGATACGCTTGGCAAGAAGGTCGCTTGACTGGGCAATATTATCCTCTGTTTCCTGTATGTTCTTTTCGGTTTTTTCTATATCCTCTTCTATGAGAGCGATTTCACTGCCTAATTGCTTGAGCTTTTTGTTAAGCTCCTCAATTTCCTCATCAATGGTATTAACCTGAGTCTGAATGGCAGTAGCCTTTGCTTTCATAACATTTATCTGTGCTTCAAGAGCTTCCAAATATTCCTGCTGCTTCTCTTTTTTCTTTTTAAGGTCAGCCAGCTTATCCTGAGCCGCATCAATCTGCTTGTCATACTCTCTGATGTCATCCTCAAGCTCGGCTTTGGTTTTTGCCGATGCAGTGAGCATATCGGGAGTGAAAACCAATGATGTAAGCGTCATTATAAGACAAAGCAAAAGGCAAATAATTCTGTTTTTGGCTTTCATTTTCTTTTCCTCCCTTTTTTTGAATGCAGAATGCAGAGTGCAGAGTGCAGAATTGCGGTCGCGGGTCAGTTATTACTAATCTTGACTATTCTGTCCGCAAAAATAATTCTCAGTAAATGCAAGTGCATCTATTGTACTCCTTCAGTCCTGCGGACAGCTCAATTGGTAGGGACACGGCGTGCCGTGTCCACACAGACAATCTCTACCCCTTTATCGGACACGGCACGCCGTGTCCCTACAGGTTTATGCAAATTGCAAACGGATATAATTCGGAGCGAAGCGACCCGCAATTTTGCATTTTGCACTTTGCATTTGTCCTTTTACAAAGCACAGCTTTGCACAAGGGTATTCACCCTTGTGCAATAAATTAAATATCGTTAGCTTCGCTGCCCTCTTTTTTAAGATATTTTCTTATTGAAACAAGGCTGCCTATTGAGCCGAGAAGTATGCCTGAAACAAAATATCCGAGAATGAGAAGGGGCAGATAATTCATGATTGATATACCCTGAGAGCCGAACAGCTCCAGCAGTGAATTCATCGACATGCCTTCAAAGCGTTCAACTATAATCGTGATAATAAGTGCAAGTGTACCCGAAACGATGCCTATGAAGATACCTTCAATCATAAAGGGCCAGCAGATGAACACATTTGTTGCACCAACACTTTTCATAACCTGAATATCTATTTTTCTTGACACCATTGTGATACGGATAGTGTTTGAAATAATAAACATTGACACTATGCCGAGCACTATAACAAGCACAAGGCATATAGCCGTAACAGAGCTCTGCAGTGTGGAAATCTGATTGACAAGCTCGTGGCTTTCACGTACACTCTGCACATTGGCTGTTGCTTCAATAACGGCTAATGTGGAGTTGAAGTTTTCCAAGTTGCCGACTGAAATTCTGTAAGAGTGAGGCAGAGGGTTTTCGATAATGCCGTCAAAAAGTCCTTCGTCAACACCGAATTCCTGAAGCTGTTCCTCATAGCCCTGCTCTCTTGAAACGAACTCAACTGCAATAACATCGGGGATAGCCTTCAAGTCCTCTCCCACCTTGGCAACAGCGGCATCGTCAATATTTTCCTCAACGAAGGCCACAACAACATTCTGCTTTTCCATATCCTTAACAAGGGTCTGGATGTTGAGAAGTATAATGAGAGACAGACCTACAAGCAGCAGACATGCTGTCAGCACGCTGACAGATGACACTGACATGCTGCGGTTGGCTATCATATTGTGAATACCCATTTTGGTCAGATAATTTGTGTTAAGACCGCCGGAGGTTCTGCGCTTATGCTTGACATTCTGTTTTTTCTTATCAGCCATTTTCGCTTACCTCCTGATTTTCAGTTTCCCGGTACCCGTCTGAGTTTTCCTGAACGGGTGCATTTTCTTCCGGCACCTGTGCCTGAGTGCTTTCCTTCCGGGGAGCTTCCTTTGCCGGGGATTCGCTTTCAGCCAAAGGCACATCCTTAACGGGTACAACAGGCTTAATCATCGCACTCGCAGGTCTGTGGGGCACTGCAGCAGCCTTACTGCCGGCAGGAATATCGGAAATAATCTTTCCGTTTTCGATTGTTACAACTCTGTGGTCAAACTGATGCACAAGCTCAAGGTCGTGAGTAACAACCACAACAGTGGCACCGAGGGAGTTGATTTTGTCAAAGAGACTCATAATATCGCTTGAAAGCACAGGGTCAAGGTTACCTGTAGGCTCGTCGGCAATGATAACATGAGGGTTATTAACGAGAGCTCTTGCAATGGCAACACGCTGTCTTTCACCTGTGGATAACTGATTGGGGAAACAGTCATGCTTGTCCGAAAGATCAACGAGCTTTAAAACGTAGCGAACTCTCTTTGTGATTTTCTTTTCACCCATACCGATAACGCGAAGGGCGAAAGCAACATTATCATAAACGGTCATTTTCGGAATAAGACGGAAGTCCTGGAAGACGATGCCCAGCATACGGCGAAGATAAGGAAGCTCCCTTTTCTTCATACGCTGAAGATTATAGTGTCCCACGGTAACAGAACCTGCGTCTACATTTTCCTGACCCATAATTACATTTAAAAATGAGCTTTTGCCGGCACCTGAAGCACCGACTATAAAGACAAATTCACCTGCGCCTATTTTGACATTCACATTGTCAAGGGCAACGGCGCCGTTTGTCTTATATCGCATTGATACACCGTTAAATTCTATCATACTCTTCTCTCTCTTTATTTTTAGTCGAAGGGGTTAGGGGCTTGTCCTTAATACTTGACAGGCTTAGCATCAAGATACTTCTTTACCATTAAAGCAACTTTAAAAACAATAGCATCATCAAACTCACGAAGGTCAAGGCCTGTGAGCTTCTTGATTTTTTCAAGTCTGTAAACAAGAGTATTTCTGTGAACAAAAAGCTTTCTGGATGTTTCTGAAACATTAAGGTTATTTTCAAAGAATTTCTGTATTGTGAAAAGTGTTTCGTGGTCAAGACCTACAATTGAGCCCTTTTTGAATATCTCTTTAAGGAACATTTCACAAAGAGTTGTGGGAAGCTGATAAATAAGTCTTGCAATACCAAGATTTTCATAAGTAACAATTGTCTTTTCAGTGTCGAATACCTTACCGACCTCAAGAGCAATCTGTGATTCCTTAAAGGAACGGGGAA
Organism: Acutalibacteraceae bacterium; assembly: GCA_045537315.1. Lineage (GTDB taxonomy): Bacteria > Bacillota > Clostridia > Oscillospirales > Acutalibacteraceae > UBA6857. The sequence goes on from JAZSPF010000047.1 coordinate 14,131, forward strand.
GATCCTTTATGGTTGTTACAATTGTGCCGATGCCGATAACTGCATTGATATAGTATTCAGTATGAAGTGAGTCAACAATACTTCTTGCAAGCTTTTCGAGGTCTTTTATCTCGTTGCCGGGGCGTACTTCCTTAACAAGAGCAATATCGGTTTCGTTGATATTGATAACGAAGTCCTTATTCTTATCGGGGAAAAGAGCCTGAATTGACTCGCTGACGGAAATTTCTGATCTCTCAGCGGTTCTTATAAGAAGCGCACAACGTGAAACCTCGTTGTTGAAACCAAGCTCACGGGTCTTGAGATAGATGTCACCGGGCAGGATGTTGTCAAGGATAACGTTCTTTACAAAGTTACCTCTGTCAAACTTCACATCATAATACTGCTTGATGCCGCCGAGTGAAATTGAAATAAGCCGTGCAAATGATGCGGCACTTTCATCGTTACCGTCAACAAAAATAGCGCTGTCGGGATGATTGTTTGTGCCTATAGCAAGATAAGTCTTGCCGCCGATAACTCTTACGTCAGCTGACATAAGAACATCTTTCATATCGGCAACACCGCTTTCACCTATTCTGCCGAGGTCGCTGCAACAAACGATTGTGCCTGTTGAGTCAACCACACCAATGGTACGGTCAATTGCATCCTTCATCTGATGGATAATTCCCTGAAATAACCTGTTAGACATATTTAATGTCCCCCCAACTTTAAAATTCGTGTTATTGGATATTTTGACTACTGTCATTTTCACCATTATACACAATTTATCGGCATATTGCAATATAAACAGGTAATTTTTTTGGATATTTTTTCAAGAAATTTATTTTACGGCTATAAAATTTGTGATTTTCAGCATTTATCAGTGGGTTTTCACAGTGTTTTTAGGGCAATTTTACATTGTGAATTTTAACCAAATAAAGCGAACAAACGACCTAAGAGCAGGAATTTGTTAAGATTTGTTGTGCTATTTGACAAGGAAAAGCAGAGTGTGCAAGCGCAAATGCAAAATGCAAATTTGTGGAGAGCAAAGCTACGATTATCTCCGCTTCCGGTCGGGTGAAAGAATAGAGTTTCAGCCCGCCGAGGAGGTTGGTGGTGCGGCGGCTCCATAACCGAATCAAATTCGGTTCGGCTGCCGAAGCAGCCGTAAAATCGCAAAGCGATTTGATGGAGCCGCCACCCGCTCCCCTTTTGCACATAATGCAAATTCTCGTCAGCTTGGCTCCCTCCCTGAGGGAGCTGTCCGCAGGACTGAGTGAGTACAATCGACGGCACTTGCTTTTGCTGAGCATTTCCTCTGCGGGTAGGAAATATATGATTTTGTCAAAAAATACCCGCGACCACAATTTTGCATTTTGCGCTTTGCATTCTCTTGCATAATACTCCCTCTTTGTGATATAATTATAAAGATTATTTTAACCTTACGGAGGTAAGTTATGGAAATTAAAAATATTTCGGCAGGTGTAAAGCTTTGTACACATAAAACATCTCAGTTCAAAACCTCTGCCGTGTCGGTGAATATTATTACTCCGCTTGACGAAAATGCAAGTGCAAAGGCACTGCTCGTGCATATGCTTGCAAGAACAAATAAAAGTCATCCCACACTGACACATATGAACAGAAAGCTGGCATCACTTTACGGTGCCGTTATATCACCAAATGCAATAAAGCTGGGCGAGGCACATGTTCTCACACTGTCACTCGTGTCAATTGACGATCGCTTTTCGCTTCAGGGCGAGAGCATACTTGAAGAAGGCATAAAGCTCCTTATGGACTGCCTTTTCACCCCTGACATAACCCCCGACGGCTTTAAAAACGACAATGTGGAAAGAGAAAAGCGACTTCTTTCAGAGCGTATCGACAGCGAAAACGATGACAAGATAGCCTACGCCTTAAAGCGTATGACCCAAGAGATGTGCTGTGACGAAGCCTACTGCATTTCACCTCTGGGTACCAAGGAAGAAATTGCAAAGCTTTCAGGCAAAGATATTTTTGAGGTCTGGAAGAAAACCTTACTCAACTCCCCTATTCAGATAAATGTAACAGGCAGCTTTGATGAAGAAAAGGTCACTGCCGTTATAAATGAATATTTCAGTCGTGTTGACAGAAATGAAAGCGATATAGTTTACCCTCACACCGAATTCCTTTCGGAAAGCTATGATGTTAAAACCGTGAAAGAAAAGCAGAAGGTTCAGCAGGGTAAGCTTGTTATCGGCTATAGAGCCGGTATGACCTACGATATGGATAATTTTGCCGCAATAAAGGTGATGACCGCTATTTTCGGCAGCGGTACCTTCTCGAAGCTTTTCACAAATGTCAGAGAAAAAATGAGCCTTTGCTACTACTGCAGTGCAAGACTTATTTCACAAAAGGGTATAATTGCAGTGCAAAGCGGCGTCGAAACCGAAAACACGGTCAAAGCACTTGAGGCTATACGCCACGAACTCGACGAGGTAAGGCAAGGTAACTTCACAGACGAAACTCTTGAAGAAGCAAAGCTCAGCCTTAAAGAGGGCTACCTCAGTGTTAATGACAGTGTGCTGTCAATTGATGCATGGTTTACCTCACAGTGCCTCAGCAGTGACTTTAAAACACCCGATGAGTACATTGCCATGACGGGCGCAGTCAGCCGTGAAGAGATAATCGTTGCCGCCAATATGGTGACGGAAGACACGGTCTATATCTTAGAGAGTGAAAAGGAGGCAGAATAATGAAGTGCGAACTCAGAAGAAATGAGCTTTTAAATGAGCAGTATTATGAAATCGACCACGACAGCGGTCTTAAAATATTCGTTATGGAAAAGCCCGACTATTCAGGTGCCTTCGCTATGTTCGGCACAAAATACGGCAGTGTTGACACCTGCTTCAGAATAAAAGGCGAAGAAAGCTTTGTCAGCGTACCCGAAGGTATTGCCCACTTTTTAGAGCATAAGCTCTTTGAGAGTGAGGAGCTTGATGCCTTTCAGCGTTTTAATAAAACAGGGGCAAATGCCAATGCCTTCACCTCATTTGACCGTACCTGCTATATCTTCCAGTGCAGCGGCAATTTCAAAGAGAATTTAGAGATACTTCTCGACTTTGTCAAGGCCCCCTATTTCACTGAAGAAACAGTGCAGAAGGAGCAGGGAATTATCGGTCAGGAAATCAGAATGTATCAGGACAACCCTGACTGGCAGGTACTTTTCAATCTGCTTCGTGGTGTTTATCACAACAATCCCGTGAGAATTGACATTGCAGGCACAATTGAGTCTATAGCCGAAATAAGTGCAGAACTTCTTTATTCCTGCTACAACACCTTCTATAATCTGAGCAATATGGCCCTCTCAGTTGCAGGCAATGTAACAAAGGATGAGGTCCTCGCAATTGCTGACAAGATGCTCAAGAAGGAAGACAAAGTTGAGTTTGAGCAGATTATCCCTGAGGAAGATGAAAAGGTTGCTCAATCATACATTGAGGAAACCCTCGGCGTTGACATTGAGAAATTCGCTCTCGGCTTTAAAGAAAATTACACTTCCCCCATAAGAACGGCAAAGGAAACACTGCTTATGAATATTGCACTTGAAGTTATTGCAGGTAAGGTGTCACCCCTTTACAGCCGTCTTATTGAAGAAGGACTCATCAACACAAATTTCGGCAAGGAATATTTCACAGGCAGAGGCTTCTCGCTACCCATTTTCACAGGTGAGAGTCACAGCCCCGAAAAGGTAAAAGATGAAATATTAAGAGAAATCGAAAAGATAAAGAAAGGCGGCATAAGTGACGAAGACTTTGATGTGGCACTGAAAAAGCTCTACGGTGCCGAGATATACCGCTACAACGATGTTGACGACTTAGCAGGCAATATGCTGGATGCCTATTTTAACGGCTCGGATTTATTCGAGAATATCGAGCTTTACAAAAGCGTAACCAAAGAAGATGTTGAAAACCTTATGGCAGTGAGCTTTGACAAAGATAATTGCTGTCTTTCGGTTATAAAATAAGGAGAATGTGAAATGAGTAAAACCCTTGTTCTTGCCGAAAAACCGTCAGTTGCAAGAGATATTGCAAGAGTTCTCGGTTGCAAACAAAAAGGTGACGGATGTATAATCGGACCAAATTATATAGTAACGTGGGCGCTTGGTCATCTTGTGACCCTTGCAGACCCGGATGCATATGACGACAGATATAAGGCATGGCGACTTGAAGATTTGCCCATGCTCCCCGACAAAATGAAGCTTGTTATAATCAAGCAGACGGCTAAGCAGTACCGTGCAGTTTCTGCCCTTATGAAGCGTGAGGATGTGGACAAGCTTGTTATTGCCACTGACGCAGGCCGTGAGGGTGAATTAGTGGCACGCTGGATTATGATGAAGGCTCACTGCAAAAAGCCTGCTTACAGACTGTGGATATCTTCCCAGACAGACAGAGCCATAAAAGAGGGCTTTCAGAATCTCAAACCTGCAAAGGAATATGACAACCTTTACTATTCGGCCCAAGCGAGAGCTGAGGCTGACTGGCTCGTTGGTCTTAACACAACAAGAGCTCTCACCTGCAAATATAATGCTCAGCTCTCGGCAGGCAGAGTGCAGACTCCCACTCTTGCTCTCATCGTTAAGCGTGAAGAGGAAATCCTCGCATTTCAGCCAAAGGATTATTACAGTGTTCAGGCTGTTTTCAAAGGCTTCAATGCTACCTTCAGAGACAAAAAGAATAACACCCGCTTTTCGGACAAGGCTTTTGCAGAGAAGATTGCCGAAGCCGCAAAGGGCAAAAAAGGCACCGTGGCAAAGGTGGAAAAAACCGCAAAGAAGACTCCCCCACCTGCGGCTTATGATTTGACAGAGCTTCAGCGTGATGCCAATAAAAAATACGGCTACAGTGCTAAACAGACTCTCTCACTTATGCAGAGCCTTTATGAATATCACAAGGTGCTCACCTATCCCCGTACCGACTCACGCTATATCACCGACGATATCGTGGCAACCATTCCCGAAAGACTCAGAGCCATGGCAGTGGGACCCTATCAGTCTCAGGCTATGAAGCTTGCAAGAGCCTCCATTCAGACAAAATATATCGTCAATAACGCTAAGGTCAGCGACCATCACGCTATCATTCCCACCGAGCAAAGCCCCAACCTTTCTAAGCTCAGCTTTGAGGAAAGAAACATCTATGACCTTGTTGTCAGACGCTTTATGGCGGTACTCAGTGAGCCTATGGAATATGACGAAGTAAAGCTGCAGATTGACATTGGCGAAAACAGC
>JAZSPF010000004.1:0-6977 GCA_045537315.1 Acutalibacteraceae bacterium
CGGTTCTTATGCTCCTATGATTATCTTCATGGCAATTGTCGGCAAGGTAACAGCAAAGTTCGGCAAGAAAAATGTTATCGTTACCTGTATGTTTGTAGGTGCAGTTGCAGGTATTGCTTCAATTTTCGTACCCATCAGTGCTGATATGACAGGTATGCTTATTTACATCGTTTGCCTTATGGGCCTTAACCTCGGTAATGCCGTGTTCCAGATTTCCGTATGGGCTATTGTTGCAGACTGTATCGAAGTCAGCTACAGAAAGAGCGGCAAGAGCGAAGAAGGTTCACTGTATGCTCTCTACTCATTCTTCCGTAAGCTCGCTCAGGGCATCGGTCAGGCTGTAGTTTCATGGGGTCTTGTTGCTATCGGATTTGTTGAGGGCGAAAACGCTGTTCAGGCAGCAGATTTCGGTGATAAGGTCAAGTCACTTTACTTTATCGTGCTTGCAGTCGGCTCGCTTATCGCTTTCCTTGCAATGAAGTTTATCTACAATATTTCTAAGGAAGACGAAAAAGCATTTGCCGTTAAAAACGAAGAAATTGCATAAATTATTTAACAGGAGGACACTATGAGAAATATCAAAATCATTAACTCAGGTTGGGCTTTTTCAAAAGATGCAAAGAGCGCACCTAAGGCTATGCCTGCTGATTGGCAGCAGCTCAATCTTCCCTACACATGGAACGGTAAAGACGGTCAGGACGGCGGTAACGATTACTACAGAGGTACTTGCTGGTTTGCAAAAGAAATGAAGGCTTCCGAACTTCCCGAAGGTGAAGTGTATTATCTTCAGTTTGACGGCGTAAATTCCTCATGCGAGGTTTTCTGGAACGGCAAAAAAATTGCTGAGCATCACGGCGGTTATTCAACCTTCAGAGCAGAAATCGAAGATGTAAAAGATGAAAATATCCTCGCTGTTGCTGTTGACAACTCACCTAATCAGAAGGTTTATCCCCAGAACGCTGACTTTACATTCTACGGCGGTATTTACCGTGATGTAAGCGTAATCGGCGTAAAGAAAAATCACTTTGACCTTGACTATTACGGCTCACCCTCAATTATGGTTACACCTGAAATTGAAGGCGCAAATGCTAAGGTTACAGTAAAGACCTTCATCAAGGATGACGACGACTGCAAGGTTAAGTATGAAATTATCGCAGACGGTGAAGTTATTGCTTCATGCGAAAAGGATGAGGATGACGAAGCGGAATTCGTAATTGAAAATGTTCACCTCTGGGATGGCCTTCGCGACCCTTATCTCTACACTGCAAAGGCAACCCTTATTGAAAAGGGCGAAGCTATTGATGAAATTTCAACACGCTTCGGTTGCCGTACCTTCAAGGTTGACCCTGAAAAGGGCTTCATCCTCAACGGCAGAGAATATCCTCTTCGCGGTGTATCACGTCATCAGGACAGACCTGACATCGGTAACGCGCTTCTTCCCGAGCATCACAAGGAAGACCTTGAGCTCATTCTTGAAATGGGTGCAAACACAATCCGTCTTGCTCACTATCAGCATTCACAGGTTTTCTATGACCTTTGCGACGAAGCAGGTCTTGTTCTCTGGGCAGAAATTCCCTATATCTCAAAGCATATGAAAGACGGTTTTGACAACACTGTAAGCCAGATGAAAGAGCTTATTGTGCAGAACTATAACCATCCCTCAATCGTTGTATGGGGTCTGTCAAATGAAATTACAATTGCAGGTTCATCTGACCCTGATCTTGTTAGAAACCACAAGGTACTTAATGATCTCTGCCACGAAATGGACAAGACCAGACTTACAACAATCGCATCAGTTACAATGTGCTCAATTGATACAGAGTACATCCATATCAGTGATATTGTTTCATATAACCACTATTTTGGTTGGTACGGCGGCACAACAGACATGAACGGCCCTTGGTTTGATACCTTCCATAAGAAGTACCCGAACAAGGCTATCGGTCTTAGTGAATACGGCTGTGAGGCACTTGACTGGCACACCTCAACACCTACACAGGGTGACTACACCGAAGAATATCAGTCCTACTATCATGAAGAGCTTATCAAGCAGATTATGGACAGACCTTATCTTTGGGCAACTCATGTGTGGAATATGTTTGACTTTGCTGCTGACGCACGTGCTGAGGGCGGCGAAAACGGTATGAACCACAAGGGTCTTGTTACCTTCGACACAAAGTATAAGAAGGACTCCTTCTATGCATATCAGGCATGGCTCAGCGACAAAAAGGTGCTTCACCTTTGCTCAAAGAGATATATTGACAGAGTGCAGGATGTAACAAAGGTTACTGTTTACTCAAACTGCGATGAGGTTGAACTTTTTGCTAACGGTGTCAGCGTAGGCAAGCAGACAAAGGGCAAATATCCCTTCTTCTACTTTGATGTGAAGAATGAGGGCGAAACAACTCTTACAGTAAAGGCTGATGGTCTTGAGGACTCTGCCGTAATCCGCAAGGTTGACACACCCAACGAAAGCTACATCATGAAAGAAGAAGGCGACGTAATCAACTGGTTTGAGATTACTATGCCTGACGGCTACTGCTCAATCAATGATACAATCGGCGACATTTTCTCTACTTTTGGCGGTAAGATAGCTGCTATCAAAATTGCTCTTATTGTCAAGAAGGCTTTTGAAGACCCCGACAAGAAAAAGAACAAGAAGAGTAAGGACAAGAAGGGCGGCGCTGAAATTGCAGGCTTCAGTGTTGCAGGATTTGATGTAAACCTGGATATGATTAAGAATATCTACGGTATGGCTAAGAACTTTACTCTTAAGCGTGCATTCTCAATGCTTGGCGGCAAAATCAGCAAAGAGCAGATGCTCGAAATAAATGCGATTCTCAACAAGGTTAAGAAGCCTAAGAACAAATAAAATAACAAGCAAAAGGAGTTGCTGCACAAATGTGTAGCAACTCCTGATTTTTTATGCCTCTTGAAAGAATTCCTTGCCTATGCCGCAAACGGGGCAGAGCCAATCCTCAGGTACATCTTTCCACTCGGTACCCGGGAGAACATCGTGATCGGGGTCGCCTTTCTCCGGGTCGTAAATGTATCCGCAGGGGCAGATATATTTTTTCATAGTAATCACCTCATGGGTAGTGTTGACAGGAATGAGAGCAACTAATCAAAAAGAGTGACATCTCTGCCACCCTTTTGTTGTTTATATTTTCTTGTCGCCCCTGAAAGGGGAGATGTCACGAAGTGACAGAGGGGTTTAACCAAAATATCTGTTAAGAAGACCTTTAATTGCCTTGCCGTGTCTGGCTTCGAGCATTGATTATTCTTTTGCAATAATCAATTCAAGGGAATCTTCTTCTAGAGAGTTAAACTCATCAAGATGAACATGGCTACCTCTTGGCGCGTCATCTTGTGCTAATGTTAAACACAGATTAGCTAATGATTTTAATCCCTCGGTATTAGCCTTAAGGAGAATTGCATCGCAATCTTTTTGACAAGTTATTTTAAAACCATCAACCCAGATTAGGGTTATGCCGTCATCATAAGGCACAATGTTTACTTCGACTTTCATAGCGAGTTATTAGCCAAAATATCTGTTAAGAAGACCTTCAAATGCCTTGCCGTGTCTTGCTTCGTCGCGAGCCATTTCGTGAACTGTATCGTGGATAGCGTCAAGACCGTGTTCCTTAGCCATCTTAGCAAGCTCAAACTTGCCGAGGGTTGCGCCGTTTTCGGCAGCGACTCTCATTTCAAGGTTTTTCTTTGTGCTGTCTGTTACAACTTCGCCGAGAAGCTCTGCAAACTTAGCTGCATGCTCTGCTTCTTCATAAGCTGCTTTTTCCCAATAGAGTCCGATTTCGGGGTAGCCTTCTCTGTGAGCTACGCGAGCCATGGCAAGGTACATGCCAACCTCTGAGCATTCACCGTTAAAGTTGTCACGAAGACCCATAACGATTTCTTCGGGTACATTAGCTTCTTTGCCTACGCCGAGGATGTGCTCAGCAGCCCAGGTCATTTCGCCAACTTCTCTTTCCTTCATGGGAGCCTTGCAGATTGCGCATCTTTCTACAGGTTCATCGCTTTCCCAACCGCATACGGGACAATAGTACTTTTTCATAATTTGTTTCCTCCAAAATTTAAATTTTTATTTTTTACACTTTGAGCATAAGCCGAAAAACATAAGAGAGTGGCCGGTAATGACTCCGTCAAAACCTTTCGGGAGAGTGTCAGGGTTTGTTTCGCCGATTTCCAGATCAAGCACTCTCATGCAGTCGTTGCAGGTGAAGTGGTAATGATTGTGGGTGTGGCCGTCAAATCTGTCACTGTCGCCGGTGGTGATTTTGAGTATGAGTCCTTCGCTTTCAAGGAGCTTCAGGTTTCGGTAGACCGTCGCAAGGCTGATGGAGGGCATCTCTTTTTTTACACTGAGATAAACTTCCTCGGCAGTGGGGTGGTCATATCGAGTCTGCAAATCCTTCAGCACGGCATCTCTTTGGTTACTGTGTCGGAGCGTTGCCATAAGATTACCGCCTTTCAGATTGTTTTTGTTGTTGCTCTTATCAGTAATGATAATCATTATCATTAACTTGACTACAGTATAACCTATGTTTATGCTTTTGTCAATAGGTTTTTGCAAAAAAATCTGAAAAAGTTAAAACGTCATTATAAATCCCTTTTTTCCTTGACAAATTGAGTCAAGTACAGTACAATAAGGATATATATGGGTAAGGTGTGCCTTGCCGCGCAATAATTATTTTAATGAGATATAAATCTATGGAGATGAGAGAATAGATGATGATCCCATAGGGGTTGTTGTGCTGTTCTCTTTTTTATAAGGGAGGATAAGAAAATATGAAAGAAAAACTCGTTCTTGCCCTTGACCAGGGTACCACAAGCTCAAGGTCAATCGTCTTTGACAAAAAGGGCAACATTATCGCCAAAGCTCAGAATGAATTTGAGCAGATTTATCCTAAGGCAGGTTGGGTTGAGCACGACCCTCTGAATATCCTTTACAGTCAGCTCAATTCAATTACAAGCGTTCTTCGCTCAGGCAATTTCTCAGCTAAAGATATCGCCGGTATCGGTATCACTAACCAGAGAGAAACAACTATCCTCTGGGACAGAGCTACAGGCAAGCCCGTTTACAATGCAATTGTGTGGCAGTGCAGAAGAACTGCAGATATGTGCGAAAAAATCAAGGAAGACAAGGAGCTTTGCGACTACATCACAGAGCATACAGGTCTTATTGTTGATGCATACTTCTCAGCCACCAAAATTAAGTGGATTATCGATAATGTTCCCGGTGTAAAGGCTCTTGCGGATGCAGGTCAGCTTCTTTTCGGTACTGTTGAAACCTGGCTTATCTGGAACCTTACAGGCGGCAGAACACACGTTACAGACTACTCCAATGCTTCAAGAACTATGCTCTTTGATGTTGACAAGCTTCAGTGGGACGAATATCTCTGCGAAAAGCTTGGCGTACCTATGGGCATACTTCCCACTCCCGTGCCCTCAAGCAAGGTTTACGGTTGGGTGTCAAGCGGCATTATCGGTCTTGAAGAGCTTGAAGGTGTGCCCATCTGCGGTGCAATCGGTGACCAGCCTTCAGCACTTTTCGGTCAGGCGTGTTTCGAACCGGGTATGTCAAAGAACACCTACGGCACAGGTTGCTTCCTGCTTATGAACACAGGTAACAAGAGAGTTGTGTCAAAGAATAATCTTCTCACAGGTGTTGCATGGAGTCTCGGCGGTGAAACCACCTATTCAATTGAAGGCTCAGCTTTCAATGCAGGCTCAGTTATCAAGTGGCTTCGTGATGAGGTGCAGCTCATTGACAGCCCCAGAAGATGTGACGAGCTTGCAGAAATGGTACCCGACGCAAACGGCTGTTATCTTGTGCCTGCATTTACAGGTCTTGGCGCTCCCTATTGGGATATGTATGCAAGAGGCTGCTTTGTGGGTCTCACACGCGGCGTTAACAGAAAGCACATTTGCCGTGCCGTACTCGAAAGCATAACCTATCAGATGACAGATCTTCTTGAAGCTATGAAGGATGACTCAGGCATTGACATCAGCGAGCTTCGTGTTGACGGCGGTGCAAGTGTAAGTAACATTATGATGCAAATTCAGGCTAATATGGCACAAACTAAGGTTGACAGACCCAAGACAGTTGAAACCACTGCTCTTGGTGCCGCATATCTTGCAGGTCTTGCAGTGGGTGTATGGGAAAGCCTTGAGGACATTCAGGCTAACCGTGAGGTTGACAGAGTTTTCGTACCCGAGATGTCTATGGACGAAAGAAACAAGTATTATGCCGGCTGGAAAAAGGCTGTCACCAGAGCTATGGATTGGGAGACAAAAGAATAATCTCGTCTATAAGCCTTTGGGCTTTAAATAGAAAATAATAAATTATATACAGGAGTGAACAAAATGGCTAAAGTAATTCTTGATTGGAAAACCACACACGACTTTATCAAGGACGCATTCATCGGTGTAGGTGTACCTGCTGACGAGGCTGAAATCGTAACAGACGTACTTCTTGAATCAGACAGAAGAGGTATTGAGTCACACGGTTGCAACCGTTTCAAGCCCGTTTACATCGACAGAATCAATGCTGGTATCCAGTTCCCCACAACAAACTTTGAAATTCTTAAGGAAACCGAAACAACTGCAGTTGTTGACGGTCACCACGGTATGGGCCAGGTTATCGGCTACAAGGCTATGAGCATGGCTATTGAAAAGGCTAAGAAATACGGTATGGGTATGGTTACAGTACGTAACTCAACACACTACGGCATTGCCGGTTACTACACCACAATGGCAACAAAGGCAGGCTGTATCGGTATGACAGGTACAAACGCACGTCCCAGTGTTGCTCCCACACTTGGTGTTGAGGGCATGTTCGGTACTAACCCCTTTACTCTTGGTGTTCCCACTGATGAAGATTTCGACTTTAATTTCGACTGTGCTACATCAATCACACAGAACGGTAAGGTTGAATATTATGAGAGAATCGGCGA
>JAZSPF010000067.1:0-4352 GCA_045537315.1 Acutalibacteraceae bacterium
ACACCATTAGATTTATTTAATCTGCCGAGTACGGCGTCCAATGAAAAAACGGAAAGCCCACCCGGGGTGGGCTTTCCGTTTTGGTCGGAGTGTCGGGATTCGAACCCGAGGCCTCTTGGGCCCGAACCAAGCGCGATACCAAACTTCGCCACACCCCGAAGTGACTTTTAGTATTATACACGAAGCAAATATAAAAATCAACTGTTTTTGAAAAATAATTCTATTATTCTTCGGTCATGGCGGGGTAAAGATAATACCTCAGTGCGTATGCACCCATCTGAATAGCAACAGTGATTACTACCGCTATATTGTAGCCCACAATTCTGTCAATTGGTCTTATGAGAAAACCGACTCCCGATATGATTTCAGCTATGCCTATATATAAAAATCCTTCGTGGCTGTTGATTTCTTCACGCTTTAAATTGTGCGACTCTATGATTTTAAACACGCCCAGAGCGATTTCCCATAGGGCGAAATAAAAAGGGAGGGATTCAATTGTGTCAATGCTGTTTAACATAAGCAGTACGGACAGAACTGTTGTTACCGCACCGTCAAAAAGAAGCCACATTCTGCCTTTAAGGGTACTCTTTTTGATTGCGGCGATTATTATACTCACTACACCTGCAATAAACAGAGGTATGCCGATAGTGTGTGATGATGCAATAAGGGCAGTGTTGTCATTTGCGAGAACAGGAAAAATACAAGCGGCTAGCGAAATTATGCAAAGAAGAAACAGATACTGTACCCAGGAAAGCCTTCTGTTATTGTTGCCGAAATAATTATCCATAATAGACCCCTTTAATACTTCGTTTTAAATATTATTGCCTGAAAACGAGATTTATATTATATTTGACACCTCAGAATAAAAGTGATAGAATATACAATATAAAAAAGAAAAGGATGTTGTGATTATGTCTTGGTTTTTAAAATACGGGCCTATAAAAGCAGTGCTTTCGCTTGTTGCCATTCTTCTTGTTTTGTTACCGTCAGCTATATCGGCAGGGTACGAAACCATAGATGATAATATTGCATATCAGAGTGAGCATATGAGTTTTCTCAAAGAGGAATACTATGCTGACAGCTATGTGCCTTGCGACGAAAGCAAAATAGCAGCATTTGATATTGAAAAGGCTGTTTCTTCCGGTGTCAAGTATAATGAAGTGGCTTTTCTCGGCACTCACAACAGCTATAAAATCGGCTCCACTGAGCAGTATAAAAAGCTCTATGATGCTCTTGATGTGGCAACTTTCAGCATTATTGGCAGTGAGACTGCAGATTTTACGGCAGACACACTTACTCAGCAACTTGAGCTGGGCATAAGAAATCTTGAAATTGATATTGAAACTGTTGTCAGTGATGGCAGCGTCAGCTTTGCCGTATCGCATATTCCTTATCTGGATAATGTTTCAAGCTGTTATGACCTTGCACTTGCTCTTGAGGAGGTTAAGCTGTGGTCGGAAAACAATCCCGGTCACCTGCCTGTTTCAGTTATCATTGAGCCTAAAAGAGCAGTTGTGCCCATAGACGGTATGAGAGGCTTCAATATTGAATATGCCAATATCCTCGACAACCTTGTTAGTGAAATTTTAGGTGACACACTTCTCACACCAAAAGACATGATGGGGGACTACGCTTCATTTAAAGACATGCGTGAAAATGACGGATGGCTTCCTTTAGGTGACACTATGGGCAAGGTTCTTGTGCTTCTCCACGACTGCAGTGCCACAACCCGATTTATAAAGCAGGATGAAACAATAAAGTCAAGAGCCATGTTCCCGGTTCTTCGTTACAATGACAGAAATAAGAGTTACACTTCATTTATACTCGACAATGAGCCTGACGCTGCTCTGAGACACGAGGAAGAAAACCTTGATAAATGCAATCTTATTGTCAGAACAAGAGCTGACAGTTTCCCTGATTTCAGCGAGGAAAGATATGAGCTTATAAATCAATGCTCGTCACAGATTATATCATCCGACTATGTGGCAAGACACGGTGAAACACCCTATCATACATTCTCTTTTGACGGGTACACCGTAAAACTCATAAACAAATAAATTAGGAGAGCTTTATATGAGAATTGCAGTAACTTATAAAAACGGTGAGGTGTTTCAGCACTTCGGTCACACTAAACAGATTAAGCTTTACGATGTTCAGGACGGTACTGTTATAAGCAGTAAAGAAATGAGCACAATGTGCAGCGGCCACGCCTCAATGGCTGGTCTTTTAAAGGTGATAGGTACAAATGTGCTTATCTGTGGTTGTATAGGTGACGGTGCAAAAACAGCTCTCAAAGAGGCAGGCATTGAGATTTACGGCGGCGTAATAGGCAGTGCCGATGAAGCAGTCGATGCTTTTCTTAAGGGAGAACTTAATTTTAATCCTGAAGCAAAGTGTGACCACCACTGATATAATGTGTATAACCCCTTCGGTCAATCCCTGAGACTGGCTGAGGGGTTATTTTTATTCTTAATTCTGAATTCGCCGAGAATATTCCTTGACATACAGACCAAAAAATAGTATTATAAACTATAATGGTTTACTATGGGCAAATATTGGTTATTACAAATTGAATATATATTTATCGTTATTTACATACTGAAAATTTAAGAAGGAGTGTTATATTATTTAATGAGCGAAAACAATCAGAATTCAGTAAAGACAAAGAACAATTCGTCTAAAAATAAGAATAAGGCTAAGCCTTTCTATTTTAAAAAGAAAAAGTCTCAGAGTAAAAAGACTCTTGAAAGCAAGGTCAATGAAGCAAAGGGTGCCGTAAATGACCTGAAGCTTTATGAAAAAGTTGAAGCTGAGCCTAAAAAGAAGCAGGACAAAAAGCCGGAAAAGAAGCAAGCTCCTCAGGTGCAGAAAAAGGCGCAGAACAAAAAGCCTCAGGAAACTAAGTCGGCACCTCAGAAGAAACAGGCACCTCAGAGCAAAAAGCAGACCACGCAGCATAAAAAAGCAAAACCTATTAAGGTTTCTTTCCTCGGCGGTCTCGGTGAGGTCGGCAAGAATATTACTCTTTTTGAGTATGACGGCGATATGGTTATTATTGACTGCGGTCTCGCCTTCCCCGATGAGGATATGCCCGGTGTTGATATTGTTATCCCCGATTTTACTCACATTGAAAAGAACTTTGATAAAATTAAAGGTATATGCATTACTCACGGCCACGAAGACCACATCGGTTCACTTGCATATCTGCTGAAAAAGGTCAACATTCCCGTTTACAGCACGCGTCTGACAAATGGCCTTATTGAGGGTAAACTCCGTGAACACAATCTTCTGGAAAAAGCTAAACTCAATGTTGTGTCCCCGGGTCAGACAGTGACTCTCGGCAAATTCAGAGTGGAGTTTATTCATGTCAACCACTCAATTCCCGATGCTGTAGGTTTTGCAATTATGTGTGACGGCGGTACTGTTGTCCATACAGGCGACTTCAAGATTGACTCCACACCCATTGACGGCGGAATGATTGATATTGCACGCTTCGCAGAGCTTGGCAAGCAGGGCGTACTGTGTATGATGGCAGACTCCACCAACGCCGAAAGACAGGGATTTACTGAAAGTGAAAGCAAGGTAGGCGCTTCTTTTGAAATGCTTTTTCAGAAAGCTGAGAAAAGACGCATTATCGTAGCTACTTTCGCCTCGAATATCCACAGAGTGCAGCAGATTATCAATGTAGCCGAAAAGTCAGGCAGAAAGGTTGCTCTTTCAGGCAGAAGCCTTGAAAATGTTGTTGCCGTTGCCTCAGAACTCGGATATCTCAATGTTCCTGAAGGAACACTCATAAAGCTTGATATGATAAAGCACTACACTGACAGTGAGCTTGTGCTTATTACAACAGGCTCCCAGGGTGAGCCTATGTCAGCGCTGACGAGAATGGCTATGCGTGACCACAGAAAGGTTTCAATAACGCCTAACGATTATGTTATTATTTCTGCTACTCCCATACCCGGCAACGAAAAGACCGTCAGCAGGGTTGTGAATGAGCTGATGAAATTAGGTGCCGAAGTTGTTTATGAAAAGATGTATGACGTTCACGTTTCAGGTCATGCCTGCCGTGAAGAGCTTAAAATAATTATGGCGCTTACAAAGCCCAAGTTTTTCATTCCGGTTCACGGAGAATACCGTCATCTTAAGCTTCACGGTGAGCTGGCAGAAACTATGGGTGTTCCACGTAAAAACGTGGTAATTATGGATATTGGAAATGTGGTTGAGATTGGCAGGGATTCTGCCAAAATTACATCATCTGTTCAGTCCGGCAGAGTTTTGGTGGACGGGCTTGGAGTAGGCGATGTGGGAAACATTGTTTTAAGAGACAGAAAGCATCTTGCTCAGGATGGACT
>JAZSPF010000011.1:0-3680 GCA_045537315.1 Acutalibacteraceae bacterium
CCTGAAGCAATCGGTGCAATGGTACTTATAAAGGCAGCCCTTTCCTCAGCTACCTTCACATATTACCTTAAGCATTCATTGAAAAGTCAGTCATATGTTTCAGTCAGCTTCGGCGTTATGTATGCCTTCTGTGCTTATATGCTCGCATATTACTGGAATGTAATGTGGCTTGATGCTATGGTGCTTCTTCCGGTTGTACTGCTCGGCATTGAACGGATTATTAACCACGGAAAATGTACGACATATATCGCCGGACTTGCTCTTACAATGTTTTCAAACTACTATATGTCATATATGCTCTGCATTTTCGCAGTTGTTTACTTTTTGCATTACTACATTACAAACAATACCCTCGGCGATAAGGTTGACCCCTTATCAAAGGTGAAGGGTCTTAAAAACAGCAAATTCTTCAGAAGCGGATGCTTATTTGCGTTCAGTTCTCTTGCTGCGGCATGTCTTATGGCATGTGTGCTTCTGCCTGTTTACGGTGTTTTACAGTCGAGCTCGGCAACATCAGGCACATTCCCTAAGAATGCAGAGTCATATTTCGGGTTCTTCGATTTCTTCGCAAACCATTTTGCGGCGCTGACAACTACAATCAGAAGCAGCGGTGATGACGTATTGCCTAATGTTTATTGCGGCGTGCTCACAATCATTCTTGCTCCTTTATTCTTCTTTGCAAAATCCATATCAAAAAAAGAAAAGGTTACAACCCTTTCACTTCTTATAGTTCTTTACTTTACTTTTAACCTTAATTTCCTTAACTATATCTGGCACGGCTTCCACTTCCCCAACGATCTGCCCTACCGTCAGTCATTTATCTATTCGTTTATACTGCTTGTTATGGCGTACAAGGTCTTCCTGCGTCTTAGCGAATTCAAAGCAAGACACTTCGGCGTTGTCGGTGCGGCTCTTGTTGCTTTTGTGGTACTCGTGCAGGAGCTGACATCTAAAAACGTTACTGATGCAACAGTACTGCTTACACTCGCACTTATCGTGCTTTATGTGCTCATACTTACAATCTTCAAGGATAAAAAATATCAGACAATATCCGTTGCGGCTCTGCTTATAGTCTGCGTCTGCAGCGAAGCGGTTATGTGCGATACGAGCACAATCAGCATTTCGGTGGATAAAACTCCCTATGCGTCTGACCTTGATGATTTCGAAGATATAAAAGAAACTCTTGACACAATTGAAAAAGACAGCTTTTACCGGATGGAACTTACTGACCTTCGCACAAGAATGGATCCCTCCTGGTACTATTACAACGGTGTATCCGTATTCTCGTCAATGGCAAGTGAGAAGTTATCAAATCTTCAGGACGATTTAGGTATGATGAGTAACAGAATCAACAGCTATACCTATAATCCCCAGACACCTGTTTATAATATGATGTTTGCACTCAAATATATCGTTAATAACGAAACACCCAACATCCTTTCGTCTAAATATTATGATGCAGTAGCAGCTAACGATATATTCAGTGCATATAAAAACAAGTATAATCTTCCCATTGCTTTTCTTACCGGATCTGAAGTGAAGGACTGGGCAACTGAAGACTATATTGAAACATGGAAGTTTGAAACAGGCTCAGACCCATTTGAGCTCCAGGGTGATTGGTTTGCAAGAGCAACGGGACTTGATAATCCCTTTGAAAGAATGGAAGTATCCTATGTCACCTACAGTAATATAGAACCGTTTACAGAAAGCCTTGAGGCATCCTCCTTCTATTTTAATAAATCTACCCCGGACACTGATGCTTCAACCACCTTCTATCTCACAATGGAGGAAGAAGGAAATCTGTATATTTACTTTGATATTACAGGCTCAAATTCAAAGAGTATTACTGTTAACTCTGCACTGGGCACTGCAACACGTCCTGCCGACCAGGATTGTGTGCTTGATTTGGGCAGATACAATGTAAATGAAACTGTGACAATAACAGTACCTTTTGAAGAAAACACAGGCACATTGAAACTGTATGCTTACACCCTCAATGATGAGATTTTTGAAGAAGGATACAACATTCTTTCAGAATCACAGATGATAACTGAAACCCACGAGGACACTTATATCAAGGGTAAGGTTGTTGCAACAAGCGACGGTCTGCTCTATACATCAATCCCCTATGACAGAGGCTGGCAGGTTTATATTGACGGTGAAACTGCAACCGCAGATGAAATTGTCAAAGTCGGACAGTCACTGCTTGGTGTGGAGCTGAAAAAAGGCATACACGAAATAGAATTTAAGTTTGAAGCTTACGGTCTGAAACAGGGTCTCGTTATTTCAATTGCAACCGCGCTGATTCTGCTTCTTATTTACCTTCTTAATAAGCTCAGAACAAAGAGAGGAAGAAAATCCAAGCTCCCCCGCTATCCTGCTATAGATAAATTCTTCAGTGAAGATGTGCTGATACCTGAAAAGATAAAAATTCAAACAGAGGTTCAGAATATAAAATTTGTGGATATCAGTTCCAATGTGAAACCTGAGTTGCCGAAGCGCGAAATAATCACTCCGCAAAAGGATGTAAGACGCGAGGTTATAGCGCCTCCGACACCCAAAAATAATATTGAAGAATAAACAGTTGACCCCTCAGCAAAAAATGCTGAGGGGTTGAGTTTTTATATTTTTTGTTTTAATATCCGATTGCCGTTGCAAGCATCATAATACCGATTGCCGCTAAAAATTCAAGTGCAAATAATTTCCATGTGGCCTTGATATATTTAATATAAGATAGGTTTATTATACCCAGAGCAATCATAAGAAGTCCGTTTGTGGGGAAAAGCACATTACAGAAGCCGTCACTTATGCAGAATGCCACTATAAGATTTTGTCTGCCGATGCCAACCATATCAACAAGAGGAAGAAGTATAGGCATAAGAAGGAACGCTTTTGCCGAACCGCTGCCGATGAAAAATTCAAAGATGCAGATTACAAAGAAAATGATAATTATTGAAACATAAGGGTTAACTCCCTCAAGCATATTATAAACCCAATAAAGCAGAGTATCAATTATTTTACCGCTTTTGAGAATGTATGTAACACTAATGATAAATATGATAACGGGAGCCACGGGAAGGATTGTTTTTGCACCGACTGCGAAGCTTTTCAACAGGTTTTTACCTCTAATTCCTGATATATAGCCTGCACGAAGTCCGCCGACGGTAAAGAGTATTGCCATTGATGCAAGAGGCATATATCCGAGAATATCTGAAATAAGCGTGTCGTCAACAATGATGTTTGTCACAAGACAGATAACAGTAATGGCGAGTACGGCAATAAGAGCGTAGATGAAAGCTTTTGCTGCCCCGGGAAGTGCGGGATTTTCAAGAGCTTTTCTTGTTTCTTCTTCGTTTAAAAATCTGTCACGAAGCTTTAAATCACTCTCATAACAAAGAGAGCTTTTCGGGTTTTTTTCAATTTTCTTGGCGTAGCTGATGAAAAAACCTGCAAGAATAATATAAACAACTGCAAAAACCAAAACTCTGAAAAGCACACCGGAGAACATGGCAAGGTCTGCCATAGACTGAACCAAACCAACATTGAACGGGTTAAAGGTGGCGGCAGAGTACCCGAAAGCAACTGCTATAAAGCTGAAGCCTACACCAACCAAGGAGTCCCAGCCGAGGGACAGAGATATGGCAACTGCAAGCGGCACAAGAGTAATTGATTCTTCAAGT
>JAZSPF010000051.1:0-2598 GCA_045537315.1 Acutalibacteraceae bacterium
GCTTCTCGGCGGCACTGCTTTTGCTGTTGTCTTTGGCAACCACGACCATGAAGGACTGCCCGAAATGAGTGAAGCCCAGGCTAAAAAGTTTCATCTTTCCCTTTATAATGAAGCTGAAAACTGCCTTATGAGAGAGGGCGATTACTCCATGAATCTGAAAGACAGCAAGGGTGAAAAGGAGATTTTTTCCCTTTATTTCGTCGATTCGGGTACCTATGCCAAAGAGGGCGGATATGCCTA
Source organism: Acutalibacteraceae bacterium (assembly GCA_045537315.1). Taxonomy (GTDB): domain Bacteria; phylum Bacillota; class Clostridia; order Oscillospirales; family Acutalibacteraceae; genus UBA6857. The sequence goes on from JAZSPF010000051.1 coordinate 241, forward strand.
TGTTAACAGCGAGCAGCTCAATTGGTACAGACAGGAAAGAGAAAGAAACGGCAATTTGCCGTCATATCTGTTTCAGCACATAATTATGCCTGAGGTCTATGACCTGATGTATGAAAGCAAACTGCCTAAAAAGGGTTACACAAGAGGGCAGTGTTGCCGTAAAAATAAGTTTTATAAATCCAAACAGGAAAGCCTTATTTCTGGCGCAATGAACGAAGGTCCCTGCCCACCCGATATAAACGGCGGTCAGTTTGATGTGATGAAAGAAACAGACAGTGTTGTCGCCTGCTTTTTCGGTCACGACCACACTAATGATTTTGTATGTGACTGTGACGGCATAAAGTTTGTGGCAGTTCCGTCACCATCTTTTTACACATACGGCAACAACAGAGGTGTGAGAGTAGTCACACTTCATGAGGATGACCTGACACGCTTTGACAGCAAGGTTATATATTATAACGATGTTATGAGCGAAAAACCTGAAAGTCCCCTTGTCAACAAGTGGGGAATAAGCAAATATGAAAGTATCACAAGGAGAAAAGCCAGATGAAAGCTACGGTACTTATAGATAACATAGCAAAAGATAAGCTCAAGGGCGAGTGGGGACTGAGTATCTTCATTCACCACGGTGATAAAAGAATACTCCTTGACACAGGTGCAGGTGAAAACTTCTCACTCAATGCAAAAAAGCTGGGTGTGCCTCTTGAAAAAACGGATTTCGGTGTGCTCTCACATGCCCACTATGACCATGCTGACGGTATGGAAAAATTCTTTAACATCAACTCCAGAGCAAAGTTTTATCTCAGCTCTGAGTGCAGAGAAAACTGCTACGGCAAACGCTGGATTTTCTCAAAATACATAGGCATCAAAAAGGGCGTTATGGAAACCTACAAAGACAGAATTGTTTATGTGAAGGGAGATAAAGTCCTTTGCAGCGGTGTGAGCATAATTTCTCACAAAACAAAGGGTCTTGAGGCTATGGGCAAAAAAGACGGACTTTGCATAAAAGAAAACAAGAAGCTTCGCTATGACAATTTCGCTCACGAGCAGAGTCTTGTTGTTGACACCGACAGGGGACTCGTTATATTCAATTCCTGCTGTCACGGCGGTGCAGACACAATTATCACCGAGGTGCAAAAGAGCTATCCCAATAAAAAAATATATGCTCTTGTGGGAGGTTTCCACCTTTATAAGAGTGCTGACGAAGAAGTGAAGGCACTTGCTGACAGAATTAAAAAGACGGGCATAGAAAAGATTTATACCGGTCACTGCACAGGTAAAAAAGCCTTTGATATACTCAAAAAAGAGCTAGGCGACAAGGCAGAGCAGCTTCATGTGGGTCTGGTGATTGAGGCATGACAACTACTGAAATCAGAGAAAAGCTTTTCTCTTTAGCTGACGAAGATTATAAAGCCTTTCACTCAAAATTGATGCCCACCGTTGACAGCGATAAGATAATAGGCGTGCGTACTCCCGTGCTTCGCAAGTTTGCAAATAAACTGTTTAAATCGGCAGAGTACCAAGACTTTATTTGCGATTTGCCCCACAAATATTATGAAGAGGATAATCTTCACGGTTTTCTCATCGAAAAGATAAAGGATTTTGACGAATGTCTTGCCGAAACGAAAAGGCTTCTGCCCTATATTGATAACTGGGCGACCTGCGATATGCTGAGACCTAAGGCACTGAAAAGTGAGCCTGAAAAGCTCCTGAAGCATATTCACGAGTGGCTGAAAAGCGACAAGACTTACACGGTACGCTACGGTATAGGCTGTCTGCTGAGCTTTTATCTTGATGAAAATTTCAGTGAAGAACACCTGAGAACAGTTGCAAAAATAAAAAGCGAGGAATACTATGTCAACATGATGATTGCATGGTGCTTTGCCACGGCACTGAGCAAGCAGTATGACAGCACAATATGCTATATAGAGGAAAGACGGCTCCCACTTTGGGTGCACAAAAAGACAATACAAAAAGCGGTGGAAAGCTACCGCATAAGTGATGAAGTGAAAGCATATCTTAAAACCTTCAGATAAACAATACATCCACCTTTTCCTTTACGGTTAAGGCGGATGTTTCTTTTAGTTTTTGAATGAACTAGCTTACGACATGAAAAGAAGGTGACGATTCATTGGTTCTAATCAGTTCTTCACCGGAGCAACTCTCGGCTTATCAACCTTGGGACTGATTTCGCCTGCCTTCATAAGAGCGGTCTTAGTCATAAGCGGTCCGAAGAGCTCATAAATGAGAACGCCGAAAAGAACAATGTTTCTGATGATTATGCCTTCTTCGCCTAAAGCTGACATAGCAGTAATTGACATACCCAGAGCAACACCTGCCTGGGGAAGCAGAGTGATA
>JAZSPF010000091.1:0-6223 GCA_045537315.1 Acutalibacteraceae bacterium
ACATCCTGCTTTTCCATGTCGTAAATCATAAGGCCGCAGTCTTTATGCACCCCCGAAATATCAATTCCCTCTTCGCGAAGAAGCAGTTCCTTTAAAAGCTCACTACCCACACTGCCAAGATCTCCTGTGAGAATAAGATCAAAGTCCGATGGTTTTGCCGCAGTGTCAGTGAGAAAGTCTGCTATGGTTTTCTTTGCAGCAGGTGCCATTGCCGCACCCATATTGTTGCTGTCTGTTATGCCGTAATCCTGAATTGTGCCGAGATGTATTTTGTCAATGTAGGGACTGATGTCCGAACTTGTTCTTTTCAGCACTGCCGCACCTGAACCCGTAACTGTCCACTGAGCCGTAGGCGGTCTCTGTCCACCGTACTCAAGAGGCTTGCGGAACTGCTTTTCAGCCGAGCAGAAATGAGAGCTTGTTGCCGCTATACAGCAATTGAAGCCGCCGCTTTCTATCATTAGTGAGCTTACACACAAACTCAGTGCCATAGTTGAGCAAGCACCGTAAACACCACAGAAAGGTATGGAAAAATCCCTTAAGCCGAAGGTAGAGCCTGTGCATTGGTTGAGAAGGTCGCCCGAGCATATTGCATCCACTTCGCTTGCACCCACAGCCGCCTTTTCAAGTGCTTTGGCAACTGCTGTTTTAAGATAGAGACTCTCTGCCTTTTCCCATGAGTCTTCACCCATGGTAGTGTCTTCGAATATCTCGTCAAATTCGCTGCCTAAGGGTCCTTCGCCCTCTTTTTTGCCTACAACGGCAGCGTTTCCTATAATATGCGGTTTGCTTTCAAAAATTACCGTCTTACCACGTCTTTGTCCCATTTTGTCACCTCAATATAAACCGAAAAGATATACTATAAGTCCGTACACTGCCGCGGTGGAGCATCCGAAAACAATTACGGGACCAGCAAGAGAAAACATCTGAGCCGCTGTACCTAAAATTCTGCCCTCGGTCTGAAATTCAAGTGCGGCAGAAACTATAGAGTTGGCAAAACCGCTTATGGGCACTGCAGTACCCGCACCGGCAACCTTGGCAATTTTATCGAAAACTCCCACTGCAGTGAGAATTGCCGTTACTGCTATGAGTATCACTGTTGTCAGCGCCTTACTTTCCTCTAAAGTCATAGTTGTGGACTTGAACCTGGTCAGGAGTACCTGAGCAAAACAGCATATTGCACCGCCGAAAATAAAAGCCATTAAGCAATCTTTAATTACAGGCGAGTTTGGCGAAGCCCTCTTTGCCATTTTGCCGTATTCTTCATTTGAAATTGACATACTATCCCTCTTTCGTTTTTTTCTGCTGATTTATTTTTCTTCAAAAATAGGGCAAATATACTTTTGTATTGACAAAGATTTGTAAATATAATAAAATAAAATCAGTAAATCAAAGGAGAAAATACTATGGCAATTTTTAAATCTTTCAAGGCTGTGCGTCCTACTGACGAATATGCTCACAAAGTGGCAGCACTGCCCTATGATGTTATGAACAGCGAAGAAGCAAGGGTTATGACTCAGGATAAACCTTATTCATTCCTTCATGTTGATAAGGCTGAAGTTGACCTGCCCGAAGATATTGATATTTATGATGAAAAGGTTTATCTCAAAGCCAGAGAAAACCTCGACAAGCTCCAGAGTGATGGCATCTGCTGCCAGGACAGCGAGCCTTGCTTCTATATCTATCGCCAGATTATGAACGGCAGAAGTCAGACAGGCCTTGTTGGCTGCGCTTCAATTGATGACTATATGAATAACATTATAAAGAAGCATGAATTCACAAGAGCCGATAAGGAAGCTGACAGAATAAGACATGTTGATTACTGCGATGCAAACACAGGCCCCATTTTCCTCACATACCGTGAAAACGAGGAAATCAGCAGCATTATAAATGCGTGGAAAGAAAACCACACTCCCTGCTATGACTTTGTAACCGATGACGGTATTGCAAACACTGTGTGGGTTATTGATGATGCCGAAATCAACGGAAAGCTTCAGGCGGCTTTTGACGGCATAGACTATCTATATATCGCTGACGGCCATCACCGCTGTGCAAGTGCAGTTAGAGTAGGTGAAAAGAGAAGACAGGCAAATCCCGACTATGATGGCAGTGAAGAATTCAATTTCTTCCTTGCAGTTGCTTTCCCCAAGGATGAGCTTGAAATTATGGATTACAACAGAGTTATGAAAGACCTGAACGGTTACTCACCTGAGGAATTCATAGCAAAAATCAGCGAGAAGTTCACTGTTGAAGCCTATGAAGGTGAAGGTCAGTATAAGCCCGAAGTAAAGCACACCTTCGGTATGTATCTCGAAAAGAAGTGGTATAAACTCACTGCTAAAGAGGGTACCTATGACGAGAGTGACCCTGTTGACAGACTTGATGTTTCAATACTTCAGAACAACTGCATCACCCCCATTTTCGGCATTGAGGACCCGAGAACCGACAAACGCATTGACTTTGTCGGCGGCATCAGAGGTCTCACAGAGCTTGAAAGAAGATGCGAAAATGATATGGTTATCGCCTTTTCAATGTACCCCACATCACTTGAAGATTTAATGGCAATTGCCGATGCCGGCAAGGTAATGCCTCCTAAATCAACATGGTTTGAGCCTAAGCTTTTAAGCGGACTTTTTATACATAAACTCAGTTAAAGGAAGGCAGACTATGACAAAGAAGTTATACGATGCCGACAGCTACCTTACGGAATTCGACTGTAAAGTTGTTTCACTTTACAGCGACAAAGATTATATTTACATTGAAACTGACCGCACAGCCTTCTTTCCCGAGGGCGGCGGTCAGACTTCCGATATAGGTGAGCTTGGCGAAACACATGTGGAAAACGTACAAATTATCGACGGCAAAATATTGCATTTTGTGAAAAACTCCGTTGAAAATGCTGAAAAGTTAAAAAACAAAGACATTTTATGTGGAAAAATCGACTTTAAGAAGCGATTTTCCGATATGCAGCAACATTCAGGCGAGCATATTTTTTCAGGAATTGTCAATTCCGTTTATGGCTACAACAATGTTGGTTTTCATTTAGGCAGTGAAATTGTCACTCTCGACTTTGACGGTGAGCTGAATGAAGATGATGTCTGTAAAGTAGAAAACCTTGTCAACAAAGCGGTGTGGGATGACATCGAAATAAATGTGCTTTTCCCCACTGAGGAAGAATTAAAAGCACTCTCCTACCGCAGTAAGATTGAAATTGAGGGTCAGGTAAGAATTGTTGAAATTCCCGGAATTGATGTGTGTGCCTGCTGTGCTCCCCATGTAAAGAGAACGGGCGAAATCGGTATTGTAAGAGTGGTGAATTTTGAACGTTATAAGGGCGGCACAAGAGTTAGTATACTCTGTGGCGAAAGAGCGCTCCTTGATTTAAGACATAAGTTAAAGCAAAACCGCCTTGTGTCAAATCTCACCTCAGCAAAGCAGGATGAAACTGCCGCCGCTGTTGAAAGACTCAAGAATGAAAACGAAAAGCTCAAATATGATATTGTGGGTCTTACAAGAGAGTTGCTCTCCCTTAAGAGTGAAAGCATAAAAGAGGACAGCAGAATTATTATCTTTGACTCTAAGCTTGAGGGCAAGCTCCTACAGGACTTTGCTATTTCGCTTATGGATAAGGCAACAGAGTTTGCCGCTTGTTTCTCAGGCGAAAAGGGCTCATATCGCTATTGCATTGTGAGTAAGCAAGTGAATCTCCAAGGTCTTTGCAAAGCCTTAAACGCTGCTTTTTCGGGCAGAGGCGGAGGTAAACCCGAAATAGTTCAAGGAAGCCTTACGGGAAGCGAAGCAAATATAAGCGCGTTCATCAAAAATTATGAATAACAGCGTGTTTTGGAAACTTTTTCACGCCAGAAAAAGTTTCGCCCGTCCGGCGAGGATATATAAAGAAATAAAACAACAGCTCTGTTTTTTTAGCAGAGCTGTTGTTTTATAAAAGATTTTGTTTTTTATTACACTCGCCGCTTGGCGTTACTTTTTCCTATCGTGGAAAAAGTAACCAAAAACACGATGATGTTATATAAGTTCCACGTATTCTTCCAGACATAAATTCTGCTCATACATTTCTTTTGCCGCCTTCTCCCCCACATATCTGTAGTGCCAAGGCTCGTTGATTATGCCTGTAATTTCAGTTTTATCCTCAGGATAACGCTTGATAAAGCCGTATTTGTGGGCGTTATCCCTCAGCCACTCGTAGACTCCCTTGCCGTCTGAGACGGAGTAATCAGGGTTAATGTCAACTGCAATGCCAAGCTGATGCTCACTGGTACCGGGAAGTGCAACCCACTCGAGGGCAAGCTCTTTGGCACGGGATTTGCTGTAGCCCTCCCCTCGGTAAGCGAGATATTTTTCCTCTAAAATAGTTCTTTGCTCCTCGTAGCTTCTATAGCCCGACACAACTGTGGGATAAATCCCCTTAGCTCTCATATCGTCAAACATTTTCTGCAAGGGCGGATATATCCTCTCGTCAATCTGCTGACCGTTTGACAGTGTGAGCAGGTCGACTTCATAGTTTTCAGGTACACAATACTCACTGTTAACCAATATCAGCTCCCAGCCGTTTTTCAGGGTTGCTTCTTTTTTGCTCAGTTCCCAGACTATGCTCCCCTGCAGGCTCATAAAGTCATCCTGAAAGCTTTGCACTGTGGCAAAAATCAGCACCGAAACTGTTGCGAGTGCCACAAGCAAAATCATCAGCTTCTTCATTGACATCCTCTCCTGTTCTGCTTTCAGTATATCTTTTAACCGAGTCGAAAACAAGTATTCTGACACTTTTGTAAGAATATCTTAAGAAAGTGCCACATCAAGGCTCATCATTATGACAAAGCCTGCCGTAAAAGGCAAGGCTCTTACAGGTACCCTGCCGCGACCTCTGATATCGGGGATTAACTGCTCAGCGACCACAAACATCATACAACCTGCCGCAAAGCTCAACAAATATGGCAGCAGCACCGTAGCCGCCTTTGCCGCGCAAATGGTCAATATTGCTCCTAATGGTTCCACGATGCCTGACATTGCACCGCAAAGGAAAGATTTGCTCTTTGGCACACCTGCTGCATGAAGCGGCATTGAAATAATTGCACCTTCAGGGATATTCTGAATGGCAATGCCCAGTGACAGCACAAAAGCCGCCGCCAAAGATGCGGTATCCTCACCTGCAAGATATGCGGCATATATTGTACCTACTGCCATTCCTTCGGGAAAATTGTGTATTGTAACGGCTAAAATCGTTGTAGTAAGTTTTCTCATATGTTCACTGTTTTTTACTAATATTCTGCTAAGATCATTTAACAGTATCATAAACCCACTGCCTAAAATAAAGCCCGCCGCTGTGGGTAGAAACGCAAGTTTTCCCATAAAAGCACATCTTTCCACAGCGGGAATAATAAGGCTCCACACAGAAGCAGCAGTCATTATTCCTGCGGCAAATGCTGACAGTATGTCCGTAAAAACATCGCTTAGGTTTTTCTTAAAAAATAAAACAGCCGCCGCACCGACCGCAGTACCGAAAAAAGGGATAAAGACACCCATAATAACCTGTGAAATAAAACATCACCTCCGTTATTATCCCTTATATTCAGTATATTTTCCTACACAAAAAATGACACAAAAAAAGACCGTAAAACGGTCTTTTAATTTTACGGCATATACCAATATGAATTAAATTTATAAAGATATGTCCTTGAGCCTTTCGGCATTTGAGTAAGTGCATTGTAAACATTGTAATAGTCCCCTGCCCCCATGCCGATTGAAAGGGTACCGAGCGACAGTAAAAAGAGATATTGAGGAAAAATCATACCGATTATGTAGGGAACAAAGCCGAAAACTATGTTAGGAAGCAGTGACATAAATATAAATCTTGACTTGCTCATATCCTCAGGCCCCACGACGAAGAGCATACCCTGAGACCAGTTTGTATATAAATAGACATCCTTTTTAAAGCAGACAGCATGCAGCAGTTCATGAGGAAACAGGATGATCATAGAACATATGCATCCCACAAACAGCTGAAAAGAACCACCTAAAATATAATCTTTAGCTCTTAAAAACGCAAAAACCGCAAGAATTACCGTAATAACAGTAGCCGCAATATTAGCAATTATGCTGAGCTTCTTTGAGTCCTCAGCTTCTTTGAATTTAACGGCACCCTCTTTGTGTTCACCGTGAGGCAGGTTATCAGGGTTTAAGTCATATTTCCCTTTGTAATGAAGCT
>JAZSPF010000163.1:0-42355 GCA_045537315.1 Acutalibacteraceae bacterium
GTTAGTGTTCACTCCGCACATATCACATTTATCATCATTGTTGCTGTCTTGGTGTGAAAGCTTTGCTATTGTGTCTGTCTTTGTCACTGTTTTACATACGACACATTCAGTGTGTTTTATACCTGCCTTAGAACAGGTAGCTGACGTATCAACTATCCATTCACTTTCAGTGTGGCTGAATTTACCGGTTACAGTTTGTGCTGTGAGAACTTCACCGCATACAGAACATTTCACACCTGCTGTGAGACCCGTACTTGTGCATGTAGCTTTCACTTCGGGGATAACTTCCTCCTTGTGCGGAAGTTTGTCGATAGTGCCTGTTTTCATTGTTTCGTGACAAACAGTACACTCGGTATGTTTTGTGCCTTCTTTTGAGCAGGTAGCTGACGTATCAACTATCCATTCACTTTCGGTATGACTGAGTTTACCGGTTACAGTTTGTGCTGTGAGAACCTCGCTACAAACGGAACATTTTACGCCTGCAGTGAGACCCGTACTTGTGCAGGTAGCTTTGACTTCGGGGATAACTTCCTCCGTGTGCGGAAGTTTGCTGATAAGATCTGTTTTCATAATTTCATGACAAACAGTACACTCGGTATGTTTTGTGCCTTTCTTGGAGCAGGTGGCTGACGTATCAACTATCCATTCACTTTCAGTGTGGCTGAGTTTACCGGTTACAGTTTGTGCTGTGAGAACTTCGCCGCAGACCGAACATTTCGCACCTGCTGTAAGGCCAGTACTTGTGCAAGTAGCTTTGACTTCAGGAATAATTTCATTAGTGTGCGGAAGTCTGTCGACAGTGCCAGTTTTAATAGTTTCGTGGCAAACGGTACACTCGGTATGTTTTGTACCTTCTTTTGAGCAGGTAGCTGACGTATCAACTATCCATTCACTTTCGGTGTGAGCGAGTTTGTTGGTGACGGTTTGTGCTGTGAGAACTTCGCTACAAACGGAACATTTTACGCCTGCAGTGAGACCCGTACTTGTGCATGTAGCTTTCACTTCGGGGATAACTTCCTCAGTGTGTCCGAGACTATCAATTGCTTGAGTATAAGTGCTTCCGCAAGAACAAGTATATGTCATCTCACCTGAAGCAGTACACGTAGGTGAAGTTGTTACTGTGCTCTGATATGAATGTGTGTGCTCACCGAGACAATGGAGTTCGGCACTGAGCAGTGCTGTATTGTTTGCACCTATTACTATTGAGTCCCATTGAGCCTTTGTTCCGAGGTAATAAACATCAGTGAGGCTATTAGCTCTGGAGAAAGCAAACTCTTCAATGGATGTAACACTAAGCGGAATTGTAAGCTGTGTGATTCCTTCGCACTGATAAAATGCCGATTTAGGGATATCTTTAACTCCGTGCGGTATTGTATATGCGCCGTCAAGTATGCAGTCATAGAATGCTTCCTTACCTATTGAAGTAACCGAAGCCGGAATATCGCCGCCTATGCTTCTGAGTTTAACACAGCCGCTGAACAGCGAAACAGGTATAGCTGTAAGACCATCAGGCAAATCAATTTCTTCAAGAGAAGTGCAACGTGCAAAAGCAAATTCTCCTATTGATGTTACCGTTGAGGGAATGTTTATCTCTTTCAGGCTTGAACACATATAAAAGACTGACTCATCAATTGTGGTGACACCTTCTTCAATCACAACTTTTTCAAGTGACTTGCAATTGTAAAAGCCCCATTCATCAATATTGGTATATGTGAAGGGTATTTTTACACTTGTAATGCTTTCACACTCTCTGAAAGCATAGTATTCGAGACGGGTAAGCTTATTAAAGAAGTCACAGTTTTCAAGAACAGTGCAGCCTCTGAATGCCTGATAACGTAATATTTTTACATTTTCGGCACCTGTTATTGTTTTGAGTGCGGTACATTTGTAAAAAGCATTATTACCGATCTCTGTTACTGAATCGCTTATGTGAACTGTCGCAAGAGCCGTACACTGATAAAAACATGAACTCTGTATGAGTTCAGCCTTGCAGTTAAGAATTGCACCTTCAAGAGCGATGCATCCCTGAAAAGCACTGCTACCTAACGATATAACATTTTCGGGAATGATAATTGATTTCAAAGCGGTACACTCCCTGAATGAGGAGCTTTCAATTTTAGCCACGGAAGAAGGAATACTTACTTCCTCAAGGGCTGTACAGCCGTAAAAAGCATATGAAGAGATGGTCTCAACACCGTCAGGTATGACAATTTTAGTAAGGGCCTCACATTTATAAAATGCCTTCGATCCAATGCTTTTTACACCGGAGGGCAAATTAACATTTGCCAACAGACTGCAACCCGAAAATGCTTCACTGTCTATTGTCGTCACGCTTTCCGGTATAACGATGCCTGTAAGTGCAGTGCAGTTTTTAAAAGCAGCTTTTGATATAGCTGTAAGAGTTGAGGGCAAAGATACGGAAGTAAAATTGCTGTTTGTTTTCGAGATTTCAGAAATGATATGTACACCCTCGGGAATAACCACTTTTTTGGCTGTACCTGTATAGTTACTCGCTGTTACCTTGTTAAGCTCGATATCAAAAGTAAACTTAGCTGACAAAAAACTGCAGCTATAGGACATACCCATATGTCTTTGTGAAAACTCTGCAAAGTCCATACCGAACCATTTTACAGTAGATTTGCCAGCTGTAAATTTTCCGCCCGAATATGTATTGCCGCAATCCCATGTAGCGTCAACAACAATCCACTCATCATTGACATATATCTCATTCCATGCATGGTCAGGCTCGTTTTTAAAATAGGAGGCAAAATATTCCTCATCGCTTACGAGTTCAGATGCAGCATAACCTACAACTTTACGGCAGGGTACACCCACACTGCGACACATTGCCGTATAAAGATTAGAGAAACCGTCACAGACAGTGTATTTATACTTCAACACATCAGTTGCAGTTACAGAAGTTGACGATGTAACATGGTTGTAATAGTCGTAGTCATAATAAATATTATCAGTTACCCATTGATAAATAGCCATCGCCTTATCATAGTCGGTACTGCAATCGGCAGTAAGTTCGGCGACAAGAGCGTCAATTTCAGCGCTGCTTGCCTGTGCACCGCTTGCAAAAGGTACACTCTGAGCATCAATATCTATGTCTTGCCTGCAAGCAAAGTCAAATATGGCTTTGTACCTTTCGTACATTTCCAATCTGACCTTATCTCTTGTAAGGTCAGGATCATCTGCAGTCAGCATAGCCGATGCCTTTGTAACAACAAAAGAATCAGACGCTTCAATTGAAGCAGGCAAAATAAACAGTACTGCAAAAACAAGAAGAATTCCTGAAATTGCTTTCATAGCTTTTTTCTTCATAATATGGCTCCTTTATATTAAATTATATTTCTTCATATAAGTGACTCGCCACCGTTTATCAGGTGAGTATATTTTGCCGAACCTGCCATGGAACAATAACTTGTGTCCGTAATGATAACATGGTCGATAAATCTTACCTTAAGCAGCAAAAGCAAATCTCTGAGTTCGGCAGTGACTTTACAGTCATCCACAGAGGGGTCGATCATACCGTTTGGGTGATTATGGGACAGCACGACCTTCTTGGCGTTTACTTCAAGAACTGCACTTGCGATTTTTCTAATATCGAAAAGAGCTGTGCTGAAATCTCCCTCGCTAACCCTTCTGCAGGCAATGAGTCTGTTGTTGGAATCAAGACACAGAATATATATTCTCTCATTATTGGGGCTGTCAAGATAAAGATGCTTCAGGTATTTGATATAATCCTTCTTTGTCGAAAGTACAGGCCGCTTTTTATGTAAATCCTCAACATATCTTTTATAAACAGGTAAAAACAATGTGAGCAGACAGGCAGCTGTTTCCGTCATACCCTTCACATCAAGCAGGTCAGCTTTTTTTGCTTCAAGTACACCTGAAAATGAGCCGAATCTGTCAATTAGTTCATGTGCCATTTCGTTAGTGTCCCTCTGAGGGATGCCAAAAAACAGCAGAAACTCGAGAATATTATGATCAGGCATACCCGTAAGTCCCGTTTCATAATATCTGTCTCTGACTTTTTGTCTGTGTCCCTGATGAATATTCTTTTTGCTATCTGCCATAATTTTCACCTTCTAAAACAACAGGGTCTGCCGAAACAGACCCCCAGTTATTATTAAATCAGATAGATATGTCAAGATTCATTCTGTACATATCAAGATCAACTGAATTCTTCATTGTAAGAGCCTCAAAGATATCGAAGTCAAGAATTTTTTCCTTCTGCATTGCAACAACACGGTTGCCAATGCCTTCTTTGAGAAGCTGAACAGCATGGAAGCCCATCTGGCTTGCAACTATTCTGTCTTTTGCTGTGGGTGAACCGCCGCGCTGAACGTGACCGAGAATGGTTGCTCTTGCTTCAACACCTGTTTCAGACTGAATTCTCTTTGCCATTTCTTCAACGCCGCCGATAGCTTCGGAAACAAGGATAACAAAGTGAACCTTATTGCTCTTCTGAGTTCTCTTCATTCTTTCGATAACATCACGCTCGAAATCATAAGGCACTTCAGGGATAAGTATAGAGGTAGCACCACAAGCGATACCTGCTGAAAGTGCGAGATAGCCTGCGCCTCTGCCCATAACTTCAACAACTGCACAGCGATCGTGTGACTCAGCAGTGTCTCTGATTCTGTCAACCATCTGCATGATTGTGTTCATTGCTGTATCATAACCTATTGTGTAATCGCAGCAACCGATATCGTTGTCGATTGTACCGGGAATTGCAACACAGGGAATACCGCGAAGTGAAAGGTCTCTTGCGCCTCTGAAGGAACCGTCGCCACCGATAACAACAAGACCTTCAATACCTCTTTCCTTGCAAGCATCGATAGCCTCCTGCATACCTTCCTCTGTCTTGAAACGAGGGCTTCTTGCTGAATAAAGAATTGTACCGCCCCTGTTGATTATATCTGAAACTGAACGAAGATTCATCTCAAACATATCATTTTCCATAAGACCGTTGTAGCCTCTGTTAACCCCGTAAACCTTCATTCCGAGCTCGCAAGCTGAACGAACAACAGCACGGACTGCTGCATTCATACCCGGTGCGTCGCCACCGCTTGTCAATACACCAATTGTTTTAATCATTAGTACGTCCTCCTATACTCTTTTTCAGTGTGCGAGTTAACACACTGTGAACTACATTAACATTCATAAGAGCTTTGTTAAATATGTTTTTAAATTATTACAAACATTATACACTATAAAGTGTAAAAGTCAAGATTTATCCACAAAATCGACGAGATTTAACTTCGTATAACAACATTTTCATCACCGATCATTGTTTTGAATTCCTCACACATAGGCTTGTTCATTCTTACATAACCTGCACATTCATATTTTCCCGTATCTCTGAAGAAAATATACACAGGAAAGTCGCCTTGAAAAATATCAATCAGCGTTTTAATTTTTGTCATACAGGTACACTGAGCATTCTCTACTCTCAGGAAAATACCCTTACGCTGTTTTTTCTCGGGCTTTGTCTGTTGCTTTAGTATGTTTTTAGGATTAGGCTCAATGGTTTCACAGACAACACTAGGCTCTCTGTCTTCACGAAGACTGAGTCTACCGCCAATAAGTACAATATTGCCTGCCTGCAAAAGATGCACCCTTTCGGCGTACTGCCTTGAGAAAACAATGCATTCAATAGAAGCACTAAGATCTTCAAGCGTAACAAAACACATGGTAGAATTGCTCTTTGTGCTTTTCTTTTCGACCTTGGAGATTATACCGTAGAGCTTTACTCTGGAATTATCTTTATATTTTGAACCGAATGAAGCATCGCTTTCGAGAATTTCGGAAATAACATCAGCTTTCACAGCCGAAGCAATATCCTTGTATTCATCCATAGGATGTCCTGATATATAAAGACCTGTTATTTGCTTTTCAAGAGCAAGCAGCTCATTATAGGGTATCTCTTCAATATCAGGTGCCGCAAATTCGTTTGAATATGAAAAGCCTGAATCTTCATCGAAAAATCCTATCTGACCTATAACATTTTTATTTTTATCTGCATCAAGGTCTGATATAATCGACGGCAACATATGAAGCATCTGATTGCGATTGAGCCCCAAGCCGTCAAGAGCACCGCACTTAATAAGGCTCTCTACTGCCCTTCTGTTGAATTCCTTGGAGTAAACTCTTTTGCAGAAGGTATAAAAATCCGTGTACTTACCGCCCTGCTCACGGTTGTCAATTATTGTTTTGATGAAGCCTCTGCCGAGATTTTTTATAGCAAGCAGACCGAAACGAATTGCACCTTTTTTAACGGTGAAGCCCTCAAAGCTGCTGTTGACATTAGGTGCGAGAACTTTAATTCCGAGCCTTGTTGCTTCAGCAATATAAGTCGAAACCTTTGTGCTCGAGTCAAGGACACTTGTCAGCGTAGCCGCAAGAAGCTCACAGGGATAATGACATTTCAGCCATGCCGTCTGATAGGAAACATAGGCATAGGCGGCAGCGTGAGATTTGTTGAAAGCGTACTTAGCAAAATTTGACATCTCATCAAATATGTCATTTGCAACTGTCTGTGACACGCCGTTTGCAAGACATCCGCAGCATTCTGTTTCGCCATTGTCATTTTTGAGCCCATAAATAAAATTGTGTCTTTCCTTTTCCATTACGTCAAGCTTCTTCTTAGACATGGCTCGGCGCACAAGGTCAGCTCTGCCATAAGAGTAGCCTGCAAGTTTGCGACAGATTTCCATAACCTGCTCCTGATAAACCATGCAGCCGTAAGTGACATCAAGTATATCACGAAGAAGCTCGGATTTATATTTTGTATCCTGCGGATTATGACGGTTATGAATATATGTGTCTATTGAGTCTGCAGGGCCCGGTCGGTACAGCGAAATAACAGCAATCAAATCCTCGAGACTCTGGGGCTTAAGGCGCGAAAGAACACTTCTCATACCTGCAGATTCATACTGAAAAACTGCATCTGTTCTGCCTTGCGAGAGCATATCAAAGGTTGCTTCATCATTAAGGTCTATTTCATCTAAGTTAAAATCGGGATTTGCTCTCTTAATGAGCTTAACCGCATCGTCAATAACTGTCAGCGTACGAAGACCCAGGAAGTCCATTTTGAGAAGTCCAAGATTTTCAAGTGTAACCATTGTAAATTGTGTTACAACGCTTTCGTCGTTGACCGCAAGAGGCACGTATGACGAAACCGGATCACGGGTAATAACAACGCCTGCAGCATGGGTTGAAGCATGTCGTGGCATACCCTCAACCTGCCTTGCAATATCAAGAAGCTTTTTCACATCTTCATTTGTTGCGTAAAACGTTTTCAGATCCTCTGAATATTTCAGAGCCTTGTCTATTGTGATTTTCAGCTCATTCGGAATTGCCTTAGCGACCTCGTCAACTACATTATAGGGCATACCCAGTACCCTGCCGACATCGCGCACAGCTCCCCTTGCCGCCATAGTACCAAAAGTGACAATCTGCGCCACATGGTCAGCACCGTATTTCCTTATAACATAGTCAATAACTTCCTGCCGTCTGACATAGCAGAAGTCAATATCAAAGTCAGGCATACTGACTCTTTCAGGGTTGAGGAAACGCTCAAAGAGCAGATTATATTTAAGAGGGTCAATACCCGTTATGCCTATACAGTAAGCCGCAAGAGAGCCTGCACCCGAGCCTCTGCCCGGACCGACGGGAATATTCTTACTCTTAGCGTAGCGGATAAAGTCGTGTACGATAAGAAAGTAATCAACATATCCCATTTTATTTATTATTTCAAGCTCATAATTGAGTCTGTCCACATATTCCTTGGGAGGATTGTCCCCTTTATGATTATTGAGACCGAAGAAACACTGATTTTTAAAATACTCGAAATGGTCAAGATTATTTGGCACCTCAAAATGAGGAAGCTTTGTATTGCCGAACTCAAACTCCACATTGCACATTTCGGCAATTCGGGAGGTATTGTCAATTGCTTCGGGAAGCTCAGGAAAAGCCGTGCGCATTTCCTCTTCGCTTTTTACATAAAATTCATCTGTTGTAAATTCAAGACCCGTCTCTTCGCCTAAGACGTGGTTAGTCTGTATGCATATGAGCACCTGCTGAACTGAGGAATCTTCTTTTTTTATATAGTGAGCATCGTTTGTTGCAACAAGAGGAATGCCTGTTTCACGGGAAAGTCTGACTAAATCGGGCAGAATATCAAGCTGTTCACGCAGTCCGTGATTCTGAATTTCGATGTAATAGTTGCCTTCACCGAAAAGGTCACGGTACCACAAAGCTGTCTCTTTTGCTTTCTCATAGTCGCCTCTAAGAAGTGACTGAGGAATTTCGCCTGCAAGACAACCTGAAAGAGCGATCAGTCCTTCACCATGTTTTTCGAGGAGTTCACGGTCAATTCTCGGCTTTGTATAAAAACCTTCTGTCCATGCCTGACTCACCATCGCAATAAGATTTTGATATCCAACATTATTTTTGCAAAGAAGGACAAGATGATATCTTTGGTTGTCAAGACCGTGAACCTTATTGTGTCTTGAACGGGGTGCAACATAGCACTCACAGCCGATAATCGGCTTTATACCTTTTTCTTTTGCCGCCTTATAAAAGTCTATAACGCCGTACATAACGCCGTGGTCAGTTATGGCAACACTTTTCTGACCAAGCTCAAGCACACGGTCCATAAGCTTATTTATTCTGCAAGCACCGTCTAAGAGACTATACTCCGTATGAAGATGTAAATGTGTGAAAGACATCTTATCCCTCCTTTATATTATACTTTTAATTTCTCAACAAGTTCCTTGTCGGGTTTGACTATAATTGTCCAGTATTCGTGGTAAATTACCATACCGGTTTTGCCGCCGTTGGGCTTTTTGAGAGCCTTTGCTCTTGTATAATCCACAGGAACAAGAGATGAATCCTTAGCCTTGCTGTGGTACGCCGCAATAACTGCCGCTTCTTCAATTGCCTCATCGGAAATTTCTCTGCCCTCACCGAATATTACCACATGAGAGCCGGGAGTTTTTTGTGTATGAAGCCATATATCGTTTTTAGCTGCTGTTTTAAGTGAAAGCTTCTCATTCTGTGCATTGTTTCTGCCTACAAGAATTTTAAATCCGTCACTAGACTTGAACTCAATGGGCGGCAATTCCTTGGGCGGCTTTTGTTTTTTGCCTTTTATATTCTTAATATATCCACCGCCCTGAAGTTCAAGACGGATAGCAGATATTTCACTGTCTGTATCTGCTCTTGAAAGCTCGTCAAGTACACTCTCAAGATAAATAATTTCCTGCTCGCCTTGTGCAATAAGCTCAGCCAGCATTTTTTCTGCCGTCTGTGCCTTGCGATATTCTTTATAATATTTCTTTTGATTTTCTGTTGGTGAAAGAGCCGGATTGCAGGGTATTTTTATTATATTACAGTTGTCATAATAGTTCTCAACCTCATAGAAGCTGACACCTTTTTCGAGTCTGTAAAGATTAGCTAAAATCAGCTCGCCGTAGAGCCTGAGCTGTTCTTTATCTTCACATTTTTTCAGTTCTTCACGCTGAAGTGCAAGCTTTCTGACGGTTCTTTCAACAAGGTTATTGAGTAGCTTAATAAGCTCGTGGGCCCTGTGGTTAATTCTGTTTAATCGGTCGCGCTCATAATAAAAATCATCAAGCAATTCTGAACAACTGTCATACTTCTTAACCTCAAGCATTTCACCGTACTGTGTGACATTGATATGAGAAATATCCTTTGGTTTGCCGTTTTTTTCACACAGCATATAAACCTGGCTGCTCGTGTGAAGCTTTGACTTAATCTCACTCAGCAGACAGGTGAGCTGATGAATCTGTTCATCTGTCAATGTTCCCACAGCAATATCATCACCAGTCACTCTTGAAGCGATTTCTCGGCTGACAACAGGTGACACACCCTGAATTGAATTTATAATTGCGGTGGAGAGATATTTATCTTTATATGTCAGTATTCTGTCAAGGATTCGGGCAACTTCTTCATTATCAAGACTAAGCTTATCCTGACCGGGCGGAAGCTGATAGCCGAGCCCCGGTAAAATCTGCCTGACACTTGAGGTTGTATAGTCGACTCTTTTAGCCGAGTCGATAATCTTTTCCCCGGAAATGAGGATAAGATTTGAGTATTTACCCATTATCTCAATGCAAAGTGTAAGCTCTACCCTATCGCCTATTTCATTTGTTGCATCAAAGTCAATAAACAGTATTCTGTCACTTTCATGCTGACGGATGTTTTTGACCAAAGCGCTTGTCAGGTGCTTGCGAAGAAGCATACAAAACATTGGAGGCACAGGCGGATTATCAATATTGTGAGAAGTGAAATGAACTCTCGGACTGTCGGCACGCACACATAAAAGCAGTTTGTAGTTGCAGCCTTTTCCTCTGAGATTTAATATAATCTCGTCGCGGGTAGGCTGATTGACTTTGTCTACGCGAAGTCCCACTGCTTTAGAGAGAAGTTCATCTTTAATTTTGCTTAGAAATAAACCGTCGAGAGCCATATTTCACCTTAACCTATAAATTTAACGGGGTTGCTTTGCTTCAGAAGCACCGTTTCAATATCACTGAATTTTTCTTCGATATATTTTTTAAGATATGCCATAGCAGGGTTTTCTGTTTCAAAGTGTCCAGACGCAATAACTGTTACGCCCATTGCCTTTGCTTCAAGCATTTCGTGGTGACTGATATCACCTGTAACATAGGCGTCTGCTCCCATATTAACCGCATCTTCAAAAAAGTCCATGCCTGCTCCGCCGCACACTGCAACTCTGCCGATTTTTCTCTCAGACTCAACAAGTCTCACCGTTGTTCCGAGCTTTTCACTGACAAGCTTTGCAAACTGTACTGATGTGAGTTTATCTTCACATCTCAGATTTCCAATTCTCACCATGGGAACAATACATTCCTCTGACGGTACTTTTTCAACATCGGTGAGCCCGAAAAGTTCGCACAAAACATCGTTGACACCGCCCCGGGCGCAGTCAAAGCAGGTGTGAGCACTGACAGCACTTATTCCGTGATAAGCAAGCTCGTAAGCCATATTGCCCTTTAAAAAGCTTTTCTGAGCTTTAAAAATAATAGGATGGTGGGTAACAATCATATCAACTTCGTTTTCAACCGCGTCATTCAATGTTTCCATTGTCAGGTCAAGGGCAAAGCCGATTTTATGCACTTCATTATTCTCGTCACCTACAAGTATACCGCAGTTATCCCACTGACATTTAGTGCTGTAAGGAGCGAGAGAATCAATATAATCGGATATATCTTTTACTGTAACCATTTTACCTTCTCCATATTTCTTCGGATTTCGTCAATAATTTCGCCGAGATTATCTTCATCCGGCTTTCCTGCATTCATAAGCGCAGAATGTTTTTTTTCAAGCGTTGTCAGCACTTTTTCAAGATATTTATATGTTATTTTATCATTGTTTTCAAAAAGCTGACCTGTATATATGTAAGAAATATCGCGCTTTTTTATTTCACCTGTGAATCTCGCTGACATTGTGCAGTAAAAGCGTCTGCCGTCGGTTGCAGTTTTTTCTTTTACTATTTCAAAACCGTTATCAAGAAAAAACTGTCTTAAAACCTCAGCATGGGTCATAGGCTGAGCAACGATATTTATATTTTCGTTTTTAATCCACTGAGCTTTTGATAGTATTTCGGCAATTAAGTTGCCGCCCATTCCTGCAAGCACAATATCATCGCAGGAGTTTTCTTTAATGTTTTCAAGTCCGTCTGAAAGGATAAGCTCAACCTTATCAGTAAGACACGCATCAATAACGGTCTGCCTTGCATTTTCAAGGGGGCCTTTTCTTAAATCTGCTGCTATGCCCTGAGGTGAAATACCTCTTTCGATTAAATATGTCAGCAGGTAGGCGTGGTCAGTGCCTATATCGGCAACGCGGGCTCCAACGCGTACAAGAGAAGCAACAGCGTTCAGACGAGCATCAAGTTTAATCATAAATATACCTCAACAAATGGAGCCACCCCATAAAAGGTGGCTCCGATATGACACTTATTTTGAAGCGAGATATTCGTTAATTCTCGCAACGAGAGCATCAACATCTACGCCGTGAACAGCGCAAGCTTCTTCAACGGTTTCACCTCTTGACGCGGGACAACCAAGACAGTGCATGCCCATTTCAAAGAAGAAAACTGCAGTGCCGCCATCAGCATCAAGAATGTCGCCAATAACCATATCTTTTGTGATTTCTTTCATAATGTGATTCCTTTCGGGATAATTTATTTTTTTAATGAAACAGCCTTCTTAGCCTTTTCAACAATGTTAGCGGCATCAAGACCGTAAATCTTGAGAAGCTCAAGTGCAGGACCCGACTTGCCGAAGGTGTCATTAACACCAAGTCTTACAACAGGTACAGGATATTCTTCTGCGAGAACCTCTGTAACAGCACCGCCGAGACCGCCGATAATGCTGTGTTCTTCAGCAGTAACGATTGCGCCTGTCTCCTTAGCAGCCTTAACAAGGATATCCTTATCAATAGGCTTAATGGTGTGAATGTTGATAACTCTTGCATCGATGCCTTCCTCTTTAAGAGTTTCGGCAGCGATAAGAGCTTCACCCACCATAAGACCGGTTGCAACGATAGTTACATCATTACCGCTCTTAAGTTCCACACCTTTGCCAAGTTCAAACTTGTAATCCTCAGCGTTTACACGGGGCACAGCAAGTCTGCCGAAGCGCATATAAACAGGACCCTCGTGAGCTGCAGCAGCGTGAACAGCAGCCTTAGCTTCAACATCGTCAGCAGGGTTAATTATAACCATACCGGGAATTGAGCGCATAAGGGCAATATCCTCACAGCACTGATGGCTTGCGCCGTCTTCACCAACAGAGATGCCTGCGTGTGTTGCGCCGATTTTAACATTGAGCTTCGGGTACGCAATTGAGTTTCTTACCTGCTCAAATGCTCTGCCTGCCGCAAACATAGCAAAGCTTGAGGCAAATACTGTATAGCCTGCAGTTGCAAGACCTGCGGCAACACCCATCATATTACCCTCAGCAATACCGCAGTCGATAAACTTTTCAGGGAATTCCTTTTTGAATGTGATAGTCTTGGTTGCCTTTGCAAGGTCAGCATCAAGCACGAGAATATCATCTCTTGTGCCGAGTTCCTTTAAAGCGGCACCGTAAGCATCACGGGTTGCACATTTAATTACATCAGCCATAATTACACCTCCAAGCTCTTTGCGGCTTCGTCAAGCTCAGCCATAGCAATTGCATACTGCTCTGCATTGGGAGCGCTACCGTGCCAATCGCACTTATCTTCCATAAAGGATACACCCTTGCCTTTAACTGTTTTTGCAACGATGCAGGTAGGCTTACCCTTACATGCTTTAGCAGCTTCGAATGCTTCCTCAATCTGAGTGAAGCAGTGACCGCAGATTTCAATTACATTCCAACCGAATGATTCAAACTTTTCCTTAATGGGATAAGGTGAGTTAACTTCTTCAAGTGTACCGTCAATCTGAAGATTGTTGTAGTCAACGATAGCACAAAGGTTATCAAGCTCACGGTTGCCTGCGAACATAGCAGCTTCCCATACCTGACCTTCCTCTATTTCACCGTCACCGAGAGGCACATACACCCTGTAGTCTTTGCCCTTGAGCTTGCCTGCAAGTGCCATACCGCAAGCAACTGAGATGCCCTGACCGAGCGAGCCTGTGCTCATATCTACACCGGGAGTATATCTCATGCTGGGGTGACCCTGAAGCATTGAATCGGGCTTACGGAGTGTCTTGAGAAGCTCAACGTCAAAGAAGCCCTTGTGAGCAAGTGCCGCATAAAGTGCAGGTGCTGTGTGACCCTTTGAGAGAACGAGTCTGTCTCTGTTTTCGTCATCAGGATTTTTCGGGTCGACATTCATTTCACTGAAATAGAGATAAGTCATAATATCAGCAATTGAAAGTGAACCGCCGGGATGGCCGGATTTTGCATTGAAGGTGCCTTCGATAATGCCTTTACGCACATCTACAGCAATCTTCTTGAGTGAGAGTTTTTTACTTTCTTCCATATAAATCCTCCTTAAAAATTACTATGGTTTTTTATAATGTATTCAATTAAGTCTGCAACTGCACCGTCATTGCAGTGACAGGCAACAAACTTAGCTATCTTTTTCATACCCTCAGGAGCCTGTCCGCAGCAAGCAGGAAGAGCAACACGCTTGAGCATCTGATAATCGTTGAAGTAATCACCTATAGCGGCAGTTTTGCTTTTGTCAACGCCAAGCATTTCAGCAAGCTTAAGAACAGCAACACCTTTGTTGGTATCTTCGTTAACCATCTCATAGCTGCAAACAGAAGAGTACATAAGATTATCGGTTGTATTAGACATACTCACGATATATTTTTCAAGTAATTTCATCTGAGCGGGAAGCCCAGAAAATATGACTTTGTACCAGTTGTCCTTAGGTATTTTTTCAAAGTCATAGAAATACTTAACATCTTTTCTGGCATTGATAGCAAGAATTCTTGTGGAAATGGTTGGTTTGAAAAGATAAACACATTTGTCAGAAACAGCTTCAAAGGCAAGAAAAGGAAATTTCTTCACACTTTTTCTGACCATATCTATGCAGTGTTCGTTAAGGGGACTTTGCCAGACCATCTGCTCTGTTGCAAAGTCATAGATGCCTGCACCGTTTAAAACAACAGCTTTTCCGTCGGGAATATCAAGACGCTTGAAATGCTTTCTCATCGATTCAGGGCTTCTGCCTGATGCCAATGTGAAATTACCGCCGAATTCATCAACATATTTATGCACCATATCATAGTTGCGTTGAACAAGACGTCTTGTTTTATCGTTAATTGTGCCGTCAATGTCACTTGCAATAAGCCATGATGACAAATCGATTTTTTCTTTTTCTTTAACCATTGTTACCAATCCTCCTGAGAAAATCCGTGAAATACTCAGGTAATTCACTTTTAATCTCTATATATTCATTAGTTCTCGGGTGCTTAAATCCGATTAAACCGGCGTGCAGACATTGTCCCGAGAGGTATTCGATTACTTTTTTAGGTCCGTACACTGCATCTCCTGCAACAGGATGCCCGATGTAAGACATATGAACTCTTATCTGATGAGTCCTGCCTGTCTCAAGGCGGAGTCTCAGGTGAGTGAAATCTCTGTATTCACCAACAACACTATAGTGAGTAACTGCGTTTTTTGAATTTTTCTGAGTAACGGCCATTTTCTTTCTGTCAACAGGGTGTCTGCCGATGGGTGCATCAACAGTACCGCTTTGGTTTTTCATCCTGCCGTAAACCACACTCTGATATTCTCTTGTGAAAGAGTGGACCTTGATCTGCTCTGCAAGAGAAATGTGTGCCATATCATTTTTTGCAACAATAAGCAAACCGCTGGTGTCTTTATCTATACGGTGAACTATACCGGGCCTGATAACGCCGTTAATGCCCGACAAACTTCCTTTGCAGTGATATAAAAGTGCATTGACTAATGTGCCGTCATAATTACCTGCCGCCGGATGAACAACCATACCTTTAGGTTTGTTCACAACCAGAAGGTCATCATCCTCATAGCGTATATCAAGCGGGATATTCTCTGCAGTAACTTCAAGCTCCTTTGCTTCGGGAATAATAAACTTAATCATATCTCCCGCGCGCACCTTATAGTTTTTGCTTATTACAGTACCGCCGACACTGACACCGCCTTCGTCAATTATTTTCTGCACGGCACTGCGGCTCATTGTGTCCAGAGCGGCACATATTATTTTGTCAATACGCTCCCCTGCCTTTTCAGGCGGTACACTTATAAGATGTGCATCAATCATTTACTGAATTCTCTTCCTCTTTGTTTTTCTTTGATTCCTTCTTTAACTGATATAACTGGCTGATTATTATTACAATTGCCGCACAGGTGACAAGACAATCGGCAAAATTGAAGATATAAAAATCCACAAACAGAACTTCGATATAATCGATTACATAGCCTCTGAAAATTCTGTCAATCAGATTACCTATACCGCCTGCAGTAACAAAAACAACGCACCAGAAATCCAAGCCGTAACCCAGCTTTCCCGAGTACAGAATATAGAAAACAAGCACCAGGCAAAGAGCGGCGAAAACCGTCATTATTGTTGTCTTACCACTCATCATACCCATCATGGCGCCGTCGTTTTCATAATAACTGAACTGCAATACGCCCGGTATAACATGAGTGCTGCCTATAGGCTTAAGGTACAAATCAACAAAATACTTCATAAGCTGGTCAATTCCCGTTAAAAGCACTATGGAAATTGCGGAAAGCACCTTTATTTTAAAGGGTGTTAGCTTGCTTTTAGTCAAATTATCACTTCTTCCGTGGGATGTAATCAGTCTTCTGCGCCCTCAAACAAGGCATCATAATCACTGTGATACGCAAAGTCTACTATAGGCTCATCACCGTCATCATCGCGGAAAATTCCGGAACTTAAGTCAGGTAAAACCGTTGTTTTTTCCTCTGCATATATGTCATTAGCAAAGGGGATACCCTCATCCTTCAAAGGAGCTAAGTCAGGGTTTGAAAATGAGCTGATGTCCTCATA
This sequence comes from Acutalibacteraceae bacterium, assembly GCA_045537315.1. Lineage (GTDB taxonomy): Bacteria > Bacillota > Clostridia > Oscillospirales > Acutalibacteraceae > UBA6857. Next base: position 16,561 of record JAZSPF010000163.1, read on the forward strand.
GCGGTCTTCTTCAGGCTCTGATTCGACCTCGTTATAATCAATATCAAGGCTGAATTCAGGAATTTCTTCTGCCAAATCATCAGTGTAAACTTCCACTTCAGTAGGTGCAAAATTGAACTCTGCATCTGCACTTATGGAGTCAACAGCAGGCTTTATGGTTGCAACAACGCTGAAAATCTCATTTTTATATCTTGCAATTTCAGCCTTGAGTCTTTGCAGTTCTGCATTTGTTGCGGTAATAATCTCATCGCTTTGCTGTCTTGCGGTTTTTGCATCCTGATATGCAGCTGCAACAATTTCAGCTGCCTTTGTCTTGGCGTTATCAATAATCTCAGCGGCCTTTTCCCTTGTTACAGCAAGATATTCCTCCTGCTTTTCAACTGCCTGTTTTTCGAGAATTTCTATATCTTTCTCAAGCTTTTTAATTTTCTCATCGGCATCGTGAGTGACATTGTAATGATACGCCTCGGCTTCTGCTTTTTTGGTGAGGAGCAAATTTTCTGCCTCTTCACTTGCTTTTCTTATAATTTCTGCAGAGTGCTCGTTAGCTTCGGCTTTTATCTCCTCAAAATATTTTTCTGCTCTGACAATAGAAGCGACAATAATGTTCTTATTGCTTTTATACTCTTCAATAGCAGGAGCAAGAGTCTTCATTTTTTTATCGAGAGCTTTATAGTTTTTATACATTGAATCATAGCTTTCGCTGATACTTCTTAAGAATTCATCAACTTCTGAAGCATAGTATTTATTTTTACCTGCAGAAGTAAACGAATAGCTGAAAATTTTATTGTCAGACATTTTACTCTCTCCTTTTATATTACTTCAATATAATTATTATAATTCAACCTGGTTGTAGAAATCACCGTGAAGTTCTATGTCAGCAGGTATAAAAGCACAGATGTTCTCTGTAAATCTTGCAAAAACACTCTGAGTTACATACTTTGCACCGTCAAGGAAGTCCATGGCGCGCTTGCTTTCTTCTTCACTGAGAAGCGAAAGGTTAACAACGACAATGGAGCTTTTGTCCATCATAAGATTTGCAACATTTCTTGCATCATAAATATCGTGAAGTGAAATAAATGACAATTTGAATTTTGAGCCTGAACGCTTGGGTGCAGACTTGATATCAAAAAGATTCGGTGTAGCTTTTTTCTCAGGTGCGGGAACATCGTCAATGCCCTTAAGAGGCGGAAACTCATCTGAAAAATCACTGTCAAACTCAGGCAGTGCTGCTGTAGGTGAATAGCTGTAGGGTGATGCAAAATCAGCAATATTTGTGTTCATATCTTCATCGTCATCAAATATACCTTTTGCGGTACGGCGAGGCTTTTTACTTTCTTCGTAATCATCTTCGCTTACTGCATTGTCGAGTAAATCATCATCGTCTGTATCCACAAGATTTCTAAGATTCTGAACTTTTCCTAAAATATTTTTAAAATCCATTTTTTATCTCCTTATCAATATAATCTGGGTCCGAATATTGCTGAGCCGACTCTGACAAGTGTTGAGCCGTTTCTTATTGCAGCTTCATAGTCCCCTGACATTCCCATAGAAAGTATAGACATATCTATATTATCTATCTTTTTATTCCTTATGTCAATAAATATTTCATTCATTTGTGAAAAATATTTATTTAATTGCCCTTCATCCTCGCAAACAGGCGGAATTGTCATAAGCCCCTTAACTTTGATTGCAGGCAAAGCTGAAATCTCAGCTAAAGTTTCTTCAAGCATTGACAGTTCAAGCCCCGTCTTGCTATCTTCGTCGCCGATATTAACCTCAACGAGGCATTGTGCGGCGATACCTGCAGCCTGACTTCTCTTTGATATTTCCTTTGCCAGCTTTATGCTGTCAACCGACTGTATCATTGAAACTTCAGAAACAATCTGCCTTACTTTATTTGTCTGCAGATGACCTATAAGGTGAGCCTGACAGTTTTCAAGTTTTAAATAAGGCTTCTTTGAGAGGAATTCCTGCACCTTATTTTCGCCGATCAAATCTATTCCGCACTCTATGGCATGATTTATAAAAATGGGTTCAACGGTTTTTGTGACAGCCATCAGCTTTATATCCTCCGGCTTTCTTCCGCTTACTTTTGCCGCATCGGCAATTTTCTGTCTTATGACACTGAGATTATACTCAATATTTTTAAAGCGCTCTTCAATCGACAATGGTGCCATCTTCAAGATTCAGTCCTTTCACAATAATCTGGTCATACTGCCTGAGTACGTGGTAGTAGCCGGAGCCTTCGTCATTTTCATCACGAAGCACACGTTTGCCTTTGGCTACAACATATCCGTCGCCATAAAGCAAAATCTCTACAGGTGAAAACTTCATAATGTTTCCTACTATAGCGTAAACTCCCGGAACGCCGTCATCGTTTTCCGTCAGAGCCTCATTGCTGATTTTAAAGCCGCTGTATTCCTTGAGTGTAATTTTAGCGGTCTCTTTTCTTATTTTGGAGAGTTCTTCGTTCATAGCGGTACATCTGAGTGTTACGGTAACTTTGTCATTCTCAACATCAGATATATCATATACCTGCATATTCACATCTTTGATACCGAGTTCATCGAAACTGACACTTTGCCAATAGTCCTTTTTCAACACTGCTGAATCACTTAAGGGAACATCAAAAATATAGTACCAAGTATGCTGGAGAATGATTTTACCGTAAATATCACTTTGTTTTGCCGACGAAGACGAAAGTTGTCTTTCAACCTCACCCTTTGCCAGCTTTTTATTCTGTGCATCATCAAAGCTGCACATACCCTCGTAGCCGTCAACAACACTGACAAAATACCCCGCATAAGGTGATGTTATCTTGTCGACGATTTTATATGAGCTACCGAGAGCTTTGATTTGCTTGTTGTAATCGCTGATTATTGTATTGTAATCGAGGCTTTTACCTGTGGCTATCTGCTTGGAAGTAATGTTATTGGTGATGCTCTCAAGATAAGTGTCTATGTCGGAAACTTTGGAGCTACCGACACAGGAAAGATAGGATGAAACATTGGAATTGAGCTGTGAGTTAAGATAGAGTATGTTGCTGTGACTGAGTTCTTCACTTCTTTCAAGTTCTTTGATTGAAGCAAGCTTTTCTTTAAGTTGCTGCTGCTCAATATAGGCATCCGCTTCAGCTTTAGTTGTAAAAGCAAGTGCAATCACACCGTTTTTAGATACATTTTCACTGTCAGATATAACAGGTACATAAACATAATTATCGTTTTTACTCAGCAGGCATGCATTTTTGCCGCTGACATTTCTGTATTCATCGCGTATTGCAAATCCGTTAACCGTAAGGCTGCTGTATTCGGAGTAATTCACTATATATTCGGTTTCCAAGGTGCCGTTGCGGTTGAGATAAAAACCGTTCACCGCATACATAAGCAGTACAACTAAAAAAGCACTTATAAGCGCTGCAGCAATTTTTGCATCTCTGCTCAGCTTTTTTATCCGCTTCATATCAATCACCTTTCACTGTTTATAATTTCACAAGCCTTATCATAAAGGCTTTCTTTCTCCATCGTGTCAATTGACAGCCAATTTATGTTTTTATTACGCCTGAACCATGTTAGCTGTCTCTTAGCGTAGCGTCTTGTCTCCATTTTAAGTTTTTCTGTCGCTTCTTCGAGGGAAACAAATCCGTCAAGATATGGCCTAAGCTCTTTATAACCAATAGCTTGTTTTGCTGTACTGCCAAGCTTCAGTGCAAAAAACTGCACAGCTTCCTCAACAAGACCTTCTTCCATCATAAGGTCAACACGCAGGTTAATTCTGTCATAGAGGAACTGTCTGTTTTCGGCAGTCAGACCGATAACGCAGAAACGGTATTTGCTCTCATTGAGGTGTGACATTTCGCACTGTTGGGTTATTGTTTTTCCTACTGAGTGATAAACCTCGAGAGCTCTTATAATTCTTTTGCTGTCGTTAATATGAAGGCGTTTTGCAGTTTCAGGGTCAATATCCTGAAGTTCATTAAAAAGCACCTCTATGCCCTCATTTTCAGCTCGTTTTTCAAGCTTTGCTCTTATGTCGCTTTTCTCGTAGTCGAGAAATTCCGTGTTGTTTATAACTGTGTCTATATAAAGGCCGGTTCCGCCGACAATGACAGGCAGTTTGCCTCTTGAAAGTATATCATCAATTGCCTGAGTGGCAAGTTCCTTATACTTCGCCACACTGAAATCCTCACCCGGGTCAAGAAAGCCTATAAGGTGGTGTTTAGCCTGAGCCAACTCATCAGGTGTGGGTTTTGCCGTAGCGATATCCATATTCTTATAAATCTGCATTGAGTCTGCACTGACGATTTCACCGCCGAGTCGCTTTGCAATTTCTATTCCCAATGAGGTTTTGCCGGAAGCAGTGGGACCAACAACAACGGCAACTAAAGGTTTATTCATGTGTTATCTCCGAATTTTACTGTATTCTGCCGAACTGCTTTTCAAGTTCGTATTTTGAAAGTTCAATGAGTACGGGTCTGCCGTGAGGACAGTATCTAACCTCATCGTCATAAAGCACCTGCTCTGCAAGCACCTTCATCTCGGCAGTGGAATTTTTATAACCTGCCTTTATTGCGGCTTTGCAAGCGGCAGTATGATGTATTCTGTCAATTTTTTCACTTTCTATATTGACTCTGTTTTCTGCAAGATAAGAAGCAATTTCAATAACAGTGTCTTCAATATCGTCACCGCTTATAAGCATGGGACATTCACGCACTATCACTACCCCGCCTTCAAAGTCTTCAATAAGATAACCTGCTTTTGAGAAAACATCAAGGTTTTGAGTGATTACATTATATTCCGCCTTGCTGAGAGTAACCTTAACAGGAGCAAGAAGCACCTGTGAGGAAATATTGTTCTTTGCGTTTTCTTTCATTTTGTTGTAGATTATTCTCTCATGGGCGGCATGCTTGTCAATGAGCACAACCTTATTGTCGTACTCACAAATGATATATGTCTTAAAGGCTTCACCTAAAAGTCTCAAGGGTTTCGGCGGCAGTTTTTTCTGCTCGCTGACTTTAATTTCGCTATCTGCTTTTTCTATTGACGCTACGGGAGGTGTCTGCACTGCAGGTTTAACCGGAACATCAGCTTCTTTAACAAAAGATTTTCTCTCTGCAGTTACAGCGCCTGTGGAAATATCTGCCTGCTTTATCTGCTCGGTAATCTCTTTACTTTTCTGCTTTTGTGCGGCAACAAAAGATGAGACTAAATCAGGTTCGTTTTCATACTTCTTGCTTTCCAGCTTCGTCGGTTTTTCTTCAGCAGTTTTGCTGAAATTCTTTGCAGGCATGCTTTGCCAGAAATCCTTTTTAGGCTGTGCTGTCTGAGTGACTACGGGCTGTTCCTTTTTAGCAAAGGGACTGTCGGCAAATGATTTTTTCTGCACAGGTGTTTCGTCAATCATACTGAGCTGTACTGCCTCGGGCATAGCTCTTTGCATAACCTTATTTTTCTGAGAAAGGTCAATTTCGGGCATAGTATTGAAACTGTCAAGAGCAGATTTAACCGCAAAATAGACTGCAGAAGAAACACGTCTTTCATCGCTGAAGCGCACCTCGGTTTTAGCAGGATGAACATTTACATCCACAGTATCGGGTCTGACATTTATATTAAGCACACAGCTTGGGAATTTGCCCACCATAATTGTGTTTTTATATGCATTTTCCATAGCGCCTACGCAGGCTCTGCTTTTTATAAATCTTCCGCCTAAAAAGAAATATTGCATGGCTCTGGACGGGCGTGAGGACATAGGCTTACATACATAGCCCTTAACCTCCACACCATCGAGTCTGTAATCAACTTCAAGGAGACTCTCGGCAAATGTTCTGCCAAAAACGGAGTAAATGGTTGACAGGAGTTTTCCGTCACCGGGAGTGATAAGTGCCTGCTTGCCTTCACGGATAAACCTGACACTGACCTCAGGGTGAGACAGCGCAATTTTATCAACTATATCTGCAACTGCATTGGCTTCGGAAACATCCTTTTTAAGGAATTTCATTCTTGCGGGAGTGTTGTAGAAAAGGTCTCGCACAACTATTGTTGTACCGTTTGGGCAGCCTGCCTCATCATAGCGTGTCTGCACACCGCCCTCAACGGCATAGGATGTGCCAAGTGTTACATCGGCAGTTTTAGTGAGAATTTCAGTTTTTGATACAGCCGCAATTGAAGCGAGAGCTTCACCTCTGAATCCGAGAGTGAAAATTGAATTCAAGTCATTTTCATCTTTGATTTTGCTCGTAGCATGGCTGAGAAATGCCTTTGGCACATCATCATGCTCTATGCCACAGCCGTTATCTGTTATGCGGATATAGCGTACGCCGCCGTTTCTTATTTCAAGGGTAATTGTTGTTGCACCCGCATCTATAGCGTTTTCCATAAGCTCCTTAACAACGCTGGCGGGTCTTTCGACAACTTCACCTGCGGCAATAAGCTCTGCTATATGTTTTGGTAAGACGTTTATTTTAGCCATGAAGCTGTCACAACCTTTCTTTTAAATGTTACTTCTTCTTGCTTTTCCCACAAGCTCATGAAGCGTTGTAAGAGCCTCAAGAGGAGTGAGAGTATTTATATCAATGTTTCTGAGATTATCAATTATTTCATCATCAAGTGTTGATGTTATGGAAAGCTGTAAATCCGTTTCTTCCTCTTGTACTGCTATTTCAGCCATAATGTTTTTATCAGCAGGATTCATCGCTTCAAGTTCGCGAAGAATAACTCTGGCACGCGATACAACCGTACTCGGAATGCCTGCGAGCTTCGCAACCTCGATACCGTAGCTTCCGTCTGCTCTGCCTCTTACTATTCTGCGAAGGAAGGTTATGGTGTCGCCTCTCTTTTTAACACAGATGTTATAGTTATTCACGCCGTCGAGCTGACCTTCAAGGTCTGTGAGCTCATGATAGTGAGTGGAAAAAAGAGTCTTTGCGCCTATTTTCTTTTTATCCGCAATATATTCGAGGACAGCTCTTGCTATACTCATACCGTCAAAGGTTGAGGTACCTCTGCCGACCTCATCGAGTATGATAAGGCTGTTTTTATTTGCATTTTTGAGGATATTTGACACCTCATTCATTTCAACCATAAATGTGGACTGACCTGTTGCCAAGTCATCTGAAGCACCTACACGGGTGAATATGCTGTCAACAATTGAAAGCTCCGCACTTGACGCAGGCACGAAAGAGCCTGCCTGAGCCATAAGACAGATGATTGCCACCTGACGCATATAAGTTGACTTACCAGCCATATTGGGACCTGTTATAATTGCACAGCGTTCTTTGTCGCAATCCATATAAGTGTCATTGGGTACAAAGGGACTGTCTTCAAGCACGGCTTCAACAACAGGGTGTCTGCCGTCTTTTATTTTAATCGCAGTGCCGTCAAGTATAGTGGGACAGACATAATTATTGCTTATTGCAACACTTGCAAGTGAACACAAAACATCGGTTATTGCAAGAGCTTCAGCAGTTGCTTTAATTCGGTTATACTGCTTTGCCACCTGACTTCTTATCTGACAGAAAATCTCATATTCAAGCTTAACAATTCTTTCCTGAGCTCCGAGCACCTTGCTCTCGAGGTCTTTAAGCTCCTGAGTGATGTACCTTTCACAGTTTGCAAGGGTCTGCTTTCTGATATAATCCTCAGGCACAAGGTCTTTATATGAGTTAGTGATTTCAATATAGTAGCCGAAAACACGATTGTAGCCGATTTTCAGCTTGGGTATGCCTGTACGCTCTTTTTCACGCTGCTCAATGTCGAGAATAAACTCCTTGCCGCCCTGCTGGATACGGCGAAGTTCATCCAGTTCGGCATTGAAGCCATCTTTTATAAATCCGCCCTCTCTTATTGAGAAAGGTGCATCTTCGTCAATGGCGGCATGTATAAGCTCACGAACATCCTCAAGTACATCAAGATTGAGAAACTGCTGTCTTAAATATGCGCTGCTGAAAGAGTGAAGCATAAGCTTGATTTCGGGCACACATTCAAGAGTTTGCTTAAGGGAGTTAAGGTCTTTTGCATTAGCAGACTCAAACATAACTCTCGTTATGAGACGTTCAATATCAAAGACACTGCTGAATTTTTCGCCCAGCTCATTGAGCTTTGTGCTGTCGCTGACAAGCTCAGCCACAGCGTTGTGGCGTCTTGAAATCTGTGCAATACTTACAAGAGGCTTTTCCAGCCAATTGCGAAGAAGTCGCTTACCCATAGCAGTGTTGGTCTTATCAAGCACCCATAAAAGCGATCCTCTTTTTTCACCTGTACGCATGCTCTGTGTAATTTCAAGGTTGCGAAGAGTACTGTAGTCAAGCTTCATAAACTGCTTGTCTGAATAAAAATTGACTTCTCTTATATTTTCAAGGTTATTTTTCTGCACATTCTTAAGGTATTTAAGTGCAGTACCCAGTGCAATAACAGACTTGCTATCGGCAACAAAACCCGAAGTATTCATCTTTTCCTCGCCGAAATGCTCCATACAGGCCTTGTAGCAATCTTCATAGTCAAAATAACTGTCAGGCGGCATTTCACATGATGCCTCAATTCGCTTTGAAATAAATGAGGAAATAGTCTTATTTTCAGCACACGCAGAATTAAGCACAATTTCACTGGGAGTAAATGTGCCAAGCTCATTCATAACGTTGTTTTCGAGAGTGTTTTCGTCATCAAAATGAGTGAGATTGACTATACCCGTTGAAACATCGGTAAAGCAAACTCCTGCACCGCTGTTTGACAGATAAACAACTGCAAGATAGTTATTTTTAGACTCATCAAGAAGAGTGTTTTCAATGATGCTGCCCTTGGTTATGATTCTTATGACATCTCTTTTAACTATGCCTTTTGCTGTTGCAGGGTCTTCCACCTGCTCGCAAATTGCAACTTTATAACCCTTACTTACAAGGCGTGCTATGTAATTTTCCGCAGAGTGGAAGGGTACACCGCACATAGGTGCCTTCTCACCCTTGGAGTAGCTTCTTGCCGTAAGAGTCAGTTCAAGCACACTCGAAGCAGTGTGGGCATCGTCAAAAAACATCTCATAAAAATCACCCAGGCGGAAAAACAGAATAGTATCCGGGTAATCCTTTTTAATTTCCATATATTGAGCCATCATAGGCGTCATCTCAGACATATCGTTTTTCCTCCTGTGATTTTTACGTCGAAATTACTTTTCGGGATAAGCCTTAAGCTTAGTGGCAACCGCCGCAGCTTCCGCACGAGCCGTCACATGAATGCTCATGAGCCTGTTCGGGTTCGCAGGTCATGGGGTCTGCACCGTTAACGCAAAGGCCTAAAATCTGCATAATGTAGTTCATCATTGAGTCAACCTGAGCTCTTGCTTCGTCATAAGCCTGCATATTTTCATTAGCCATAAACTGCTCGTACTTTTCGTTGAATGCAGCTTCAAATTCCTGCATTTTAGCTGAGTCGGGTTCTTCCTTTGATGCTTCCATCTGATAGTTCATCTGAATCATCTGGATTTCGCCCATGAGAGCATTGAGCTCCTCGTCTTTTTCGTTAGCTTCCTTAGCTTTGTTGAAAGCAAGGTAACGCTCGTCCTGCTGAATTGCAGCGCCGAGTTCTCTTGTGAGTTTGATAATGTCCATTTTGTGACACTCCTTTATATAAAATAATTTATTTAATAATTACCCGTTTTCGAGTAGTTATTTTTCTGATAATTCACCGTAAACAATCCATGTTCTCGGATTTGTTACGGTAACATGAGCAAATGAGCCGATAAGACTTTCATCTCCGGGGAACTCAATTATTACATTTCCCTGTGTTCTGCCTGAAAGCATACCCTCGCCTTTGGCTTTTTCTTCAACGAGTACGCGGTAGGTCTTGCCCTGCATTGAAGCTGTTCGTCGCCCTGCTATACTTTCCTGCAAATCCGTAAGTTCCTTGAACCACTTACCTTTTTCTTCACGTGAAACAGGATCGGGCATTGTGTATGCCTTTGTGCCGGGTCTCGGTGAAAATATAAAAGTAAAAAGTGAAGTATACTTTACCGTTTCAATAAGTGACAGGGTATCTTTGAACTCCTCATAGGTCTCACCGGGGAAACCAACAATAACATCGCTTGTTATTGAAAGCTCAGGCATAAGAGAATAAGCATAGTCTATTAAGCTGAGATATTTTTCACGGTCATAGTGTCTGTTCATTTCCTTAAGCACTCTGTCATTACCCGACTGGAAAGGAAGATGAAGATGCTTTGCAATCTTATCACTTGAAGCCATAACGTCAAGAAGCTCTTTTGTGCAGTCTCTCGGGTGCGAAGTCATAAATCGGATGATAAAATCACCCTCAATTTCACTTATTGCCTTTAAAAGTGCAGGAAACTGCTTGTCCTTTTCCAGATCTTTATTATACGAGTTTACATTCTGACCGAGAAGAGTTATCTCTTTATAGCCAAGTGAAACAATCTCTCTGACTTCAGCCATCACATCCTCAAAATTTCTGCTTCTTTCCCTGCCTCTGACATAAGGTACTATGCAGTAGGAGCAGAAGTTGTTGCAGCCGTACATAATAGGTATCCACGCTTTAAAAGTGCCGTCGCGTTTAACGGGCAGACCCTCGGCAATGACACCCTCACTGTCGGTTATGTCAATAACTCTCTTGCCTTTTGAAAGTCGTCTGTATATAAACTCAGGCAGCTTATGTAGCACGTGGGTACCAAAAACCAGATCAACAAACGGATAGCTGTTTCTGATTTTTTCGGCAACAGACTGCTGCTGCATCATGCAGCAGCAAAGAGCTATAAGCATATTCGGTTTTGTTTTTTTAACAGGCTTTAACGCACCCACATTACCGAAAACTCTGTCTTCAGCGTGTTCTCTTATAGCACAAGTGTTGTAAAGCACAAGATCTGCTTCTTCCACTTTATCTGTGAAATCATAACCCATCTCACGCAGAAGACCCTGAAGTCTTTCACCGTCTGACACATTGCCTTGACAGCCGTAGGTATGCACGAATGCCTTGGGCTTCTCGGCAGGGTACAAAGAAGTCAGAAGCTCTGCCGTAAGTGACGTGTATTCCTTTTGTTTTTCGAGTTCCTCTTTTGGAACTGCAAAGCTATTGTTATTCAAGTTAAGTTCCTCTTTAATCTACTGTTTTCTGAGCAATTTCCATAAGCCGTTTGAGTCTGTAATTGACTGCGGAACGACTGAGCGGCGGAGAACAAAGCTCACCGATTTCACGAAGGCTCATATCAGGGTTTTCCGTTCTGAGGTTCGCTATAAGCCTCAGGTCATCTGTAAGAGTTGCATATACCCCGCTCGCTTTGAGCTTTTTGATTGACTCAACCTGATCAAAAGAAGCATATACGGTTCTTGTCAGGTTAGCATTCTCAAAATTATTACGCCTATTGGTTATGTTACGGACATTCTTATAGATTTTGATGCTCATTATTTCCATAGCTGCAAGCTGAGCGCCCATTAAAGTGAGCAAATCCTCAATGCTTGCGCTGTCTTTTATATAAATGACATTGATGCCTCGTCGAAGCATATGCTTTGCATTAAGACCGAAATCCGTCAGAATTTTCATCAGGTCGAGACTGAGAGTCCTGTAAGGTGCCACAAACTCAATATGATAGCTCTTGTTGGGGTCGGAGCAGGTGCCACAAGAAAGGAAAGCACCTCTTAAAAATGCCGCCTCACAGCAGTTAATACCGCCCGGCTCATAATCCTCGCTCTGACTTTCGCCTCGGAGGTTTCCTCTGTTAATGCGCATAACCTTTTCGTTGCCTGAATTTGAAAAAAATGACAGCACATTTTTTCTGTCAGTCTGTGAAGGAAAGCTGACAGTTGTTTTTCCCGCCTCGGAAACACTCTTGTGCGCCCTAACCCCTGTTACAGCCTCGGAAAGCTCAACATATTTTTCTGCAACGGCAGCGTTATCTGTCATTATGGATATGTCGCTGTCATTGAAGCTTCGGCCGAAAAGCAGCATACCGTATGCCATTGCATGTCTGCAGCAAGAGGGCATATCATCAATTTTTATCAGTTCATTTTTTATATCTGCGGAAAATGACATATACACCCTCCCCTTCTTTTATAATATAAATCTGATTTCTGTTTCTAAAGCAACACCGAATTTCTCTTTTACCGTCTGCTGACAGTGACGGATGAGATTTATAACATCGGCTGTTGTTGCGCCACTATAATTTATAATAAAGCCTGCATGTTTTTCGCTGACCATAGCACCGCCCACAGTGGCACCTTTAAGGCCTGACTGCTCAATTAGTGCGCCGGCAAAATAACCCTCAGGGCGCTTGAAAACACTGCCTGCACTTGGATACTCAAGAGGCTGTTTATCCTTTCGTCTTTGCATAAGCTCATTCATTTTGCTTTCAATTTCTGCCTTGTCGCCCTTTACAAGTTTAAGAGTCAGCGAGGTAATAATCAAATCACTTCCGCTGTAAACACTGTGGCGGTAGGATAAATCGAGCTCGTCGCCTTTGAAAGTGCCTTTGTTTCCCTTTTTGTCGAGATGTGTGCAGGAAATAAGTACATCCTTCATTTCACCGCCATAAGCACCCGCATTCATAAATGCCGCACCGCCGCATGAGCCGGGTATGCCGTAGGCAAATTCGAGACCGGTTAACTCATTGGCAAGTGCGAATTTGCAAAGTGATGCAAGGGATGCACCTGCACCTGCAACAATAGTCGTCTCGTCAATAAGTCTTATATCCTCAAGACCCTGTGCAATGTGAATTACTGCCTTATCCTTTATACCATCATCGCTGATGAGAAGGTTTGAGCCTTTACCGAGTACAAAGACATCAACTTCATTTTCACTGCAAAGTGTGAGTACTTTTATAAGCTCTTCTTCACTCTGAGGCTCGATAAAAAGCGAAGCGTTTCCGCCTGTTTTAAAGCTGGTATGGTTTTTCATAGGCTCATCGACTTTATATTCAACGCCCAATGAGCCAAGTTGGTTAATAAGTTTAGTCAAAAATATGACCTCCGAATCAATATTCAACGAGAGCCGCACCGATAATGCCTGCATCGTTGCCAAGTTTAGCACGACAGATTTCTGTCTGCACTTCCTGATGCTTACTGTAACGCTCTCTTGCTACAAATTCTCTTATGGGAGCTAAAAGTGTTTCACCCTCGTTGCAGATACCGCCACCAAAGCAAAGCATCTCAGGTTGGAATATATTTACAATATCAGTGGTGCCGATAGCAACATATTTAATGTAGGTGTCAACAACTTCCTTGCCCCACTTATCGCCTGCACGCATAGCATCAAAAGCTGTTCTGCCGCCTGCATTTTCAACATTACCGCCGCAAAGTTCCCACATTTTGCTGTCTTTGTGCCGGAGCATTGCTGCCTTTGTCTGATTAACAAGAGCAGTTGCGCTTGCATATCTTTCCCAACAGCCCACTCTGCCGCAGTTGCAGGGTTCACCGTCAAACTTTATCGAGATGTGACCGAGCTCACCGCCTGCATCATTACAGCCTGAAAGCACCTTGCCGTCAAGGATAACACCGCCGCCAACACCCGTGCCGAGCGTAATTGCAACAAAGCTGTTTTTACCCATACCCGAACCGGCAAGAGCCTCACCCAAAGCAGCGCAGTTAGCATCATTTTCAATATAAACCGGCACTCCGGGAAGCTCAGCGTTAACCATTTCCACTGCAGGCACATTGTTGAAATCAAGGTTATTTGCATAAAGGATAACACCGTTTTTCTTATCGCATGAGCCGGGTGTACCGATGCCGATGCCTTTTACCTCGCTCATATCAATGCCTGCTTTAGAGGCTGCCTCTTTTACGCATCTGACTATATCTGCAAAAATCTCCTCAGCAGGACGGGGCATATTTGTCTTTGTGTTTGCTTTTGCTATAATTTCATATTTTTCGTTTATAACACCAACTGCGATGTTGGTACCGCCTAAATCTACACCGATTCTATACATAATTATTCACCTCTTAAAAATTTCCCCACATTTTGATTTCATCTTCCTGTGGAATTATATCGTCAGTCATGCCCAGATTATGCATAAGCTCTCTGGCAGCATTATAACCCATTTTTTTCTGACGGTTATTCATAGCTGCAACCTCAATAATAACTGCAAGGTTTCGACCGGGCTTTACGGGTACAACAGTATGAGGCACCTGAACACCGAGAATTTCCGTGTATTCGTTTTCCATACCCATTCTGTCATAGACCTTTTCACTGTCCCACGGCTCAAGCTCAATAACCATATCGATTTTTTCAGCAAGCTTTACGGCACCCATACCGAAAATACGGCGGGCATTGATAATTCCTATACCGCGAAGCTCAATAAAGTGTCTTATGTTATCGGGTGCTGAACCGACAATTGTCTTCTGACCCGTCTTTTTAATTTCAACGGCATCGTCGGCAATAAGTCTGTGACCTCGTTTGATAAGCTCAACTGCTGTTTCGCTCTTACCTACACCGCTGTCACCTAAAATAAGCACACCCTCACCGTAAACCTCGACGAATACACCGTGACGGGTAATTCTCTCAGCAAGCTCAACATTGAGATATGCAATAATTGATGCCATTGAACGTGAGGTTGTGTCCATTGTTTTGAGCAGGGGTACTCCGTACTTTGGTGCAAGCTCAAGAATTTCCTTGGGACAGGGAAGGCTTCTTGTAACAATAACGCAGGCAGGAACCTTTGACATAAAGGTTTCAACCCGGTCATATCTTTCTTCCTCAGGATAGGAATTTATATACTCTACTTCTGTTTTACCGAGATAGTTTATTCTTCCGCTGTCAAAGAAATTTTCAAAACCTGAGAGTATAAGTCCGGGTCTGTTGACATCGGGTGAAGAGATAAAAATATCTGACGGATCTTTCGGCAAATAGAGTGTTTCAAACTGATGGTCTTTAAGTATTTTAGCAAGTGATACTGAATACTTTCCGGGCATAATGCACCTCCAAACGCATAGCTAAACATAATTATACTGATACATTATATAATAAAATTTGAAGGTTGCCAACTGTTTTTGATGAATTTTTTTAAGTTTTTTTATTAAAAAACAGCTTCTATGCTCAGGTGGGTGCAAGAAGCTGTTAAAAATTCACTTAAACCATATATCCTCTGCATATTCTTTTACAGTTCTGTCAGAGGAAAAATATGCAGACGAGCCAATATTCATAAGACATTTTCTGCCGAAAGAAATATTGTTCTTATAATCTTTTGCCGCTTTTTCCGATACAGTAATAAGGTCACAGATATCTGCCAGCACCATAAATCTGTCAGCATCGTGTGTGTTTAAAAGGCCGTCATATATATCGTAGAACTCCCCCTCTTTGCCGAATGTGCCGTCAATGAGAGTATCAACAAGACGCTTGATTTCACTGCTGCTGGCATAAATATCACGGGGATTGTAGCTTTCTTTGCGGGTACTTACTTCATCTTCACGCATACCGAAAATATAGTTGTTTTCCTCCCCTGCTTTTTCGCATATTTCGATATTGGCTCCGTCGTAAGTGCCGAGAGTAACTGCACCGTTGAGCATAAATTTCATATTACCCGTACCGCTTGCCTCTGTGCCTGCAAGGGATAGCTGCATTGAAACATCAGCCGCAGGGATAATTTTCTGAGCATAGGTTACATTGTAGTTTTCACAAAAAACTACCTTAATTTTTCCGGACACTGTTTCATCGCTGTTTATAACATCAGCGACAGTATTGATAAAACGGATTATTGATTTTGCTATCTTATATGAGGATGCCGCTTTTCCGCCGAAAATGAAAGTCATCTTCGGGAGCCTTTTATTCTTGCCTTCTTTAAAACGCAGATAAAAGTGTATTGCCAGGAAAATGCCCAGAATCTGTCTTTTATATTCGTGTATTCGCTTGACCTGAACAAAGAAAACACTCTCCGGATCCAGTTCCACTCCTTCTTTTTCTTTTATGTGACGGCACAGCGCTTCTTTATTGACTTTCTTAATCTGACTGAGCTGTTTGATTACTTCCTCGTCATCTTTAAACTTTAACAGCTCTTCAATTTTTTCTATTTCTTCAATTATGTCACAGCCACACAGCTTTTGCAGGAAATTTGTCAGGCTGACATTTGATAGACCGAGCCAGCGTCTGACAGTTATGCCGTTTGTTTTGTTGCTGAATTTATGGGGGTAGATTTTGTACCAATGAGAAAGAACTCGGTCTTTGAGTATTTCGGTGTGCAGTGCGGCAACACCGTTAATATCACTGCATACACAGCAGGCAAGGTTTGCCATTTTCACTTTACCGTCAATTACAATTGCAAATTTATCATAGTCAATATCTTCACAATTCTCAAGCTGAAACCGCACTGTATCGTTTATCTTCTGAATTATTCCGTAAACCTGAGGAATTGTCTGACGCATAAGCTCACAGTCCCATTCTTCAAGTGCTTCTGGCATAACCGTGTGATTGGTATAAGCAAAAATTTTATTGCACTTATTAAGAGCTTCTTCAAAACCCATATGGTGTTTAACGCATATATTTATAAATTCAGGAATTGCTAACACGGGATGCGTGTCATTAAGCTGAATTTTTATTTTGTTTTCTATATCCTCAAGGCCGCACCTGTTTACAATATTCTGCAGTGAGGCACTGACCAAAAAGTACTGCTGACGAAGCCGAAGCCGCTTGCCTTCCCAAGTGCTGTCATCAGGATAAAGATATTCATAAATCCTCTCAGCATCACTTTCATGGCAATTAACAGGTGCACATTCATAAAGCCTGAGTGTGTTTATACACTTAAAATTATAGCCTATGATATGATAGTCATAGGGCACTGCCTTGACAGAGTAATCGGCAAAATCTATCTGCACACTGTCTCTTTCTTTTTTAACGCCAAACGGGTCGCCATACTGCTGCCAATCATCAGGGTACTCTCTCTGTGAACCGTCTTCAGCAAATTTCTGCTTGAAAAGACCGTATTTGTATCTTATTCCGTAGCCGTCGAGAGGTATTTCGCAGGTTGCGGCAGAGTCCAAGAAACAAGCCGCCAGTCTTCCGAGACCGCCGTTGCCGAAGGCATAGTCTTCAATATCCCTGAGCTGCTCAAGAGTGTGACCCGTATCCTCAAGACTCTTTTCAGTAAGGTCGATGTTTCTCATGTTATAGAGGTTTGCCTCAAGGAGCCTGCCGATAAGATACTCAATTGAAAAATAAGCAACTCTCTTACGGCTCTGGTCTGTCTTTTTATGGTTATCGCACTTTTCGTTTACATATTCACCTATGAGAGCGTAGACCTCATCGCCCGTGAGACTTTCAAGACTTTTTCCGTATTTTTCACGGGACATTACTTTTAATTTTTCTTCAAATGGTTTATCCATAATTCATCACCGATTTTATTATATGCAGTGAGAAAAAAATAACAGGAGGTAAAAATTGCCGCCTGTTAAAATTAAATTATTACTCTCTCTTTTTCAGCTCTCGCTTTGCGAAGTATTGTTTCATCTTCAAGAGGAGTTTCACACTCAAAAGAGAAATCCATCATAGGATGCTGTGTGGCTTCAATAGATTCACCGTCAGCATTGCGAAGTCCCTTTGCGGTTAACTTAAAGGGCGGCTTTCCAACTTCAAGCGCTTCTAACTCATCACCCTCAAAAAATCTGTTTCTCTGTGAACAGTATGCAACACCGTTTTCCCAGTGCTTCACAATTGCCATTACATCCCATTCACGGTTATATCCGCCCTTGTAGCTGATGTTTGCATCATCGGCAGGGTCCCCGTAGAAAAAGCCTGTGCAGTAATCTCTGTAGCTTATCTTGTGCATTTCGTCAAGTATCCACTGCTCAGGGACATAATCGTCAGAAGGATTTTCGAAATAGTCGTCAATTGCCTTTCTGTAAGCATTGACAACCGCTGAAACATAATAAGCGGACTTGGCTCTGCCCTCAATTTTAAATGAAGTTATACCAGCCTTAACCATCTCGGGAATATGCTCAATCATGCACATATCCTTTGAGTTCATAATATAGGTGCCGCCGTCATCCTCAACAATAGGGAAATACTGCCCCTGACGTTTTTCTTCCATCAAAGCATATTTCCAGCGACAGGGCTGAGCGCACTCACCGCGGTTGGCATCTCTGTTTACAAGATAGTTTGAAATAAGGCATCTGCCCGAAAAGGACACACACATAGCACCGTGAACAAAACATTCAATATCCATATCATCGGGAATATTTTTTCTGATTTCAGCCAATTCCGTCATTTTAAGCTCACGGGCAGTTACAATACGTCTGGCTCCCATGTTGTAAAAGGCATTTGCAGTAGCGTAGTTTACAATACCCGACTGTGTGGAAATGTGAATTTCCATATCAGGCACATATTTTTTAGCGTAGTCGAGAACGCCGATATCAGAGATAATCAGTGCATCAACACCTGCTTTTTCGGCTTTGATAAGAAAGTCGGGAAGCTCACTGAGTTCATCATTTCTCGGCAGTACGTTACAGGTAAGATAAACCTTTACGCCATGCCCGTGACAGTAGGCAACTGCTTTGGGCAATTCCTCTTCACTGAAATTTGACGGTGCGGCTCTCATACCGAAAACCTTGCCGCCGAGATAAACCGCATCGGCACCGTATTTAACAGCCGCCTGCAGTCTTTCCATATCACCTGCGGGTGCTAAAAGCTCAGGCTTTTTTATAATTTCTGACATTGTCTGACCTCGTTTTTACAGATAAAGCTCAGTGTTGACCTGATGCTCATCGGCAGTTCTCGCAAGATAAATTTCACCTGACGGACTGTGCATAAAGAAGTAGTAATCCGTCTGTGCAGGGTAAAGAGCAGCCTTGATTGCCGCCGCACCCGGGTTACATATAGGTCCGGGAGGAAGTCCCTGAGCGCTGTAGGTGTTATATGTGCCGAGATAAAGCTCGTAATAGAAATCACTGAACAGCTTATAGGGTTTAAGAGAAGTAATATAGTCCTTTGTGGAGTTCATATCAAGAGTGGGGAAGGTGGAGGGCTTCTTGAGTCTGTTGTGAACAACACTTGAAATCACACTCATCTGTGAGGTGTTTTTAGCTTCACGCTGAATCATAGCAGCAATATTTATAACCTCATCCATTGTCATGCCAAGCTCTTTGAGTCTTGCAGTGTAATCGCCTGTCCATCTGTTTTCAAAGTTGGCAAAGAGCTTTTTAAGCACTGAAGCAGGACTTTCATCAATAAAGAAGTCATAGGTATCAGGGAAAAGATAGCCCTCTGCCTTAAGATATCTGCCCGACTTCATATCGATTTTCTTTATAAAGTCATATTCTTTGGCAACCATATCGAGGTTAGCATAAAGCTTATCTGCACTGCAGACATTATATTTTTCGATTTTCTCGAATATCTGTGCAATAGTCCAGCCCTCGGGGAAGGTAAGGCGTACAGTATCCTTTGATCCTGAACGCTTGACCATCATTGTTTCAATGTTATATTCGAGTCCGTCGTTACTCTCAAGATAATAAATGCCCGGCTGATAGTCCACCGTCTGATACTCTCTGTACATAAGGAAAACATAACAGAGCATCTTCTGCTTTATGAAACCTGCCTGCTCAAGCTTGTTGAAAACATCAATAAACTCATCGCCCTGCTCGACGGTTACATTTGCAGATATGTTGTCACCCTTATCAATTACGAGAATGTCATTTAACGTTTCCATAGCAATTGTGGAAGCAGTAACAGTCATAATAGCAATAAAGAAAATGCACACACAGGCAGCGAGCAAGCCTTTGGTGAAGTTGTATCTTCGTTTTGCTCTCAGACGCTCCTGCTGTTCGGGAGTAAGACGCTTTTTGGGTGCAGTGCTACCCTTAGCTTTGCCGGCTTTCTGCTGAGTCGGTTTTGCTTGGGCTGCACTTTCCTTTTTCACGGCAGGCTTCTGCACATTTGTCGCAGGCTTTTTAGCCATTGAAGTAAGACCTGTCAGTTTCTTAACAGGTGAAGACTTTGCACCGTTTACGGGTATTTTTTTAGCATCGGGAGAAGTTTTTGCACTCTGCGAAGCACCTTTTTGTACCGGTGTTCTTTTTACAGGAGCAGCAGGTCTTTGTGCCTGAGCGGGTGCGGTCTTCCTCTGCTCAAGAGGCTTCGGCACTGCAGGTGCAGAAGGCTGCTCGGGCATACCGAGAAAATCGTCAAAATCGTTGATATGCACCTCAAATTTTTTCTGAGTCTGCATAGTACCCTGACCGGGTCTGACTGTGTTGGAATCAATATTTTCGCTGAAATCGCCTAAGGATTTACTTGCCTTGGCGGTGTAAGGGTTGACGGATGCGGGTTTTGAGGAGCCCGTAGGGAAACTGCTGCCTGCACTTCCGTTGTTTTTTGAACCCTCTGAATAGAAACGATCAGCCATATTATTCCTCCTTTATGTAAATTTATATATTCTCTTATCTGTGATAAGGCAATTAACTTTTTTATCGTACTCGTCTGTGGGAATATTCTCCCTTAGGCACTCTTCATAGCACAAGCCTATGCTTACACCTTTAAACTCACTTAAAAAGCGATCATAATAGCCTTTTCCGTACCCGAGACGGTACCCGTCAGAGCTGAAAGCGAGTCCCGGCACGATACAAAGAGTGTTTTTGTCACCGAAACAAGCTTCTGTGTGTGTCGGGGGTGTCTTGATGCCGTAATATCCTGGCATCAGCTCACTCGAAGAATTGACATAATAAAACTTCATATTTCCTTTTTTGTCAATACACTTGGGAAAAGCAACTCTCTTGCCGTCAGTAAAAGCTTTATTTATTATTTCATCAGTGCTAACTTCACTGCCGATTGATGCATAAAGAAATATGCTTTCGCAGTTTTTATATTCATCGGTTTCAAGAAGAACTCGGAATATATTTTTACTGAGCTGTGTTTTATTGTCAATTGCATCTCTGTGAAGCTTGCAGATGTTTCTTAAAATATCTTTTTCTTTTGTCATCTGCATTGAATAGCCGCTTTGATTTTATCTGACGCTTCTCTGCCTTTAAGTGCGGCAACAATTTCAAGACCGAAATCAACCGCAACACCTGCGCCCTTGGCAGTGATGAAATTGCCGTCAACAGCCACATAACTATGACTTATGTTTGCACCGACAAGTTCTTTTTCAAAGCCGGGATATGCAATAGCTTCTCTGCCTTTGAGCAGGCCCTTGTGACCGAGTATCTGCGGTGCGGCACATATAGCGCAAACGAACTTGCCTTTTTCAGCAGCAAAATCTATTGCTGCTTGCACTTTATTGCTTTCTTCAAGGTTTGTGGCACCGGGAAGTCCGCCGGGAAGGATTATGCCTTCAAGCTCATCCGTAAGCTCAATATTATCAATGCTGCAATCCGAAGTAACTTTAATGCCGTGCCTGCCGTTTACAACTTCACCTGTAACGCCAACGGTGACAACATCAATATCGGCGCGTCTTAAAATATCAATAGGTGCAATTGCTTCGAGTTCCTCAAAGCCGTCTGCAAGAAAACAGTAAACCATAATTTATCTCCTTAGTCCAATGCGATATTCATATAAAATTCTTTATTTTTAAGCTCATTGTTGAAACAATAAAGCATTCCGTTTCTCACCTTTTCAGCGTTCAGCAAAGGCTTGTTGGAATATATAACATTTTTGCCCGGAAGTGAGCTTAAAAAGTTTGCGACAGCGCCTTCATCACCACCGATAAATAACTCTTCACCATCTATATAGAAACTTTCTTCACCCACTGAAATAATTTTATTGTGTGAAAATCCGAGACATTCAAAAGCATAATCCGAACCGGGTTTTCCGTAAAAGAGAACACCATCAGCTGAACTTCTGATTTTGTAAAACTCATCAGCATTTTCAATCTCTCGGTAAGCTCGGAGCGTTACACACTCATTGCTTAATGCAAATCTGTATTTATACATAGCTTCTTTAAAAGCAAACCTTGAGTAATAGTCATAAAGGCTGTCACTTGCAGGCACAAGGGCGATAAAATCAAGACCCGTTAATCCGCAATATCCGATTGCTTCGTCGATAAGGCTTGTCATAATACCCTTGCCTCTGTGAGAAGGCAAAGTCGCCGCCGCATATAAATATCTTCCTTGATAAATTTTACCGTCGCACTTTATATTGCACTTTAAAAGATAAAGCGCACTTACAACCTCGCCGTCGATAATTTCACCGAAACACTCACTGTCAAAATAAGTTTCTTTGAAAAAGAGCTTTATATATTCCTCATCATCACCGAAAACCTCATGCCAGAGCTTTATGAGTGACGGAATGTATTTTTCATCTGATTTAATGAGCATTTTTCAGCTTAGCCTCATATTTTTCTGCAAGGATCGCAGGATGGTAACTGAGCTTTGCTTTCCTTAAGTTTTCAGCACCCGTGTCATCCTCGCGGTTGATGTATTTATACTGTGACAGCTCGTTTTTAACAAACTGCTGATTTATCATGGGATATGCTCCCCTTATATCGGAAAATGCCTTTTCGATATGAACGCAGAACATTTCATCAGTCATCTTTTCGCCCATTGTATAGGCTATAACCCTGCCATCAGCTCTGAGAAGTCCGCCCACATAACCGAGTTCATCGTAATTATCAAAGACTTTCTCTATTATTTTCAGCTCAGCCTCAAGGTCGTCTTTATATTCTTCCAGAGCGCCTTCAAGCCATAGTCTGCTCATTTCAAGACATTCGGGAATGTTCTCTCTTGTTATTCTCTCATAGCTCCAATTGTTATTTCTCATAAAAAAGGAGATGTGGTTTCTTTTAGGCTGATATTTTTTGCCACTGAGATTTATTAAATCTTCGCTAAGATAAATATAATCAAATGCGTCACGCTGAAGCGAAATGTCAAACACGCCACCGAATTCTTTGCTTATAAAGTCGGCAGAGTCCGGGGAAATGCCGAACATTTTAAATTTTCTTCCGTCTTTTTTCGCATCGCTTAAAACAAACTCTACGGCTTTTTTCATATCACCATTGCCTATGGGGCAGCAGTACATAATATAGTCATCCTGCGTGCATTTTGTAACGAGACAACCTTCAATCTCGGC
Organism: Acutalibacteraceae bacterium; assembly: GCA_045537315.1. Taxonomy (GTDB): domain Bacteria; phylum Bacillota; class Clostridia; order Oscillospirales; family Acutalibacteraceae; genus UBA6857. The sequence goes on from JAZSPF010000163.1 coordinate 39,525, forward strand.
GACCTCAATAAGCATTTTCGCGCTGTAGGAAAATATGTTTCCGAAAGGATATTCACAGGTGAAAAACGGCACCTCAGAGAGAATGTCATCTATCCATTTTTTATCTTCGAGTCTAACTTTGTGTAGTTCAGTCATTACTAAAAAGTTCCCTTTCTGCTATGCGGCAAACCTCAGCGGAAATCTCATCAACTGTAAGCGGCTCACCGTCTTTGCCGCAAACAACTCTGTGCCAGCCTAATTTCTCGGCGGCATATACTGCGGCTTCGTGGCACGAGAAAAGATACTGAACATCTCTTTCATGCACATCTTTTTTATTTTCGTCACCTTTATAGCGTTTTAACAACAGTTTCTGTGAAATCTCTACGGGCATATCAAGGAAAATAACACAGTCAGGTTCCGGTATGCCAAGCTTGCCGTATTCAAACTCAAAAAGCCAACCAAGATATTCATCCCACTGCTCTTTTGGCAGCTTTGTCATCTGATGACATGCATTTGAGGTTGTATATCTGTTTGCTACAACAATCTTGTCGCTTTCATATTCTTTTTGCCAATGCTTTTTATAGCTTGCGTATCTGTCGGCGGCATAAAAGGTTGATGCCGCATAAGCGTTCACATCAGACGGATTATCGCCAAGCTCACCGCCAAGATACATTTTTACAAGGGTACTTGATGGGTCTGAATAAAAAGGCAGGTCAAGGGTATATGTTTCCGAGCCTTTGGAACTGAGATAATTTTTCAGCATCTCAGCCTGTGTTGCCTTGCCGCTTCCGTCAAGGCCGTCAATAACAATCATTTTGCCCATAAGTCACCTCAGTATGTCATAATAACTGCGAAAAGTCTGAGAGTTTCATCGCATTTATTGGCAATTGAGTGTGTTTCACCGCCAAGGCAGACACAACTGTCACCTGCATTGAGAGTTTCTTCCTTGCCGTTGTCGTTATATGTGGCAGTACCTTCAATAATGTAGAAAACTTCTTCTTCGTTTTCGTGTATGTGGGCACCGATGCTGCATCCTTTTTCAAGCGTGATAACACCTAAAAGACGGCTCTTACCTTTATATTCACCTGCGTTAAGTATATCTGTGATTTTAACAGTACCGTCACCGCCACGCATATTTTCTCTTAAACTGACTTTCATTTCGCTGTTTCTTTTAATCATTGCCACATTACCCCTATTATTATATTCTTTGTAATTATAACAACAAATGATAAATATATCAATGTTTTTTCCTTAAAATTTTCTTACTTTTTCCCAATATTTGCCTCGTGCAGCCTCAGAAAAGTTTTATTTGACAAATCAGAGTTATTTTATTACAATAAGAAGGAAGAAAAATATAGGAGATAATTGATATGAACAAATACGGTGCTTTTGTAATAGGCTGTTCCGACGTAAAGCAGGAGGTCTGTGCCGCTTCGGGCAGAATTTCCACTCAAAGCGGAACTGCTCTGGAAATATTCGAAAGAAGCCATGATGAAGAAAAGAACACAAAGCTCATAGGCAAGGTGACAAAATCAGGTCACACTTCAACCATTGAGCACATTTTCTTTAACCTTGCCTTTGAGAATGTCAGCGTTGTTGTTGAGCAGTTTATGATTGAATTCAGACTCGCTTCCTTCACCGTTAAGTCAAGACGATATGTTGACTTTTCAGACTGCGGATATCTTGTGCCCGAATTTAAGTGTGACGAAGACAAAGCAAGGTACACTGCCGTGATGGATAAGCTTTTCGCAGCATATTCTTCACTCACCGAAATGGGAATACCTAAGGAGGATGCCCGTTTTGTGCTGCCCTACTGCTTCTATTCAAATTTCTTCTGCTCCCTGGGCGGCAGAGAGCTTATTAATGTGCTCAATGCAATGCTTTACGGCAGAGGCAGCAAAATTAAGGAAATCTATGAAATCGGCCTGTCGCTTCTTGAGCAGTGCAGGGAAATCGCTCCCGGTCTTTTCATTGATTTTGAGCTTAAGGGACAGAAATACAACGATGAGCTTGATTACGGCTTTGACTATGATAATGACACCTCATCATATGAGCTCTGTGAAATTCTCTCATATACACCTGACGGTGAAGAAAACATAGCACGCTGCGCCCTCATCGAGGCAGGCTACTCCCCTGCGGCAATCAACGGAATCCTCGCAGATAAAAATAATATTAAATCGATTCTTGCTAAGCTTACAAAGTCATCAAGACCCAGAGCACTTGAAAGCTATAACTGCACAGTTAAATTCAATAAGGTTTCACTTGCATGTCTGACACACTTTGCAAGGCACAGAATTCAGAATATATGTATTCCCAATCTCATTAAAGCTGACAGAGATTCCTATGTCGGTCCCGAAACATTAGATGACAAGGCTTCCTTAATTTACGACGAAGCGTTCGATGATATGTTTGAGCTTTATAACGAACTGAAAGAAAAGGGTTATGACGATAATGTACTTATTTACTGTGTGCTCAGCGGTAACACAGTTGATATTGTAACAACAATGAACGCGAGAGAGATGCTCCTCTTCTTCAGATTGCGTTCATGCACAAGAGCACAGTGGGAAATTCAGGCATTTGCAAATGATTTTCTTAAAAAGCTTCGCAAGATTTCACCCGATCTTTTCTCGCTTTACGGCCCCAGCTGTTATGTCCACGGTGCTTGTCCTGAAGGCAAAATGACCTGCGGCAGAGCTTCGGAAATAAAAGACATTTTCAGCAAAATGTGAATTCTGTTTCCCGTTTTACTTCTAACCTCAGATAACCCCACCGACAAGCGGTGGGGTTTCATTTATTTCAGAAAATTATAGGCTCAATCTGTTTCTCCTCGAGAGCAAGAAGCATAGCATCAT